>JANMIF010000036.1:0-30348 GCA_031375695.1 Planctomyces sp.
ACGAGTCCGATGAACCCAGCCCCCTTGCAATCGCAGTGCCAATGACTTCCCTTGATCAAAGGGGTAAGGGGCGCTGCGGACAGGGGGTCCGGGGGAAATTCAAAAACTATCCATGCAAAACGTACAAATTCAACAAGCCGACCAGAACGCGGGGTAGTCGCACTCTGGCGAGTGTGTTTACAGCCGTTTGACCTTGATGTTTTTCCAGCGGCATTTGGCTCCGTTCGGCCAGCCTTGGCCGCCGTGAACTTGCACGGAGATCGAGCCTTTCGGACCGAGCAACTCAGCGACTTTCGCTTTGTCGTATTTGGGATCGCCGAATTTCGTACCATCGAACTCGTTGACCTTCAAGCCATTGATCCAGGTCGTGATCGCCGGCGGATTGCCGACAACGCGAACTCGCGCGGTGTTCCAATCGCCTACTTTCCAAGCCGCCAACCAAGCATCGCTCGTACAAGTTGGCGACGGTGGCGGCACGGGGTCTGTCGGCTTGGCGAACAGTTTGACTAACTTGCCATCTTTTTCTTCGCCGAAGATGTCATAGGGCCGCGTGTTGAAGCCGCCGGTTCCCTCGCCGTAAATGTGGCCGACGTTTCCACGATCGTGATAATCGACCATCATCTGAAAGCACTGGCCTTTGTCATTCGACCGCACGAACAAACCGGAACACACGCCCCAATCCGGTTTCATTTCGATCAACAACTCAACGTCACCGAACTTTTCATCGGTCAGCAACAAGCCGCCATTGCCGCTGCCGGGCGGGTCTTGCTCACCGGCGATCACTCCGTCCTCGACCGCCCAACTGCCGCCAGTCCCGTGACCGATTCGCTCCGGATTCTTGTGCCAGCCGGCCAGTGTTTTGCCATCGAAGATCGATGAAAAGCCCGCATCGTTTTTACGAGGATCAGCCCCGGAGACTTTGTTTCGCAGCACCCCGATCCCGTCAATTTCCACCTCGCACACATCGCCCGGAAAAATAGAGGACGTTTGGCCGGGCGTTCCCGTGAAGATCATATCGCCGGGCTGCAACGTGATGTGCTGGCTGAGCACACTCACCTGTTTCGCGCAATTGTGAATGAAATCCTTCGTGCTCTGATCTTGCAGCGTCTTGCCGTTGACCCGCATTTGCACTCGTAGATCGTCGCAATTTAGGCCGCTGACCAAATACGGACCACACGGACCAAACGTGTCGGCCGCTTTCGCTCGCCACCACTGCACGTCGTCCTTCTGCCAATCGCGAGCACTCACGTCATTGCCACAGGTCACGCCGAAGACATAGTCGAGAGCCTTCGACTCCGGCACATTCTTGGCCGTCTTGCCGATCACGAGCACCAGTTCCGCCTCAAAGTGAACATCGCTGGTTCCCGGCGGAATGACGATGTCCGCACCGTGCGGCACCAGACAACTGGGCGATTTGAAGAACGGCTGTACGATCTGAAACTTCGGCGGGATCACGTCGTCGCGCAAATGACTCCGGTAATTCCCCGCCATCGCCAGCACCTGCGTTGGCTTCGTCGGCACCAGCAGTTTGACGTCGCTAAGCGAATGCGAATTGGTCGTCTTCGTCCATTTGCCGAATACGTCGCCGTCAATCTGCGTGACCTTGTCCCCTTCGACCACGCCGTAGGCAATTGACTCGCCTACCTGAAAGCGTGCGAATTTTGTCATCGCACCGTCGGCGACCTGCATTCCGAAGGCCGTTGCCAAAATAATCGTCACCGTCGTCAACCAAGTTCGCGTTGCTGGCATCATGATTCCTTCAAGTTGTGGAGTCGGAGCGTTCTTCCTCGCTAACGCTCTAACGCATCGGGTTATTTACGAACGCAGTCCCGCGATCGGCTCGCCACGATACAGTTCATACGGTCGGCCGTCGAAGTCGGACCAATTCGCGTGTCGCGGGATGCCAAGCGTGTCGTAGATCGTGGCGGCGATGTTTTCGGGAGTTTGTTTGTCGTCGGTGACGTAAGCCGCCAGCTTGTCGGTCGCGCCGACCACCGTGCCGCCGCGTACGCCTGCTCCGGCGATGAGCGCGGAGTTGGCTGGACCCCAATGATCGCGGCCGGCGTCTTTGTTGATCTTCGGGGTGCGTCCGAATTCACCCATCACGATCACCAGCGTTGTTTCCAGCAACCCGCTTTCTGCCAGATCGTCGAGCAGCGCAGAGACCGATTGATCCAGATACGGCAGCAGGTTCCTTTGCAGGTTCACGAAGTTGCGGCGATGCGTGTCCCAAGAACTGTTCTTGCCAAGGTTCACTTGAACCAAGTTGACTCCCGCTTCGATCAGCCGTCGAGCCATCAGCAGTGACAGCCCGAACTTGTTTTTCCCGTATCGAGCCACAGTCTGCGGATCGGCATGTTCAACATCAAACGCTGCCCGAGTCTTCGGACCTGCGAGCACCGACAGCGCCTGGGCTCGATGTTGATCGAGCGACGCGGCATCGGCCGTTCGTTCGAGTTGCCGCTGTTGCATTTCGATTTCGTCGAGCAATCCGACGCGATGGCCCAGCCGAACGGAACCACCTTCTGGCAGAGTCAGCATCGGCGTATCAAAAATCGTCGGCGAAGCGTGCTCGTAAGTGTCTGCGTCGAAGCGAAAACAATCGGGACACGCTCCGTTGCCGAGCGGACACGCGGAGGCCATGTTGACGTGCCACGCCTCCCACTTCGGGCCCAGCTTTCCGGCATATTGACCTGGCCGAACTTTCGCCGCTTCGTTGACGCTCGGTTCTGGCAACACGACCGCTGGCGGCAAGTTGTTCCGCCCGCGAGTCGCATACGTCACCTGCGACAACATCGATGGCCACTCATTCGCACTCGGAACCCGTGCCAGCGAAAATCCCGCCGGAATATCCAAGCGGCCGGTCAGCAGCATGTGACACGCCTCTTCATGCCCGCTGCTTTCCGTGGCGATCGACCGCACCAGTGCATAACGCTCGGTCCGAGCCGCCAGCAGCGGCAGATGTTCGCACACCATCAGCCCGGGCGTCCGAGTCGCAATTGGATTGAACTCGCCGCGCACGGCGTCGGGAGCATCGGGCTTCATGTCGAAGCTGTCCTGATGCGACAAGCCGCCGGTCAAAAAAACAAACAGAACCGACTTCTTCGGCGAGACCGATTCTGCCGCGATCAAACTTCGCGCGGCCGACAACTCACTTAATCCGAGGCCGAGCAATCCAATCGACCCGGCCTGCAAAGCCACTCGACGTGAAACCACCTGCTGACAACTTCGGGTCGAATGCGGCTGCGGCATCGTCGTTCTCCCTGTTGAGCGGAAATCGCTGACGAGTGCAAAATGCAGAGTGAAGACTGCACTTTGCACTCGTGTTTGGGTTATGGATAGCTTATCGCCAGTCGGTTCGTGGAAAACTCACCGCACCCGAAATTCATGAAAAGGGAACGTAATAATGCCGTCGAGCATTCAAGTCACCAAGCGCCTATTGAGTTTAATCGCCGACGAGGATTCGTCGGATGAGCAGATCGCGCAAGCGGCGCGCGGATTGTTGCAATCGACGCACGGGACATCCGCCAGCAACATCAACAATGTGCTCGAAGTTATCAGTCTCGGGTTGGATGTGGACGACCCGAGTCGCGCGAGCGTGCTGATGATGGTTTGTGGCTCGTTGGTGGAGTTGGGAGCGAAGACAACGCCGCTTCACGAACCGCTGATCCGGCAGTTCCACAAGCTCATTGAGCAGTCCCACAGTTTCCACGAGGCGATGCTGTCGAATCTGCCCAACTCCAAGAACAAAGATCGTGACCGCGCGACAGCCCTTCGATTGGCGAGCGCTGAACTCCCCGACGAAGCGGAGGCGTGGAACGCTTTGGAGCAGTCGTATCCGGCGGGCATCGCTCTGTTTTCTGTCAGTCGCGAAGCTCGCCATTTGGCCTCTCGCGAATTGGCATCGGTTCGCAACATCGCCGAGTTCCATCCGGGTGCCGGTTGGTTGTGGAAGATTCTCCAAGTGCTGGACGATGAGCCGCTGCTGGTCATCGAACCGTTGACCGGTTTGGGAATCGTCGGCCGCATGAATGGCGTGTCGGATAACTTTCAATTGAACGTCCTGTTGATGGATGTGTTTCCTCGTGGCTGGTTTCAACGCCGTCGTGTTTCCAAACTGGCTGCCAATGTCGCTCGCGGGATCGGGCCGCAGCATACCGACGACGCGATCTACGGAGTCTGGAATCTGTACACCAAAGCGGCGCTCAATTCGGACGGGACATTGCCGGATCCAAAAGATCACGAAGCCGACAAAACGACTGCGGTGTGGAATGAAGGGATTCCGGCCGATATCCCCTTATTGGATGGCCACCGCGTCGTGCTGCTGGGGCCAAAATCCTACATTCGGACTTGGCATGCACAACGAGATTTCAATCTGCTGCGAGCCGACATCTCCAAGGTCCGCAAGCTGAAACAAGCAGAGGTCGAGAATTGGCTGGATCGGATTCGCACGTCGTCTTGAATCAAGCGGCTACGGCTTTTCTTTGAGGTCGCAGACACAAATCATCTGGCCGCATCCGGGACAGCCGCTGCCGTATTTCTTCAACACCGCTGCCTGAAGATCAACATCGGCCACATTCGCGATCGTTGCCAGCCACGCGAGCACATCGGCGAATTCCATCGCCAGTTCGTCTTTCGTTCCTTCACGCAAGGCGGCGGCCAATTCGCCGACCTCTTCCATCAGCCACATAAACGTGCCGTCGATGCCGCGTGCTGCGTCTTTGCTCGAATACATCTTTTCGATCAATGCTTGCAGGTCAGCGAGGCTAAATGAATTGTTTGAAGCCACGTTTGTATTGCCAATCAGATTGAAGTCTGCGTTTTCTCGGCGCTTCTCGAGGTGACAGAACGAGCTCGATGCACCGTAGAGAAGCGACGAATCCCGAGAGAAAACTGAGTACAAAAAAACGACGTCACAGTCCTCAGCGGCCTACGGAAGTTTCTCGCCGAAGCAAAACAGATGGCCATTCGTACGCACGAAAATCTGATTGTCGACGATCGCAGGAGTCGCGTAGACCTTCTCGTTGAACTCGGTCGTATGTAGGGTCTGCCAATCTTTAGTTGCCGAAACGACCGTCAAGCGGCCTTCTTCGTTGAACAAAAAAATCTTGCCGTCGCCACCGACCGGCGAGGCATAATAGTCGTCCGTGCCGGAGACACGGCCTTGCTTGGAGTGCTTGCCGGATTTCACATCCAGGCTGGCAAAGATTCCGCCATCTTTGATCGTGAACAACGTGCCGTTGGCGACAATCGGCGACGCGCAGAATGGGACCAACTTCCGTTGTTTCCACAACAGATGTGAGTCGGTCGCATCGCCTTTTGCTCCCGGTTTAATCGCCACGACCGAGTTCTGGCCTTGATCGAACAACATCCGAAAGAACTCGTACTCCGATTCAGTCACGCTGCCGTTTTTGTCCCGATCGACCTGAGTGAACCGCTGCTTGATGTCTCCTTTCGGGAGTTCGTCTTCCTCAAACGTACCGTTGAGGTTCTTGTCGGTTTCTGCCCGAATCACAGAGAACGGCTGAACGGAAAATCGTTCCGACTCATCGCCACCCGCCGCCCAGCCGGCGACGTACAGCATGTTGTCGGGAGCGATCACCGGGCTGGCGCAAATGAATCGAGCGATACCGCGAACGGTCCACAGTTCCTTGCCAGTTGCGAGGTCATAGCCGATCACTCGCAACGTCGCGGCGACGACAATCTGTTTGCGGCCTTCAACGGTCCAAATGATGGGTGTGCAGTAATTGCGCGGAAACTCCGAACGGTCAGTCCGCCAGACTTCCTTGCCCGTCCGCTTGTCGAAAGCCGCGATGAACGAGCCAATATCATGGTCTTGGCACAGAATCACGAAGTCGTCCGCGATCAAGGGCGAACTTCCCGCACCAAAATCATTCTTGAACGGACCCATCGGGACTTTCCACAGTTCGTGGCCGTCGCGGTCGTAGCAATACAGGCCACTCGAACCAAAAAACGTCACGACTCGCTCGCCGTCCGTGGCCGGGCTGCTTTGAGCATGGCTGCCGATGCGATGGACGTTTTCCAGCTTTTCGTGCGGAGCCGGTTGTTCCCAAAGAATTTTTCCGGTCGCTTGATCGACACCGATCGTGACGAGCTTTTGATCTCGCACCGCTGTCAGAAAGATACGACCGTCTTGTACGGCGGGTGACGAATGGCCGGGAGGCAACTCCGTCTTCCAAACAACATGCCGATCCGGCCCGATGTCCGCCGGCAACTTGGCGGCGGACGAGGCGAGTCCCGAACCGTTGTCCCCTCGGAACCGAGACCACGAGTCAGCAAATCCGAGATTGCCAATGATCAATCCGATCAAGAGAGTCAGACCAAGAACGCGCATCACAGACTCCTGGATTGGGAACTTGCAGGTGGGCGGGATGGTAAGCAACTCGTAGTGCAAGCTTCCAGCTTGCCCGACGTTCACGGTCGCGCCACCAGTGGATTCGCGCAGCGATCACGATACGATGCCGCCCCCGATTCGATGTTTCCGAAAGTGAGGCTTCATGAGCGACAACACGGATTCCGTGGTGCGAACGGCTCGGCGCGAGGCGCTGCTGGTCGTTGGCATCTGGTTGGCGGCAATCGTTTATGCGATCAGCACCTGTTATCGGCTGGGCTACAGCCGGCCGGCGGCGGAGTTGAAACTCGTCTTTGGCTTTCCGGATTGGATTTTCTGGGGCGTCGTGATGCCGTGGGTGTTGGGTGCTGCGATCTCGTGGTTATTCGGAGCGGTCTTCGTTCGCGACGCTCACCTTGGTGAAGAGTTGTCAGAAGAAACCGACGAACTCGGATTGGGGGGCTGATCAATGTTTGGAATCAGCATCAATCTGTTGGCCGCGAACGAAACTGCCCCCGTCGGCGATATCGGTTACGGAGCTTTGATCGCGCTGGTGTTGTTCATCTTCGCGTCATTGTGGATCGGGGCGTTGGCCAATCGAGCGACTCAAAAAGGGTCGTTCATGACCGGCTTTTTCCTGGGCAACCGCGGCCTAGGAGCTTGGGCCTTGGCACTCACAGCGACTGTGCAAAGCGGCGGCACATTCATGGGGTTTCCGTCGCTGGTTTACACGCATGGATGGATCGTCGCATTGTGGATTGGCGGCTACATGGTTGTGCCGATTACCGGTTTCGGCATTCTCGGTAAGCGACTGGCTCAGCTCAGCCGGCGCACGGGAGCGATTACGGTCCCGGACCTGTTTCGATCGCGATTCGGCAGTCCGACGCTGGGGCTGGTCGCATCATTGTTCATTCTCCTGTATCTCAGCTTCATGATGTTCGCGCAATTCAAAGCCGGGGCAATCGTGATGAAACTGGCTTGGCCGGGATCAGGATTTCTTGCTCTCGCTGAAGATGCATCATCTCCGTTGGACACGAAGTATTACATCGGCTTGGCGGTCTTTTCGGTGACGGTGATGGCTTACACGCTGATGGGCGGTTTCCTGGCGGCTGTGTGGACGGACATGTTTCAAAGCGTGCTGATGTTCTTCGGCGTGATGGTTCTGTTGTTCGCATCGCTGTACCAAGTCGGTGGACTGGAGAACGCAACGCAAAAAGCGTTGACGAACACCGGACCGGGCTATGTCTTCGGACCGGGCTATGACGATCCGGCGATGGGACCAAAGATCGTCGAGGGTAAACCGATCCCGCGCATGGCCTACGACGTGGATCGGCCGCGCGATTTCTTGCCACTGTCGCTGGCGATCTCATTTTTCTGCGTTTGGGTTTGGGGTGGTGTCGGTTCCCCGGCCGGTCTGGTCCGAGTCATGGCCAGCAAAAATACGCAGGTCATTCGACGCTCGATTTACTTATTGAGCGTTTACAACTTGGGGATTTACCTACCGCTGATCGTGATCTGCATCTGTGGTCGAGCGTTGATTCCCGAACTCCCCGGCAAGACGGACGAAATCATTCCGCGAATGGCGTTGCTAACCACGAAAGATTGGCCAGGTGGCTCGTTGATTGCCGGCTTCATCCTGGCCGCGCCGTTTGGAGCGGTGATGTCCACGGTCAGTTCGTATCTGGTGGTGTTGTCATCCGGCCTGGTACGCGACATTTATCAACGTTTCCTTCGACCGCAGGCGACACCCACCGAACTGCGAAGAGCGGCTTATGCATCGATGATCTTCGTCGGCTTGGTGGCGATCGCGGTCAACATCAGCCCGGTGTCGTATCTGCAAGCCCTGATCGTCTTCAGCTCTACCGGCTCGGCCGCGACGTTTTTGTTCCCCGCGCTCATGGCCTGCTACTGGCGACGAGCCACCGTCCCCGGCGTTCTGGCCAGTATGATTAGCGGTGCCCTGACCGTGTTGTCGCTATACCTGCTTGGAATTTTCGAGATCACCCCCGAACAGCGGATCGGCCAGTTGACGGGCTTTCGTCCGTATTACTTGCTGAACTTCGACCCGTTCCTGTGGGGCATGTTGACCTCAATCACCAGCGGTCTCGTCGTCAGTCTACTGACCAAACCACCGGCCGAATCGCTGATCGCCAAGATGTTCGATGCCTCCGCCGAGCCGACCACGAACTAACGCGCGACCTTCATCTGAGCCTGATAGAACTCCAACGCCTCGCGATACTCCGCCAGTTCCGCTTCAATTAGTACGTCTTTGTTGCGAGCGATTTCTTCCTCGCATCGCTGGATCAGATAGCGGACCTGATCGCGGCGCGGGCGGATTGGCTTGGCCGCTACATCCACGAATACTGGGGCGGAATGTGCAAAGCGGACGCGTCCGTTTGGCAACTTCTCAAAACAACGAATGGCCAACCAACCGGATTCGTCGGAGTTCAGTCGTGTTTCGCCCGTTGTCTTCGTCACAGAATCGCGTATTCGAGGTTCACGAGTCGTTGTTTCAACGATGTCTCCGTTGTGAATGGCTTCTACTTTGACTGGATACTGACTCTGAATGGTGAAGAAAATCGAACCTCGGCTTGACTCCGCTTTTCCAGAGTGCCAAAACAACATCGGTCCGGTCGTCACGAAGCTGTGGCCTTCGTTTAGCCGACATTGCCACAGTTCGGGCGAAAACGTTTCCTTGCCAAGATCAACGTAAACTCGGCTGAATCCGGCAGGGACCGGATGTACGGCGTTTGCGGTTCCGGCGGTCGGACGCATGCGCAGGCCGCAGTTGAGCATCGCGTAGTATTGCTCCCAGCCGAAGTGCAGCCAGCCGGATTCTGTGAAACCGTCTTTGTCGGTTTCAATGCGTGGGTTGTCGCGCCAGTTGTTTTCCAGCGTCCATTGTTTGAACGCGAACTCGGTCCGCCAGACGTGATTGTTTGACAATGGATACAGGTCCGCCTTCATCACCGGAGCAATGATCGGCGTCCAAGCCCACGAGTGCTTTTCCAAATCGAGCAACGCCCCTTGCCGGCGAGCCTGTTCGGCCACTGCCTTCAACGGTGGGATGCCGATCTTTAGCGGTTCCTTTTGGCCGAGGATCAGGACCGCGCCGAGCGTGTGACGTTTCGCTCCGACCGAGAAGATTTCGTATTCCGTGTTCATCGGCACGATTGCGTGAGTCGCGTCGGCAAAGATCGGCTCACGAGAAATCGGCTGCGGATCGACTCGGCCCTTTTCTGGCAGCGTGTGAGTCACCGTCACCCACTGCGACATCGGATAAACCATGTTGAGGTCTTCGGCCAGGATCACGTTCGACAGCTCGGAGATCGGCCGATGCACATGCGTGTCGCCGGAATACCAGCCGTTCTCTGCCATGTTGATCCAACGTTTCAGTTCCAGCGTGACGCTGACCGGTTCCTTGCCGACTTCGATCTCTTTCGTCGCCGTCAGATATTCTTTGCCCCGTTCGGCCGTGAGCACATATTTTCCCGGCGGCAACTCGACCACAAACGGATGCGCCGACAACGTCACGTGCTTTTCGATGCTCTTGTCCCGACCTCGGTCGTACGCGATCGCTGAACCATTCGGGTCCGCCGACTTAGGAAAAAACCAATTCACGCCATCCGCTGAGTTCACGTACAACCGGCACTGCACAAGCTGCTTCGAGTCCGCGTCACGCACCTCGCCGCGCAAAACGCCCGCCGCATCATCAGCTCGCACGGCGACTGCTACTCCCACAATGACAATGATCAGCCCGACTCGCAGCAGCGACGACATTACGCCTCCAATTCGCCGGGGACCGGCCGATCTTCGATTCGCAGAAACCGCTCGATCCGCTGTTCGACGAACAGCGCTTGATCCGGCTCCATGATCATGCCGAGCAACCGCACTTGCCGCTCGCCCACGACCGCACAAACTTCGTAGTTCATTGAACTGCTCACGCTGCCGCCGTCATCTCGGTTGCGCTTCGTGTTTCGCTTGCAGTAAACCTGCTCGATTTCGTCCGCGACTAAGTCCAGATTTCCGCGCCACGGTACCGGCCCATGCCGCACGCTCAGCGTACCGTCCGCGATGCGCACATGAGTTGTGTTGAGCAGACTGGCGATGACGAAATACGTCAGGCCGACTCCGACTGCCACATGAGCAATCGGGAATAGAATCATGATCAATCCGAACGCGCCAGGCGGACCAATTCCTCCGAAGGCCATCGAATACCAAAACACCAGAAAGCTATCCCAGGCGATCGCAAAAAACAGCAAGAACAAAACGGCCGGATGAAACCAGCGATATCGAATCAGCAATTCGTGCCCGTCATCTTCGATTGCGAATCGCACGGGAACCGGTACGTCCCCTTTCGGCTTCGCCGCGCGAGTCGGCGAATTCTTCGCTTCGCCGCCACCTCGATCCGGCAAATGCAATACGCCGCCGCACGCCGAACAGACCGCGATGCCCCGATCCAAGTGCAAGTCTGCCGCCTGCAACGGTGCCCCGCATTGTTCGCACTTCAATTGCATGGATCGCCTCCACCGATCAGGTTTGTTTGCGATCCGCCCGCGCTGCATGGCCGTCACCGTCTCGGCGTGACGAGCCTACCGTTCCCTGCGACGAACAGACGCTACTTCTTTTCTTCCTTCTTGTCGGCGTCTTTCTTCTTGGCTTCCTCGTCGGCTTTCTTTTTGTCTTCCTCCGCCTTTTTCTTGGCTTCTTCTTCTTTTTTCTTGGCTTCTTCTTCGGCCTTCTTCTTTTCGTCTTCGATTTTCTTCTTGGCTTCTTCTTCCTTGGCTTTCGCTTCGGCTTCCGCTTTGCGGACGGCTTCGAGTTCCGCACGCTTCTTGTCGAGCGCAATATCCGGAATCAATTGAGCGGTCGTGTTCGCGGCTTTGAACTTGGCCTGGCCTTCCTCGGTGACTTTGGTCTGCCAGACGTAAATCTTCTTCAACTTCTTCGCTGCCGCGAGCGTTTGCAGTCCGGCATCAGTGATCTCGGTACCGTACACATTCAGCCATTCGAGATTCTCCAAGGCCACGAGATTCGGCAGACCGGCATCGGTGACTTTGGTCCCTTCCAGGTGCAGCTTGACGAGGCTCTTCAATTCCTTGAGGTGTTCCAGTCCTTTATCGGTGACTTCCGTCTTCCGCAGGTTCAGCGAGTAAATAATGTTGCCGAGCGGCTTGACCGTCGCGATTTGTTCGTCACCGATCTTGCCATCAGCGAGGTGAAACGTGACTTCCAGCCGGCTGTCATTCTGAGCCAACTGCTGGACGGCCCCGCCCGCCTTCTTCACGGCGGCGATCGCATCCATCTCCGCCTGAGTCGCCTTCGGAGCTTCTTTGGCGGCTTCCTTGGGAGCTTCCTTAGGTTTGTCTTCAGCCAACAACAGGCTCGAGGTCATCGCCGCCAACAGTGTGAGTGATCCGAAAATGCGTCGCATAGTCATGTCCTCCAAGTACGAGTGAGTTTTTGAAGCTGGGGCCAGGCGGATTCTATCCCGTCAGGCGAATTGAGTGAAACAGTCAGTTGGCTCGCGACGGGGGTTTACTCCGTCGGCATCCCACTGGCTCGCAAGACCGCCTCTTGAACGTCTAGATCGTGGGTATACGAGTAATCGGGCTCCTTTTCCTGCCGCACCAGTTTGGCAAGATCGGCCGCATCGCCGACATAGCGCGGGTAGTTTCCGAAGCGAACATCTTGATAGCCTTTGCCGTACTTGCCACGCGGCTGTTTGAGCGTGAATCGCACCGATGGGGCATCGAGCGGCTGAATGTGAAACGTCCCTTCGCTGCCGCAGACGACAAAGTGCCGACGATCGCCCCCGTCGATTTCAACCGCGCTGGCTTTCACGCTGGCAATTGCCTTCGGATATTCGAACACGGCCAACATGTTGTCGCTGAGCTTGTCGTCTTGTCGACCGGAGTGTCGCGAGAACGGATGCACTTGAGTCGGCTTGCCGAGAACTCCGACAACGAGGTCGATTACATGGCAAGCCAATTCAAACATGATCCCGCCGCTAAACTCCGCCAATTGACGACGATCACCGTCGGGCACGACTTTGCTCATCAAGGTGTGAATCTCATACGGTTCGCCGAGCCAGCCGTTTTTCAAAAACTCCCGCAACATCAGAACGGCCGGGCTGTACCGAAACATGTAGCCCATCTGGACGACGAGGTGCCGCTTGGCCGCATCGTCGAGCAATTGCCGAAAATGCGGCAACGACGAACCGGCTGGCTTGTCGAGATGAATGTGCTTTCCCGCCGAGAGGCACTTAGCCGCCGTGTCCAGCAAATCGCGGACGTGCGTCTCGACTCCGACGACTTGCACTCCGGGAATGTTCAGCAATTGTTCTTGGGTGACGAACGGAAGATCGCGATACGCTGGCTCACGTTCGGCTTGGCGACGTCGATCGGCGTCCGGTTCGACAACGCCAACAACCTCCCAGTCGTCTGATTGCCGATACACTGCGATCTTGTTCGCGTGCGCGTGACTGGTTCCAATCTGTCCGTATTTGATTTTCATGACAAGGCCTCGGCGATGATGCCAGCCTGAGTGTCTGGGCGGATCGCTGGACTCGCAAGTCGAGCAGAGAGGAGGAGGAAATCGTGCAATTGAGAATGTGTGCGAATTTGGTGGCACTGGTTGTGTGTGGTTTCATTCACAACTCGATTGGTTTGGCTCAATCTGAAGTCAAGCTCAGTGAGGGGTTGATTGGGCATTGGCGATTAGAAACGGATGCTCGCGACGAGTCCGTGCGACAGCGTCACGCAACGAATCGAGGAGTTGAGTTCGGCCGATTCGAACGCGGTAAATCGGCAGCGAGGTTCGGTGGACGCGGACAATTCCTGGAAATTGCTGCGGGGCGTTCGTCCGATCTGAAAGACGGCGATTTCTCGCTGACCTCGTGGGTCCACACTGCCGACGTATTGGACGACGCGCTCGGCGACATCATCAGTCAATTCGACGACCAGTCGCGGTGCGGATTCAGTCTGCGAGTGACAACGTCAGGAACGACGCTCAGTCAGCCGAACGTGCGGCAAGTCAGCTTCGGGATCGACAACGGGCGGATCGAGCCTTCGTGGACCGATCATGGCCGGCCCGGCAAGGCGATGTACATCATGGCGATGGCGGTACACGCCGGTCGGTTGTTCGTCGGATCGTGCGAACCGGGTCGGGATGAATCTGGCCATGTGTATCGGTTGGGTGATCGTGGCGAGTGGATTGATTGCGGCAGCCCCGATGCGTCGAACGGCGTGTCGGTGCTGGCCGAGTTCGATGGCAAGCTGTTTGCGGGGACGGCAAAGTATCGCGTGGCCGGATCGGCGTTGAGGGAGTCCGAGAACGAAAATCCTGGCGGCAAGATTTTTCGATACGAAGCGGATGGAAAGTGGATTCTGTGTGGGCAGTTGCCAGACACCGGAGCGACGGGCGGAATGATCGTGTTTCGCGGGAAACTCTTCGCTTCGTCGTTGTATCAACCTCACGGGTTCTTTCAATACGACGGCGATCAAACTTGGACGCGGCTGGAATCGCCGTTTGGCAAGCGAGTGCAGGCGATGACGGTGCATGACGGCGGAGTGTTCGCCACAAGCTACGACGGCGGGCGGGTGTACCGCTTCGATGGCACGAACTGGACCGACTGTGGATTGCCCGGCGAGAAGACGACGCAAACTTACGGCTTCGCGATTCATCACGGCCGGCTGTATGTCAGCACCTGGCCGATGGGTCGAGTCTTCCGCTACGCCAGCGAGCAGACTTGGGAAGACGCCGGACGGCTCGGCGAGGAATTGGAGGTCATGGGATTGATGGTTCACAACGGCAAACTGTACGGCGGGACGTTGCCTCTGGCCGACGTGCAACGCTACGACGGCGACGAAAAATGGACGAGCATCGGCCGAGTCGATCTGACACCGGACGTGAAATATCGCCGCGCCTGGACGATGGCCGAATATCGCGGCCGCATGTTTTGGGGCACGTTGCCGTCCGGCAAAGTACTGTCGATCGAAGCGGGCAAGAACGTGACCTCCGACGCCGCGCTGCCGCCCGGTTGGCAACACATCGCCGCGATCCGCCGAGGACGACAACTGGAACTTCACATCGACGGTCAACGAGTCGCTCAATCAGCGGAGTTGAATCCCGCCGACTACGATCTCAGCCATGCGGCGACGCAACCATTGCGAATCGGCTTCGGGCCGACGGACTATTTCAACGGCTGCCTACGCGATGTTCGAATCTACGAACGTGCGCTATCGAGCTCGGAAGTCAAAGCACTCGCCGTACCATGACACCATTCCTGACCAGCATCATTTTGACTTCAATCAGGCAAGCCCCGTGTACAACAAAAAGAGTCACGCGATCCACACCGGCTCGAAGCCTGGCCTATATGGTTTCGTCAACAAGGCATTGGCTTTCGGTTGGTCAAGGAATGTTGCGGCGGCGGCGTTCCAGAGCATGGTTTTGCCTGGTTGCCGAATAGCGATCGTGCCAAGCAACACAGTTTCGGTCAGGGGTCCCGCGTAGCCAAAGTTTGATGTCGTCTGTCCAACGCCGCGACACGCATCTGCCCAACTGACGTAATGATCGACCGCGGCTACTGGTTCGATCTTGAAGTCCGCAAACTTTTCTTCCGGGAACAGTTTCGGCATGGCAACGTGAGGAATCAGCAGTGAACCTTTTTCGCCGACCAGCACCGAGCCAGAACCTGGCAACACGAAACTCGCCGACAGACCGAGCAAATCGTTGGCGGGCTTGTGGCCTTCGCCATCAAACCAGGTCAGGGTGATCGGCCCGGCCGTCAGTTCCGTGCCGGGGAATTCGTAAAGCACTTTGCTCCACAACGGCCAAACTTCGCGATTGAGCGGCGGGGCATCGGCGAACACGCTCGTCGGTGAGGCCAGCTTCAATGCTGTGAAGACCGGATCGAGGATATGGCAACCAAAATCGCCTAGCTGGCCGTTTGAAAAATCTTGCCAGGCTCGCCAATTGAACGAGTGATAGATGCTGCTCTTGTACGGCCGAACGGGCGCGACACCGAGCCATTCATCCCAATGCAACGTTTCTGGAATCGGGTCCGTTTCGGCAGGCCGATCATCGACCAGCCGCCAGCCCATTTTTCCCGATTGCCAAGAGAAGACCTGTTTGACTTTGCCGATCACACCGTCGTGGACCAGCTTCACCGCCGTGCGATATTCCGAGTACGACTGGATTTGATTTCCCATTTGCGTGACGACGTTGTACTTCTTCGCCGCCAGCCGCATCTGCCGAGCTTCCTGCACCGTGTGAGTCAGCGGCTTCTGGCAAAAGACATGTTTGCCGAGTTGCATGGCCGGCAGCGCGATCGGCGCGTGCATATGGTCGGGAGTCGAAACGATGACCGCGTCAAACGCCTTGGCGTTCGCGCCGTCGAGCAGTTTGCGGTAATCAAAGAACTTTTTGGCCGCCGGAAATTTCGCCGCCGCTTGCCCAAGGTGCTTCGACGTTTCATCGACATCACACAAAGCAACGATGTTAACGTTCGGACTCTTCGCGACCTGATTTAGGTCGTCCCAGCCTTTGCCACCTGGCCCGACCGAAGCCACGTTCAACTTCTCGTTGGCTCCGAAGACCCGGTTCCAACTGGTGGCCGAGAACGCGACGGCCGCTCCCACCAAGAAACTTTGCTTCAGAAACTCACGACGACCGGATGGAATGTGCTGCATTTCCCGACCCTTTGCGATAAAAAACCATGTTCCGGCCCAGTACAAAGCCTGACGCCGCATCCGTTAGGGGTCAAGCCGTTTGACTGCGTTCGGGTCGCGGAAATTTTTGCATCCAACATCAGTGGAATCCTTTTCGGATCGCCACTACGATGCCCGGCCTTTCGGCCAGAGTGGCTGAATTAGGATTTGTTGAAATCACACGTTTTGTTTCACGGACGCTGAGCGAGCCGAATATGCCCAAGCAGAAAACTCACAAAGGAATGAAGAAGCGATTCACCGTCACCGCCAACGGAAAGGCCAAGCATCGCAAGGCATTTCGTGGCCACTTGCTGAGCGGCAAGTCGGGCAATCGCAAACGCCATTTGCGACAGGACGGGGTGCTCGCCAACTATCAAGCCGACCGCGTTATCGAGGGCCTGCGCCCGATCCTGTAAAGACCGAACACCAAATGCGGCACGACGCTTCGCGTCGTGGGTTGCGACGCGGAGCATCGCACCACCATGCTGTCAGAGAAATCAGTGAAAGAGTTGAGTCATGCGTATTAAGTCGGGTGTTGTTCGTCACAAGAAGAAGAAGCGGTTTTTCAAGGAAGCCGAAGGCCGAGTTGGCGGCCGTCGCCGTTTGTGGCGAACCGTCGTGGACGGGGTCATCAAGGGCCGCGTGTATGCCTACAAAGGCCGCAAGATCAAGAAACGCGATCAACGGGCGCTGTGGATCATCCGATTGAACGCGGCTGTGACGATGCGCGGCTTGTCGTATTCGCGATTCATTCACGGCCTAAAGTTGGCCAACGTCACTTTGAATCGCCGCACGCTCAGCGAATTGGCAATTGCGGAGCCACAAGTGTTTGATGAAATCGTGGCTTTGGTGCAAGGGGCCTTGGCGAACGCGGCCTGAGTGGACGACATCGCATGGACCCGCTGCAACAGTACGCGGAATTCGAAGCCGAAGCGCTGGCCACGTTGTCAGCCGCAAAAGATGCCGCTGCGGTCGAGGCCGCTCGCGTGGAGTTCCTCGGCAAGAAAAGTGGCCGAATCAAGTCGTTGCAGGATTTGCTCGGCAAGGCCACTCCCGATGAACGGCCGGTGCTGGGAGCCAAGTTCAACGAAGTTCGACAGCGAGTCACTGCGGCGCTCGAAGCTCGGCAGCAAGAACTCGCCAAGCCGAAAGTGTCACTGACCGGCATCGATATCACGTTGCCCGGTGAGCCAATGCAGTTGGGTCGCCGGCATCCGCTGACGCAGACGATGGATGAGTTCAAAGACATCATCGGGCGAATGGGCTTTACAGTCGCGAATGGGCCAGAACTTGAAGACGAGTGGCACAATTTTGAAGCGCTCAATATTCCAGCCGATCATCCCGCTCGCGATCCGTTGGAGAATTTTTATCTTGCGACAGCTCGAGCGACTGCTGGCGGGCCGGTGTTGTTGCGAAGTCAGACCTCAACCGTGCAGATTCGCGTGATGGAAAAGGCCAAGCCACCGATCCGCATTGTTTCGTTGGGACGCGTCTATCGGCCAGACACGATCGACGCCACGCATTCCTGCATGTTTCACCAGATGGAAGGTTTGATGATCGGGGCTGACGTCACGATGGCTCAATTGAAAACGACGCTGCGGATGTTCGCGACGACGTACTTGGGCCGCGATGTTCACATCCGATTCCGCCCCAGTTTTTTTCCGTTCACCGAGCCGTCAGTCGAAGTGGACATGAGTTGGGGCCAAGGCTGGATGGAAATCGGCGGCGCGGGCATGGTCGATCCGAACGTCCTCCGCGCGGTTGGCTTTGATCCGGAAGAAGTGACTGGATTCGCGTTCGGGTTCGGGATCGAGCGGTTTTGCATGAGGCGTCACAACATCACGGACATTCGGCGGTTCACAGAAAACGATGTGCGGTTCCTGGGACAATTCTGATGATCGGAAAGCAACTGGAACTCTGGACGATGCTGCCGTTTGTCGGCACGTTGTTGTGCATTGCGGTGTTGCCGTTGTTTGCTGGACATTGGTGGGAACATAACCGCAACAAGGGAATCGTCGCGGCGCTGTTCTCGGTGCCGATCGCGATTTACCTGGCCTCGGCATTCGGAGCCGAAGGCCAGCATGTGCTGCTCGAAGCGGTGCTGGAATACATCCCGTTCATTGTGTTGCTAGGCGCGTTGTTCGTGATCACGGGTGGGATCGTGGTTGAAGGCTCGTTGTCGGGGACGCCGTTGCTCAACACGACGCTGATGTGCCTGGGAGCGGTGATCGCCAATGTGATTGGAACAACCGGCGCATCAGTCCTGTTGATTCGACCGTTGCTGCGAGCTAATGCCGCTCGGCAGCGGAAATCGCACATCGTGATGTTTTTTATTTTTATCGTGTCGAACTGCGGCGGCTTGCTGACTCCGCTGGGGGATCCTCCGCTGTTCATGGGCTTTCAAAACGGTGTGCCGTTTCTGTGGACGATGGTGTTGTGGAAAGAATGGTTGACCGTCAACGTGATCTTGCTAGTGATTTTCAATTTTTGGGATCAGCGAGTCTTCGACAAGGAAGAGTTGGAACGAGCCGGCTCGCAGCTTGAGGCGGTGCAACAGCATCAGCCGTTGCGGATTCTTGGACGTCGCAATGCGTTGTTCTTACTTGGAGTTGTGCTGGCGATTTTCGCTCAAGGTCAGGATTGGATCGGTAAGTTTGCTCAAGTCGGATTAATGGCCTTGATGGGTGTGTTGGGCTACACACTGACGCCGCGTGAGAATCGCGAAAAGAACCGCTTCGCGTTTGGGCCGATCATTGAAGTGGCGGTGCTGTTTGCCGGCATCTTTATCACGATGGCTCCCGCCTTGCAGATTCTGAACGCCTGGGGTCAGGGGTATCGATTGGTGTTTGGCCAGTCGTTGGGTTTGAGCGAACCGTGGCAATACTTCTGGGCGTCGGGAGCATTGTCGAGTTTTCTGGACAACGCTCCGACTTACCTAACGTTTGCGGCGACCGCCTGCGGCAAGTCGGGGATCGCGTTGGAACCGGGTTATCTCGCGAAGTTGCTGGAAACAAGTCATGGGCCGGGCTTGCTGGCGGCGGTGTCGTGCGGCGCGGTGTTTATGGGAGCCAACACATACATTGGCAATGGTCCGAACTTCATGGTCAAAGCGATCGCCGAGGAAAACGGCGTGAAGATGCCGGGGTTCTTCGGCTACATGTTGTACTCTGGCGTGATCCTCTTGCCGACGTTCGTCGTGGTGACGCTGCTGTTCTTTCGTGCCTGACCAGACACTAACCCGAAGTGCCAGCGAGGGCGAACGCTCGACACAACTGTGGGGTTTTTGAGCCTGGAGACGCTCGCCCTTGCTGGCACTTCGGGTTAGTGTGCTTGTCGAATCGCTTGCGGAATTGGTGTGCTCGTGGTGAACTTTCCCTGCCCAGTTGTCGGTTTCCGACGGGGTACTGGATTCGACTTTCTTTCAGGATCGTGATCATGCTTCGGCAGACTTCGGCTCGGTTCGCGTTGGCACTGGGAATTGTGATTACGGCCGTGCCTCAGATCGGTCACGGCGAAGAGCCGTACTACAAGTTTTTGAGCAAGTTGCAAGAAACTGGCCACGGGGAAATGGCCATCTTGTATTTGCAGACGATCAAAGACAAAGCCGATGTGCCGGAAGATTTGAAGACCGCCTTCGATCTAGAGATGGCTCGTAGTTTGCGGTTCGCGGCGCAAGAGACTCCGAATGCGGACTTGCAGCAAAAATACATGCTCGATGCTCAGCAAGCGCTCGACAAGTTTTTGAAAGAACATCCTGATCATGATGAGGCGGCCTCGGCCCAAGTGACGTCCGGAGACATCTCACTGTTGCGCGGTCAGACCTTGATGAAGACCGCCCTGCGGAAGAAGGCCGAGAAGGACACGCTGATGCCGGAAGCTCGCAAGTTCTTGGAAGAGGCGCGGCCCAAATACGTTAAAGGGGCCGAGATGCTCAAAGCGGTCGTCGATGAATTGGCCGCAACCGCCGAAGGAAAAGGAGCCAAGAAGAAATTCAAATCGGCTCGTGCGGCGAAAGTGCATGCCGAGTCGGTCGAGAATTGGACAAATGCTCGCTTCAAAATAGCGACGGTCGATTACAACATCGGCCTGACGTACTCCGATCCGAAAAGCCCGCAGCGAAAAGCGGTGCTGCTTAAGGCGGCGGGTGGCTTCGATGCGCTCTTCCAAGAGAATCGCTCCGGGAGAACGGGGATCTTCGCTCACATGTGGGAGGGGAAAGTCCGCGAGGAAATGGAGGAAATCCAGACCGCGATGGACATCTACGACGAAGTCATGTCGGCTCAACCGGACGACAAGGATGCGAAGCAGGCTCAGTGGTTCGCCATGTTCAACGATGTAAACCGTTTTCGATTGATGCTGCTCGGCCGCAACAAGGATTATCTCAAGCTAATTGGCGACGCGGAAACTTGGTTGGCCCAGAACTCTCGTGTGGCAAAGACATCCGGCTATCAAGGGATCGCGTTGGAATTGGCGAAGGCCTATTTGGAAGTCATCAAGACGGCAACTGGGCCGGACGCCGAAAAGGCCAAGAAACGCGCGAAGGTCTTGCTGGACGAGGTCGTAAAAAACAAAAGTGACTTCCAAAAGGATGCGATTCTGGTGAAACGGCAGATGCAAGGAGCCGACGCCGAAGTCCTCAACACGTTCGACGATGCGATCGCGGTGGCAGATGCCGCCGCCAAGGCCGCTTCTGAATCCACGACGCACGATGACATCAAGAAGAATTGGACCGAGGCTGAGAAAGCCTACACGAAAGCTGTGGAGTTCGGTGGCACGGTCAAAGACAAGAATCGCGTGCTGATGACTCGCTTCGCTCTGGCTCAATCGCAGTTCATGGTCGGTAAGGGGATCGAGGCGTATGACAACTCGATGACCCTGGCTCGAGAGAATCCGCAGTTCAATAAAGCTCCCGCCGCCGCAGCGCTGGGGGTCAACATTGCGCTCTATTTGTACGGCCAGACGCGGGACGAAGCAGCCATGAAGCGCATCAACGACTGCACCGACTTCGTTCTGAAAACGTGGCCGCAACACGCCGAAGCCGACGACGCCCGGATCGCGCTCGGCAAGCTCAAGCTGATTCAACGCGACTTCAAGGGGGCCATTGAAATCTTTCTGGGAGTCAACCCGGCTTCTGACCGATATCCGTCCGCATTGCAATTCGCATCGCAAACACATTGGGCGTTGTATCAACAAGGAAAAATGGCCGATCCCGATGGGGCGAAAGTTCAACGAGAAAAGGCGGTCGAGCTAGCCCAGAAATGCTTGATCGCGTTTGAAAAGATCGAAGCCAAAGGAGCGCTCGCTCAAAGCCAGAAAGACGCGCAGTTGCTGATGGCCGAGATCAAGATTGAAGAGAATCAGTTTGAAGAGGCCGCGAAATTCTTGCAGCCGTTATTCGACGAGATGAAAAACCAGCCGCTCACGGGGTTGGATCAGTACACGCGGCGATTGTTGGTCTTTTCGATGAAGACGTTTGCCGCTTTGGAAAAGAATAACGAAGCAGCGGAGGTCGGGAACTTGCTGGTCTCGGCGGGCGAGGACTCGCCGATCATTAACAGCACGGCGATCGAATATGTGAAAATCGCCAAGCAGGAATGGATTAAAGAGACGAAGCGAACCGCCGACGAATTGGCGGCGGCGGAACAAAAAGGGGAAGAGGGCGTCATCAACAATGCCAAGTTGGCTCAAAAGACGGTTCGCGATAAATACGTGAGCCTGCTCGAACAACTCACCGCGCGCAAGCAGTACGACTTGCAGGGCTTGTTGTTTTTAGCCGACATCTGCCTGGATGCTGGGCTGACCGAGAAAGGCCGCGACCAGTATCAGGCAATCATCGACCGCGCTGCAGGCGATCCGAATTTCGCCAAGAAATCAGCCGCCGCCGTGATCAATGCACGTGCGAAATTAATTGCTGTGCTGCGTCAGGAACAGAAGTACGACGAGGCGCTGAAACAGGTCGAGGCGCTGCTCAAGGACAAGCCAAATGCACTGGAGCCAATGTTCGAAAAAGGAAATATTCTGCAAACGCTCGCCGAAAAAGATCCTAAGAAGTATGACAAAGCCGCTGAGTATTGGGCGACGCTCCGCAACAAGTTGCAGAACCCGTCACAGCTCAAGAAACCGCCAGAGTATTACGAGGTCGTTTACAATCTGGCGTTTTGCCTGATCGCTCAAAAGCAGGCGGAGAAATATACGCAAGCCAACCAGTTGCTCAGCAGCAGCCTGGCGATCAGCCCGACGTTAGATAGCCCCGAGCGAGTCACGAAATTCAAGGAACTGCAAAAACAGATTCCCGCGTCGGCCAAGAAGACGGCAGCGCCCGATACAACAACGAAGCCAAAGAAGAAATGATGGGAATCCAGGAGTCCTGCGACTCGACTTGGCCGCGTCGATTCGTGGGCTTTTGCGTTGCTAATTCAAACAAATGGAGGGCTGCGTCGAACCGCAGTACTTCAGGGTCCGGCCCATGCGTTTTATCGCTGCTTCAATCGCTGTGATCGTGCTGGCCTGTGCCGCATCACTGCCGGCGGCGAAGTTCAACAAGGTGTTGAATATCGGCAAGCCAGCGCCGGCCTGGAAGGACTTGGACGGCGTCGATGGCCAGCGACACAGTTTGGATGATTTTCGCGAGGCCAAGCTGGTCATCGTCGTCTTTGCCTGCAATTCGTGTCCCGTGGTTAGACAGTATGAACGGCGGTTGATTCGGTTCGTAGATGACTATCGGGACAAAGGAGTCGAACTAGTGGCGATCAGCGTCAGCAAGAAATCGGTTGATCAACTGGGGAAGATGAAGTTCCGCGCGTCCGACAGTGGCTGGAATTTCGAGTACCTAATTGACCCGACTCAGCAGATCGCCAAGTCTTACGGAGCAACAGTGACGCCGCACGTCTTTGTACTCGATCGCGAGCGCCGTATCGCCTACATGGGCAAGATCGACGATCAACTGGCGGATGAATCGAAAGTGACCGAATCGTTCTTGCGTTCGGCCGTCGATGCGCTACTGGCCGGGAAAGCTCCAGAGGTCGCCGAAACCCGCCAGATTGGCTGTGCGATTGAGTTCGACGAGTGACTTGGCACAAGACGTTTTCAAAACTTCTCGACCGATTGTGGCGTGACGCTCCCCGTCGTGAATTGCGACGAGGTGGCGTGCCCAAGTTTAAGATCCAATTAGTCGGCTACCGATGGATACGGCGACCTGTCACTGGACGGCTCAAGATCATGTTCAGAATCACGGCCTGCTTAACCGTAGCCGGAGATCGCAACATCGCGATGACCTGCTTGGGGGTGGTGACTTCCGATTTCTTTTCGGCCGATCCCGCACCGGCGGCGGCAATCCCGGCGGTGAACGGACCGAGATCACGCTGCACTTTTTCTGAAACACCGTGCGCGAAATGTTGTTCAGTTTGTTTGACCAATCGGTCTTGCATGTGTTCGGCCGCGTGTTCGCGAACGTTCGATCCGAGGTCGGTCGAACCGGGGCCTTTGCGGCGAGCGATCTTTCCCCCAGGGCGATCTCGCGATGGCGACAGATCGGCCAATTTGTTCGGTTGAGATTTCGGAGTCGATGCCGGGCGGCGCGCTTTCGTTCGCGGCGACGGCTTGACCTCGGCCGCTTCTTCTAAAACCTCCAGATCAACTTCGGCTGGCTCTTTTTGACCGAGCGCTTGCTTCAAAAAGCGATTGATTTCTGCTTGCAAGTCTTGTTCGGCTGGCCTCCGTCCCATTTGCGGCGGGACGCGGCGAACGGCTCCGCCTTGGTTCGGTTGTCCGTTGATCACGTTCCAAAGCCAACTGCCGATCGCGAACAACACGAACAGCGCCGCCATGATCGATTTGGGTTCGATCGCCGCCAACATGGGCGACCACAGATCGAAGAGTGTGTACATGTCGAAACCTCTTGCGACAATTTCCGATTTCAGATTACGCCATCGACGCCGCGCCGGCATCGGTTCCGGCGATTGAGTCCCGCATCTTGGTATCAGCTTGAACGTTTCTCAATTCGTAATAATCCATCAGTCCCAGCTTGCCGCTGCCCAGGGCTTGCGAGATGGCCATCGGCACGGCGGCCTCGGCCATCACAACTTTCGCACGGTTTTCCTGCACTCGAGCGATCATTTCCTGCTCGGCGGCCTTGTAGGCGGCCCGCTGTTCTTCCGCCTTGGCTTGAGCCACGCGGACTTGCGCCTCCGCCTGATCCGCTTGCAACCGCGCGCCGATGTTTTCACCCACGTCCACGTCGGCAATGTCGATCGAAACGATCTCGAACGCCGTCTGCGCTTCCAGGCCTTCTTGCAACACCGTTCGCGAAATCGAATCGGGATTCGCCAGCACTTGCTTGTACGACATCGTGGAACCGATGGCCTGCACGATTCCCTGGCCGACGCGCGCGATCACCGTTTCCTCGGTCGCCCCGCCGACCAGTTGTTTGATGTTGGTCCGCACGGTGACTCGCGCCCGGACTTTCAGCTCAATGCCATCTTTGGCGACGGCCGATAATGCGCTCCCTTTTTTCGGATCGGGGCAGTCGATGACTTTCGGATTCACGCTGGTCCGCACGGCGTCGAGAATATCGCGTCCAGCCAGATCGATCGCCGCTGCCGTTTGCCAATCCAGGTCGCGATCCAAACCGGCTCGATGAGCCGCGATCAAAGCGCGAATCACGTTGGGAACATTGCCGCCCGCCAGGTAGTGCGCTTCCAAAGCTTTGATACTGATCGGATACGACCGAGTCAGCCCGGCCTGAACCGCCATAATCTTGCTGCGAACCATGATCGTCGGGCTGACTTTTCGTAACGACATCATTAACAAGTTGCCCAGCGAGATCCCGGCTCCCGTCGTCACGCACTGAATCCACAATCCAAAGAACCGGGCAAATACCGCCAGAAAAACCAGGGCGAACACCGCCACCAGGGCGAATAATCCCAGCCACAATATGTTTTGACCGTCTCCGGCCGCTAGCAACAAAAGCGTTTGAAACATGTATGCCTCGTAGCCGAGCTCGTGAGAGTTCGGTGATGTCCCGTCGCTCCGAAGTCTCACGACTTCGGCTACGGTGGAACGGGGGATTCTGAAATAACCAATCTCGTCATGCCCAGCGCGGTTTAGCTCTGGGCGAATTCATCGTCAAGCGGGGTCCGTTCCAATTCGAGTTCCGGTTCATTGCTCGTCGCTTCAATGATAGACCTTGTTGGCTCGCAAACTTCGCGAACCAACAAGCGATTTCCTTTCAGCGCCAGCACTTTGACCGGCGTGCCGACGCCGAGCAGCATCCCTTCGGTTTCCGCGTGCAACCGTTCGCCGTCGATCTGCACGATGCCACCAGGGACCATTTTCGTAATCGCGGTACCACTTGCTCCGACCAATCGTGATAGTCGTTCGGTTTCGGCGACAAATGGTTCCAACTCTTCGCGACTCGGCGGATTCATCAGCCGCTTGCCATATTCTGTTCGAGGCAAAGCGTAGATCGAACCTCCTAGAACCGACGGTAACATCAATAGCAAGGCGACACAAAACCCAATGAACAATTCCATCTGATCGGTCTTGAACCATGCCTGCCAAGCCCCCCAAATCGAAATGACGAACGCCAGCGCGGCAGCAGCCGCGATCACGCCACCCGACGGAATGAAGACTTCCGCGACCAGCAACGCTAATCCCAAGGCCAAGGCCAAGACCGCCAATAATCCGTAGCTATCCATAAACCGCCAACCTCAAGCCACCAACACAAGAAACCAAGAAAGAAGAGATCCTGAAAACATTCGTCTCATCGGTCCCATTTCGGCTGCGGCATTGTATTGCCTAACCGCGATCCAACGAAACCGCCAGTACACGCAAGCTGCGTGCGCTTCAGTCAGCGTCCCCGTTGATTGCCAAACTCGGCGATCTGCCATCGCGACGAAAACCGATAGCCTCGCCGAGCCGCTTCCGATTCCAGCCAACTGCTACGAGCCGCCAGTTCCTCGCGCGATCGCGCTTGCGGCATCAGCCATACGCGATCTCCCGGCACCTGCGGCCAATCGGAAAGATAAGCCTGAACGTCCTGCAAATCCGCCGGTTCATCAATCACGATCTTGAACTGATACGGAGCCGCCTCGATTAGCCGCCGGATCACATCACGATTCGTGCGAGTCTGCTCGTGACGTTCCTGCCAAGCCTCCGCTTCGTCAGACCCAAGTCGCGCCGGAGAGGAATTGGCCAACTTCGGGCTAATCGACATCAAGCTGGCCGGCGCGGGACGAAACACTGTTCCGGCCGTCTCGATCGTCACGAAGTGCCCCGCACGCAACAACTCCACGCAGAGCGGTTCGGCCTCTGGCTGCAACAGCGGCTCACCGCCCGTCAGCACGACGTGTTCGATCTGAAAGGCTTCCACCTGCCGCAGCAAATCGGCCAGAGTCACGCGTGTCCCTTCCGGCTGCCATGACGTAAACGGCGTATCGCAAAACCAGCAACGCAAGTTGCAACCCGACGTCCGCACAAACACCGAGGGGATTCCAGCGAACTCCCCTTCTCCTTGAATCGACGAGTAAACCTCAGCCACGAACACGGCAACTCCTGAAGCGGAAATCCCAAGAACAATAATCATTCATTAGACAATGGGATTTGTTGATTGCCTCCATGCGATCCCAGCCAAAAGCTGTACACGAACACTCCCGCCACGACCAGACTGCCGAAGATCAACACGGCCCGTGCGAGCTGCGGATGTTTCGTGGCCACGATCTGCATCGCGACCACGACGAGCAGCACCATTCCCAGTTTGAACCAGATCATCCCGAGAAAGCCCCAGCCATGATAAAACCAGCGGGCAATTGGGTTCGATTCAAAATAGCCGGTGTTCCGCCGCAGCAGCGAATACGTCGCCACGATGTCGCAGAGATTCAGCAGCACAAACCACGAGGTCTCGCTCTCGTGCTGCATCCGCCAGATTTCTCGGCTACGCATGAATCAACTTTCGCAAGTCGGCCAGATACTTCGGGATTTCGCCATACGGATCGGCTTCTTCGTATTCCAGCACGACGTAGCCACGATAATTCGCCTTCCGCAGAATCTCGATCACGCGACCCAAGTCGGCCAACTCTTTTTTCCCGTCGCGAGAAATCGCCACCTTGACCTGCGCGTTGATCGTAAACGGCGCGATTTGCTCCAACTCGGCATACGGATCGGTCGAGTGAAAATTGCCGCCATCGAAGTTGACCCCGAACCACGGTGAGTTGCCAACCGCTTTGATGATCTTCAACAACTGCTGCGCCGTTCCCGTGATCCCGCCATGATTTTCCAGTGCCAGGAAAACGCCCTTCTCGGCCGCATACTCCAGCGACTTGTTGATCCCGCTCACGCACCGCTCGAACGCCGCCGCCTCGGTATCTCCCTTCGGAACGTTCCCCGCAAAGATACGAATCACCGGCGCTCCCATCACCGCCGAATGGTCGATCCACTCGCGAGTCAATTGGATCTGCTGATCCCACGCCTCGCCCGACGGCTTGCAGAAATCATTGCCGATCGCCGTTCCCGAAACGTCCAGGCCAAGCCGAAACGTCCGCTCCTTAATCGCCAGCAGATACGCTGGCGTGACTTCTTTCGGAAAGTAGTACGAGGTCAACTCCGTCCCATCCAGATTCTGCGCGGCGCAAAAGTCGATGAACTCTTCGAGCTTCATCTTGGCCGCTGCGATCTGCTCAGCCGTGCCGCGATTGGGCAAAAATTTGTTGAACGAATACGCCGCGAGGCTCAGCTTCATATGGCTTTGCCCATTCCGAACCGGCGGCTCAGCAGCGATCACGCCACTCTGACCAATCGCCGCTGCCGACGCAGCACCCAATCCGACTTGTTTCAAAAATTCACGGCGCTGCCACATGTTTGTTTCTCCGTAGAACAGGCGGTTCGCCTGTTCCGGTTTTCGAAAACATCACAGGCGATCCGCCTATGCGACGTCTCAACTACCCGAACCGCCGTCGTCATTGTTGCGTCCGGAGTCGGTCATCATCCGGCCGAGCATCCAAGCTCCGCCGAAGAACACCAGAACCAAGATGATGATTTTCCAATCCATAACCAAACAACCCTCGCAGCCCGTCACGGACACCCGCACAAAATAACGGCTCGGCGAGGCGGACCCAACCGTGAACGTGCCGGAGATCAGGGCACGCCAATTTGTGATGCTGACGGATTTGTTTCGTTTCATGGTTTTCATTCGTGGGACCGCGATGCCATCCGTGGGCAGGTCCTTTTCACAACTCGATTTGCCACACGGGTGAAAACCACTGGATAATCAGCGCCCGCAAGCCGCGCGCACCACATTTTTTTCCCTGACACGATTCCGTTCGCCCCTCACTCACGGAATAATGTGCCGGCCTTCTCGCACGGATGTATTGACCGAGGCGTCTTACCGGGAGAGTTGATCGTGTTGATGCGTGCGACTTTTTGGAGTGGAATCGTTCTGATGAGCGGTTCCTTGGCGTTCGGACAATCCATTTCACCTGAGTGTTCGTGCCGAACCGGACGCCCGGGTGCGATCGTGTCGGGACCGAGATTCAGCGGACCGATCTTTTCCTCGCCAGTCTCTTCGGAATTCGGACCGCGCACGGACGACGCCGAATATCGATTCGCGGCGCAATCAGTCGATCGCTCGCCCCTGCAAGTAATCATTCCCGAACGTGTGCTGAACCGGTTGCTCACGGAACAAACTTCAGATACCGGGCCAGTGCGGGACGTGATCGCTCAAGCCGATGTGGTTGGGGAACAATCCACGGTCGGACAAATCCATGTCGATTGTCGGCCCAGCGCGAATCGCGGTGAGATTCATCTCGTCATGCAAGGGATCGTCAGCAGCGACACGGTCGGCTGGACGTCACAAGCGGCGGTCTCCACGGTCGGACGACATCAGGTGTATGCAATCAAGCCAGTGATGTTCGACGGCCTTCAAGTCACCACGAGGCGCCCGCAGATTTGGGTCGATGTTCAGAATCAGAATGTTTCCGCGC
This sequence comes from Planctomyces sp., assembly GCA_031375695.1. GTDB lineage: Bacteria > Planctomycetota > Planctomycetia > Planctomycetales > Planctomycetaceae > SXKJ01. The sequence goes on from JANMIF010000036.1 coordinate 29,037, forward strand.
GAACGCCCTACGACGGCATCCCGATCTTGAACTGGATCGCTCAAAGCACCGTGCGGTCGGAGACACGGCGCCGGCAACCGCAGATCGATGCCGAAACGGCCGAGAGCGTCGCCGCACGGCTTGGCCCAAAATTCAATCGCGATGCCGACAAGCGGCTAGCCAAGCTGAATCAAACGTGGCGCGACGACTGGATGGCCAAGTACAACGAACTCTGGCCCAGAACCTTCTCGATCCGCACGACGGATTCCGAATTACAACTCTCGGCCAGTTGGCCAGACGCGCCGCTACTGACGGCCGCGGAAATGTCCTCCGTGCAGGACATCGTCGACCAGGATGAGATCACGATCCGCGTTCACGAATCGGTGCTGAACTCGGCGCTCAACCGTTTGCCGATTGCGGGCAATGCGTACTCGGAAAAACAACTGCGTGAGGCGATCGAAGGCTTCATCGCACAGATCAATGGCAAGGTAGAGCCGAAGAAAGAGAACGACGACGCCGATGTTGTGATCGAGCCGCCGCCGGGCGTGATTCCGATGATTCGTCTGGCCAAGGAAACGCCAGTTCGCATGAAAATCGATAAAGGTTCGGTTCGCTTGCTCGTTAAGGCGGGGATCGAGATCGCCGGCCAAACGATTTTGGCGGAAGATGAAATCACAATGCCGCTTTTGCTGGCCGACAAGCAGACGGCCTGGCGAATCGAACCAGGAACGCTGTCGTTCGCGAAAGCCGATTCCGGTACGGCTCTCGTCGGCATGGTCGATACGATCGTCCGCAATCAACTGGCCGCGTCGATCCCGGCCACGAGCTATCCGAAATCACTGCCGATCACCGACCCGGACTTGCCGCTCGATTCCATGCAGATGACGAAAATGGAAGCGACTCCCGGCTGGCTGACAATCTCGTTTGCCGCCGAACCGCGCGGCCAGCGAATCCTCCACGAGTACGAAGTGCCGCGGCAATCGCTGCCGGATGAGGTTCTGCCGTCGATCGAAATCGTCCCACCCCGACTTCAGCCGCTTCCCGACGAGACCTTACCGAACGATTCAACCGCCCGCCGCTCGACCTCCAGCCGAGTCACCGTCCGCGCCGCGCGAGTTCCAACTCACAACCCCGTGCCAATCACCGACAACTGGGCTGCCTTCGAACCACGCCGCTCATCCAGCCGCGCGACACGAACACCCACTGGTTTCTTAAAGTGATTCAGCCTTCGCCAGCATTTCGTGGTCTTTACCGATTAATGTAGGAGCATATCCCCCACGAATCGGGTAAGACCCCGAACGAAGACAGGACAAACTAAGGAGTGACTTCGATG
>JANMIF010000039.1:0-6185 GCA_031375695.1 Planctomyces sp.
GCCTATGTTTTACGAAAGCATAGGTCATGAAATCTTGCCGTGTGATAAGTCATTGGCGGGTGAAGCAGATGTTGTAGCGCGCGTTGGTCCGAAGGTCTAAAACTGGCACCACGGTTCGACGTAGTTGGCGACGCGGGACGCTCACGCTGGGATAGTTAGAACGGGATCGGTGAGCCACGATGAAGCGACCGCGTTGCCGGCTTTGCTGCCGGAGGCTGTTCGGAAGTGGCGCGAGTGGCCGGAGTGGAAACAAACGGCAGTTTTCTGGTCGGAGGTGTCTGAACTGCGAACATCACTCCAACGACGGAACCAATCAGAATGGCTCGTGAGATCACGAACGAGTTTTCCCGCTGACGGAACGAGATGAGATTGATCAGCTGACGCCCCAGAAGAAAGCGTAACGCTGGACGGGCCGTTCGACTGCCCCTTTAATTTGGCTGACAAACTCATCGGCTGAAACATGGCGAAGTCCGTCGAGCGGCGGAGTATGACTGACATGTCCATTGAGGGGAGACGCCGGAAGGCAGTATCGGATCGTTTCCTACCTAAGAACCTAACCGGACAGTAAAGAAGTAAAAACTGGGCCGCAATAAGTTCCCGATCAGCCGGTTTCACGCCGGGAAATTATTGCGGCCCCGATCCTTAGCGGCGACCGCCGAGTCAGCACAGCGATCGAAGGAAGACGCAATGCAAAGTCGAAAGTGTTCGTTGGTGTTCCTCACGCTCCTGTTATTGGCGACGCTGAAATCGAACGCTGTAGACGTGATCGTCCGATCGGAGCGGTTGCCGGATTCGACACCGTGGGACTTGAAGCAACTCAGCGAGGTGCCTGCCTTTGAGTGGGTCGATCAAAAGAGCAGCGTGCGGTCGCTGTTCTACCCAGGTGAACCGTACAACGGCCAACCGACGCGAGTCTTCGCGTACTACGCTTCGCCGACGACGCTCGCGGAACTTCCGGCGAAAGATGACCGATCATTTCCCGCCGCCGTGCTGATTCATGGCGGTGGCGGAACTGCGTTTCGCGAATGGGCGGAACTGTGGGCCAAGCGAGGCTACGCCGCAATCGCGATGGACTTGGCCGGGCATCGGCCGAACGAGGGACAGAATGCTCATCAGCCCGCCAATCGCACGCGATTGCCGGACGGTGGGCCGGACCAGGGGGACGACGAGAAGTTCGGCGGCGTCGACAAACCGGCGACCGAACAGTGGTCGTATCACGCCGTCGCGGCCGTGATTCGAGGACACTCGCTGATTCGCAGCTTTCCGGAAGTCGATGCGAAGCAGACGGCCGTGACCGGTATCAGCTGGGGCGGCTATCTGACCTGCATCGTGGCCGGACTCGACAATCGCTTCCAAGCCGCTGTTCCGGTTTACGGCTGCGGCTACTTGCATGACAACAGCGTGTGGCTGCCTCGCTTCGAAAAGTTCTCTCCGGAACAACGCCAACGCTGGGTGACGTTGTGGGATCCCTCAAAATATCTGCCGGCAGTCTCGATGCCGATTCTGTTCGTCAACGGCACGAACGATTTTGCGTACCCGCTCGACAGCTACATGAAGAGCTTCGACGCCGTACCGGGCAAGAAACAATTACGAGTCAGCGTCAACCTGCCGCATGGTCATCCACCAGGCTGGGCTCCAACAGAGATCGGCCTGTTCATCGACCAGCATTTGGGACGCGGTGGCGCGTTGCCGATCGTCACTGATCCGAAAATTGAAAATGGCCGCGCGCGAGTCAGCGTGAAATCCGAGACCAAGCTGAAACAAGCTGCGTTGCACTACACGACCGACGGCGACGCGATCAACAAGCGGACTTGGAAAACAACCGCCGCCATGATTGACGGCAACGCCATCACCGCTGAAGCCGCACCGGCCGACGCGACCGTTTGGTTCATCACCGTCACTGACGAGCGAGACGCACTCGTCAGCAGCCGGATCATGATTCGCTGACGCTCACTTCAGCCAACTGTTCTGCCGCATCCAGAACAGCAGGTCTTTGCCCCAGGGATGAATTTCGCCGGCCGAGGCTCCATTTTTTCCCTCGCTCAGTCCAATGCCGTGCGGGCCTTTTTGATAAACGTGGAAGTCGTAGGTCACTCCGTACTTTTCCAACGCGGAAACGAATCGGAGCGAATTCGAGACCGGGACCACTTTGTCCCCCCGCGCTGCTCCCCATGACGCTGACTCGCTGCGGATCGAGCTTCCATTCGGCGGCGTGAGACCGCACGAGGCGAATCGCCCGCGAGACATCCCCCAGCATCACCGGATGCCGATAGCCCTTCGAGCCGAGCCGATACTTCAACACGAATGCCGACACGCCGTTTTGTGCCAACCAAACCGCATAGCCTTCACCTTCATGCCCAGCCAACCCGCCGTAACCACCGCCGGGACATACCACGATCGCCGTACCGCTCACCTGTTCGTTCGATGGCAAGTATGGCGTGATCGTTGGGATGTCCTGGTCGGCTTGGCCCAACGCACCCGGTGGGTGGCACGCCCTGGCCATCGGGAAAGGTGTGGAAGTCGGACTACAATGATGGGAATCATTGAGAGTCTCTTGCTCACGCCCTTCGATGGCTTGGGGCGTGCCAGTCGTCCGATGATTCGCAACGCGGCTTCGAGTGAATTGTGACAGGCTCAGTCGATATGGCTGAAAGTTTCTGCCGACGCGGAATGGCAGGCGCGGGCGTAGTCGGGAGGCAAGGGGTCTCGCAGTAGGTCGCCGTCGCGGAGGAAGTGGTAGAGCTCACCGTAGTGACGAGTTTCGTTTGCCGAGAGGCGATGCATCAGGTGCCACGGGCGAAGCTCTTGAGCGGAATCGAGTCCCAGTGCACCCAGCATCTCCGCCAGGCTGTGGATGGTTTGCTTCTGATAGCTCGCCACACGGACGGACTTGTCGGTGGGATCGAGTCCTGCCATCAAGTGCTTGTCCTGAGTCGCGACTCCGACCGGGCAATGGTTGCTGTTGCACTTCAGGGCCTGGATGCAGCCGATGGACATCATCATGGCTCGAGCACTCATGATGACGTCGGCTCCGATGGCGAGCCGCTTCAGCATGCCGAAGCCCGAGGCGACTTTGCCGCTGGCCAGAATCTTGATCTTGCTCCGCAGCGAATATCCGACGAGCGCGTTGTGGACGAAGATCAGTCCCTCGCTCAGCGGAGCACCGATGTGGTTGGAAAACTCCAACGGAGCCGCACCGGTTCCTCCTTCGCCCCCATCGACCGTGATGAAGTCAGGAGTGATCCCGGTCTGAACCATCGCCTTGCAGATCGCTAGGAATTCGCGCCGTCGACCAACGCACAGCTTGAACCCGACCGGCTTGCCACCACTGAGGTCTCGCAACTGTTTGACGAATTCCAGCAATCCAATCGGCGTCGAGAACGCCGAGTGTGTCGGCGGCGAGAGCACGTCTCTTCCCAGCGGCACGCCGCGAATCTCGGCGATCTCCGCCGTCACCTTCGCGGCGGGCAGAATTCCGCCGTGCCCCGGCTTCGCTCCTTGAGAGAGCTTGACCTCAATCATCTTCACGTTCGGGTGTACGGACCTCTCGGCGAACTTCGTCGGCGAGAACTTGCCGTGCTCGTCGCGACAACTGAAGTAGCCTGTGCCGATTTGCCAAATCAGATCGCCACCGCCTTCCAGGTGATGCGGGCTAAGCCCACCCTCACCCGTATTGTGAGCGAAGCGGCCGAGCTTGGCTCCACGACTGAAGGCCAGAATCGCATTCATGCTGAGTGAGCCGAAGCTCATCGCCGAGATATTCAGCAAGCTGCACGAATAGGGCTGCTTGCAGTCGGGACCACCGACAGTGACTCGCATGTTGCTGGCGTCAATCTCTTTGGCCTGTAGCGAGTGATTGACCCATTCATAACCTGGAGCGTACACGTCCATCTTGGTGCCGAACGGAGTCGTGTCGCGAGCATTCTTGGCTCGCTGATAGACCAACGACCGATGCTCACGATCAAATGGCACTCCCTCTTTGTCGCTCTCGACAAAGTATTGATAAATCTCTGGACGAACCAACTCCAGAAAATATCGCATGCGTCCCAGCACCGGAAAGTTCCGACGAATGGCCTGCTTCTTCTGACTCATATCCATCAGACCGAGCACCACGATCGGTCCCAGCACAACCCAAGGCCCAAACGCGCACGCACCGCCGAAGCCCACGAACACAATTCCGGTCAGAACCAAAGCCCCAACAACCGCCCAAATGAAAATGACTCGAAACCGCGTCTCGATCAACTCGGCAATGTGCATGCTGACTCCAATCGTTCAGTTCAAAATTATCGTCAACGCTTCGTTCGTGCATGTCCGTCAAACGAAAGTAGCGGCCTTGGAATTACGCAGCTCCAGTTCGACGAGGGCGTTGTCCAGGGGCTTGGTCGAAATCCCTGCCGTAGCATGGTTCTCTGGGTGGACGGCCTTGAAGCGAAACAGTTTCAGGAAGGCACCGACGACTAGGCTGACTTCCAGTTGGCCCAAATGTTTTCCAGGACAAACTCGCGGGCCGTGACCGAATCCAAAGTGCAGAAAATCTTTCGACCCGCGGCCCTGAGCTTTCAGGGCTTCCCAGCGTTCGGGAGCAAAGTCGAGCGCGGGATAGCCGGTCACGGAAACGCCCCAGTGGTCCTCGTGACGATTTGCGTTCCAGAGATCCAAGAAAACATGCGTTCCTTTGGGGAGGAATAATTTTCTGTGATCGGCCGTCTCGATCCACGTATCGACCGTCGCTCGGCGCGGCAAAAAATAGAGCGGCGGAGTCAGCCGCAGGGTTTCGTCAAGCACATGTCCGAAATACTTCGCGCGTTCGAGGTTCTCTGGTGTGTAATCTTGAATGTCCCGAATCTCGTCGAATGCCTTGTCCTGCGCGGGAAGATTTCTGGCGAGGTGCGCAATGGCCCAGCTTGCATAAGCCGTCGTGGCTTCAAGAGCGCCGGCCAGAATCAGCTTGAGATTACTGCGCAGCGCCGCATCCGGCACGTCGGATTTGAACTGCCTCCAGAGACCGCGACTTTCCTTTCGTGGCGCGAGCACCAGATCCGTGAGTTGCTCAAAGACCGCATGGTCGTCTTTCGCCTGAGCGATGCTGCGGCTGACTCTGGGGAGTTTGCGGAACGGAATTCCGAACTTGAAGACCGTATCGCGGATCATCAGTTCGATCACTCGTTCGAATGCGGGAATGTAGTGATTGCGGATTTGGTCGTACGGAATCTCCGCCCCGAAAAAGTTGTTCGCCAGCATTTCTAGCATGACGGCTTTGATTTCCGGTTCGAGCGCGACGCGCGCCGGCGTCCCGGTGCGCTCGATGAGTTTCTGCAGAGCGTCCAGTCGTTGATGGACGGTCTGCCGAAACGTCTCTGCAAATTCCTGGAACTGTTCCGGCTGAAACAGCGTGGTCTTCCCGAACGGAGCCGCAGCGAGTTTTCTCTGCCGCTTCCAGGCCGCTCCGTTGGCGTAAAGGATCATGTCCTTTCCCGTGCCGTGAGCGATGCCGACCGCGGGCAGCTTGTCACGATCAAACTGACCGTCGCCATCACCGGTTTCCGTCGCGATCGCTCGAATCAACTGCGGATCACGACTCATCAGGATCGGCGCAATCCCCGGAAATTCGAGATAGCAGTTATGCCGCCCCGATCCTTCCTGAGCATCAGCTCCCCAGAAGCAGCTTTTGAGAATGCAGAGCGGCTGGCGATAGTTCCACGGATGCGGAAACGGCAACGTCGGCCTGCCAACCGCTCCCCAGAAAATCGGAATGCGCGTGGGCCGAATGTCCCCATCGAACGGGCTGATCGTCAGGAGTTGTCGCGGCAATCGCGCGATCCAGCGAAAGCCTGGAACGCGATTTCGCAGGATCGTCAGAACGTTTGCGGACATCAGTCATCTCCTTGCCGCCTGTACGACTCGCGGCCTCACGCCAGAATCTCGTTGACCACTCTTCCATGCACGTCGGTCAAACGGAAATGACGGCCTTGGAATTTGTAGGTCAGGCGTTCGTGGTCGATGCCCAGCAGGTGCATGACCGTCGCTTGGAAGTCGTGGACGTGGACGGGGTCTTTGGCGGGGTTGAAGGCGAAGTCGTCGGACTCGCCGTAGGAGAAACCGCGCTTCACGCCGCCGCCGGCCATCCAGATGGTGAAGACGTAGGGGTGATGGTCTCGGCCGAGCGTTTTCTTGTCGTTGATGTC
>JANMIF010000056.1:0-20504 GCA_031375695.1 Planctomyces sp.
GGGGCTATTTCCTGTTTGTTTTATCGCTCCCCTAAAAAACGCTTCTTACCGCGGCGCCAACAACGACAATCAAATCACGCTCACCTTCAAAGCGATCTATCCCAACCAAGTGAAGACCAAAGACATTGCAATCACGATAAGCGATGACATTCCCGAGCCCGTCTTCACGCTCGCTGCTCCCGGCAAATGGGACGGGCGAGAGACGATCGAAGTCGTGCCGCAAATTACGAATCTCGCGGCGATGCAGGCCAAGGGCGCGGGCGAGTTGAAGACCAACTGGACCGTCTCCGGCGGTGCGGTCATCAAGGACGCTCGACAAGACAAACTCATCCTCAAGCGGTCGCAGTTCACCGGCACGATCGTCGTGAAGGCAGCCGTCAACAACGGCGGTGCCGACTCGATCGCAACCGCTTCGATCGTCGTGACGGAACCGAAGCACGACGCCTGGGTGCAACGTGTTCCGGCCAAGGGTGAGCAGCCTGAAGACAACCAGTTCTTCGCTCGCGACGACAAGAACGAAGGGACGCTGTTTTACAACGGCGTGCTCGATCAAGCGGCGGACGGGGTGTTCCTCAAGCTGTATGCCGACGACAAGCTGCTCAAGACCGAGACGCAGAAGATCGGTGCTGACAAGAGCTTTGCACTGACCACCAAACTCAAACCGGGCCTGACCAAGTACCGAGTCGAATTCGGTTCGCAAACCGGCGGTGCAGAGACGGTGCTGCGAACAGTGAAGAATCTCGTTTGCGGCGACGCTTACATCATTCAAGGTCAGTCAAACGCCGAAGCGACCGGCCCCAACAACGGCCCGACGCTCGACGCCGAGACGCCCTCGAGCGAGTGGATTCGCAGCTACGGCAATTCGCATAGCGGCGAGACCAAAGGGGGATGGAGCAACGCGATCCGGACTCGCATTTGGGGCAAGCCCGATTACGGGCACGCTCAGATCGGAGCGTGGGGCATGGTGCTTGCGACCGACTTGGTCCAGAAGCATCGCATCCCGATCTGCATCATGAACGGAGCCGTCGGCGGCACGCGCATCGACCAGCATCAACGCAACGAAACCGATCCTCACGACAGCTCGACGATTTACGGTCGGCTCCTGCGACGCATCGAAGCCGCGCGGCTGACGCACGGCATTTGCGGCGTGCTGTGGCATCAGGGCGAGAACAATCAAGGCTCGGCCTCACCGACCGGCGACTACGATTGGAAGTCCTATCAGCAGTACTTCGTCGACCTGTCGGCGGCGTGGAAGCAGGACTATCCCAACATTCAAAACTATTACGTGCATCAGGTCTGGCCGAGCGGCTGCAACATGGGCGGGACACACGCGGGAGACATGCTGCTGGACGTGCAACGCACTTTGCCGTCGCTCTATTCGAACATGCGCATCATGTCGACGCTGGGCATCGTCAGCGGGTCGAGCGGTCGCGGCCTGTGTCACTTCGATCTCGAAGGTTACGCCCTGATCGCTCACCAACTTCGTCCGCTGATCGAGCAAGACCACTACGGCCTCGACCACTCGACGATCCTCACCGCCCCGAATCTGCGACGAGCGTCCTTTACCAACGACACTCGCACCGAGATCTCTCTGGAGTTCGACCAGTCGATGACTTGGAAGGACGAATGCAAAGCCTGGATCGAACTCAACGGTGCTGCTGCCCCGATCGCTTCGGGCAAAGCCTCAGGCAACTCGATCACGCTGCAACTCACCGCTCCCACTGAAGCGAAGATGATCGCTTACCTCTCCGGCAAACAGTGGGATGGCCGTGCGGATAAACTGCTTTCCGGAACGAACGGCATCGCCGCGCTGACGTTCTGCGACGTGTTGATTGAATCGCCCAAAGTGGTCCCGTAGCCCCGCCCGAGCGCTTTCAACTTGAGAACCCGACAGCCTGGAAGCCTACCCCACGAAAAACATGCGGCTCACTGCGACTTCGCGATGCCTCCGCCCATTTCGATTCTCGTGCAAAAAGATCAGAATGGCGGACTGCGTGTGGTCGAGGAAACGTCAAGAATCGAATCCAAGTGAGAACACCCATGTTGAAGTCTGTCGGAAGGTTGGTGCTGTTTCAGGCCATTGTGATTGGCACTCTCTTCGGGGCGTCCCCGAGGCCGGCTCGTGCCGAGGATACGACGATTGTCACTCCGGCTGTGGCAGCGGCGGTCAAGGACAACAAGCTCGTCATCAACGCCGACAATGCGACCTTCGGTGATACGGCTCCGGGCATTCCGAAGAAGCTCACGGTTGAGTACCGCATCGGTGACGAGAAGCTCAAGCGCGAGGTCAATGAAGGAGGGCGTCTTGAGATCGTTGTGCCTGCCGGTCAAAAGCTGGTGATCACGAAAGCTGTCTATGGACCGACCGATGGTTCAAAGCCTTCGCAATTCGATGCGAGTGTCGCTCCCGTGGAAGTGTTGGACACGCTGCCCGGTTTCAAGATCGAACACGTGCTCAAAGCCAATGGCAAAATGGCCTCGTGGATTTGTTTGACGAAAGATCCCAAAGGACGCTTGCTTCTGGGCGGTCAGCGAGGTCAGGCGATCGTGCGCGTGACGCTCGATGGCGGCAAGGTCGTCAAAGAAGAGACGATGACGATTCCCGTCACTGAAACGATGGGGATGCTCTTTGTGGAGAACGTGCTGTATCTCAACGGGTCCGGGAAGGACGGCAAGTATTGCCTGTTTCGTTGCAAGGACACGAAGGGGGACGACAGCTACGATGACGTCGAATGTCTGCGCGAATGGCGCGGCGGCGCGGGCGAGCATGGTGCTCATGGCATCGTGCTGGGGGCGGACAAGAAGCTCTACATCGTCTGCGGAAACTTCGTGGATGTGCCCAATGACTTGGCTCCGACTTCTCCGCATCGCGTCTATGGAGACGATCTCGCGCTGAAGCGAGCGGAAGACGGAAACGGCTTCGGAGCCGGCCGGCAACCGCCAGGTGGGTTCGTGGCGCGGGTGGACTTGGACGGAAAGAACGCCGAGCTGTTTTCCGCCGGGCAGAGGAACGCTTACGACATCAGCTTCAATGCCGACGGCGAGTTGTTTGGCTTCGACAGCGACATGGAATGGGACTGGGGCAATCCGTGGTATCGCCCGGTCCACGTTTTCCATTCAGTCCGTGGTGGCGACAACGGCTTCCGCGAAGGGAGCGCCAAGTGGCCTGAGTATTACTCCGACGGCCTGCCCCACACGACAACGATCGGCATTGGTTGTCCGACAGGAGTCGCTTTCGGTACCGGCTCAAAGTTCCCGGCGAAGTATCAGAAGGCGTTCTACATCTGCGATTGGACCTACGGCCGACTCATCGCCGTGCATCTGACGCCCAACGGCGCCGGCTACACGGGGACGTTCGAGAATTTCGTTGCTCCCAAATCGCTCAAAGGCACGGGTGGCAAGACGCCGTTCAATCTGACGGATGTCGTGATCGGCGACGACGGCTCGATGTACTTCACGATCGGCGGTCGAGGGACTCAGGCGAGTTTGTTCCGAGTGACCTACACCGGCACTGAGCCCGCGACTCCACTCGCTTCCAATGACCTGCAAGACAAAGCGGGCCGCGAATTGCGAGAACTGCGCCACAAGTTGGAGTCGTTGAATATCAATGCCGATCCCGCGACGGTCGAGTTCGCTTGGCCTCATTTGAATCACCCGGATCGCTCGATTCGATACGCGGCACGTTTGGCGATAGAACGCAATCCCGTAGCCGAATGGCAGGCGAAGGCTCTGGCCGAGAAGCAACCGCACGCCGCATTCACCGCACTGCTGGCACTTGCCCGGCTGGGAACCGCGGACACTCAACCGGCGATTCTGAAATCGCTGGCAGCGATCCCCTTCACCAATCTCACGGAGCAGCAAACACTCGCCAAGTTGCGCGTGATTGAAGTCTCGATCGCTCGGCAAGGAGTTCCGACCGGCGATGTCGCGAAGCAGGTGATCGCCGACCTCGATTCGCAATATCCCGCCAAGAGCGAATTCGTGAATCGTGAGCTATCGCAGGTTCTCCTCGCCCTCAATGCACCGAATGCGGTTGCCAAGACGATCGCGCTCTTGAAGGCGGCACCGACGCAAGAAGAGCAAGTGGCCTATGCCATGCACCTGCGAAACATCAAGACGGGCTGGAGCGTCGATCTTCGCAAGACCTACCTGTCATGGTGGAACGCAGGCCGCTCGACCGAGCATCCCGCGCAGGTCGTGAAGTGGTTTGAGGACGCTGGCATTCGATTCAACAACGGAGCCAGCTTCGGCAACTTCATGGCTCATGCTCATGAAGAGGCCAAGTTCACGATGTCGCCGGAAGAGATCGTCGCACTCAACGACGTCCTGTCGACGTACAGCGCGACACACTCAAGCAAGCCGCTGCTTCCCAAGGGTCCGCCGCGCAAGGTGGTGCAAGAATGGAAGACGGCCGATTTGCAACCACTGCTGGATCAAGTGAGCAAAGGTCGCAGCTTTTCGCGCGGCCGAGAGATTTACATCGAAGCGCAATGCGCTGCCTGCCATCGCTATGGCGATCAAGGGGGCATGATCGGTCCCGACCTGACCGCAGTCGCCACACGCTTCAAGCGACAGGACATCTTGGAATCGTCTACAGAGCCCTCCAAAGTCCTCTCCGAGCAATACATGAACACCGCCATCGAAACGGTCGCGGGGCAAGTGCATGTCGGGCGAATCGTCGAGGAGACTCCCGAGAAGGTCGTCCTTCGCAAGAATCCGTTGGAGGCTGAAACGATCACCATCAAGAAGTCCGAGATCGAGTCCCGCTCGCCTTCCAAGGTCTCACCAATGCCAGCCGGTTTGCTCAACACGCTGACGAAGGAAGAGATTTTGGATTTGCTGGCTTACCTCGAATCGTTGGGGAACCCAGCACATCCGAACTTCAAGCCATAACCCCGCAATCGCTAGGAGTCTGTCTGAGTATTTCGAACTGGGCCACTGACTCGAGTGAGCGGCAAGGCACTAGCCGCTTGTTCGAATAGTCGTGGTTCGCTCCGCGAACCAACGCCTTCCCGGTTCTTACCACGGTAATTCGTAAGCTCTTCGATGCGTTGGTTCGCAGAGCGAACCACGACTCTCGACTGCTCGGACAGACCCCCATCGCCCCGTGCCTCAATCCGTGAACCTGATCCTCAATGCCAGGAAACAATCCATGAAGCTCTCCCGCAGAAAGTTTCTGAAAGCCAATGGGGCGATGCTGGCGTTGCCGTTCTTGCACTCGCTGGCGGTCGGGGATGACAAGGCCACCATCGCGGCGAAGCCGAGCAAGAAGCTGGTCGTCATGTATATCCCGAACGGGATCGTTCGGCGTGGCTTCTTCCCTGGTGAAGAGAACGCGGAACTGCCGGGCTTCATCGGCGGGTTCGATGCGGACAAGACCAAGGAACAGCGGCGCATCGCCAACCTGCCGGGGATAGCTCCGCTGGAGCTGACTTCGACCATGCAGCCGCTGGCCGAGCACACCAACGACGTCACGCTGATCACGGGGTTGGAGCGAACCTACAAGAATGGCCAGGACGTGCATGCTCAGGGCGCGTCGTGCTATCTGACGAGCCTTTCGCCCGAACAGGCCACCGCGAAAGGCGTCCGGCATCCCAATGGTCGGACTCTGGATCAGGTCATCGGCGATGCCGTCGGCCATGCGTCGATCTTCAACACGCTTGAGATCAGCTGTAACGGCTTCACTGCGGGCAAGGAGCCGATCGAATTCGACAACATCTCCTGGTACGGGCCAGACAAGATCGCCCCGTCGATCCGCGATCCGCAGAAGCTCTATGACCGATTGTTCTTGCGAAACAGCTACCGGAACCATGTGGCCGATGTCACGGACCTCGTGCTGGCCGATGCCACGACACTGTCGAAGAAGCTGGGACGCGATGACCGGGAAACGATGGGCCGCTTCATGGAGATGATTCGCGACATCGAAGTCCGCATCGAGAAGATGAGCAAACTGCTGGCCAGCGTGGATGTAAAGGTTCCCAAGAACGAAGTCTTACCACGCGGCGACTACATCCGATTGCAGATGGACCTCATGCTGCTGGCCTTCCAAATGGGGATCACGAACGTCAGCACGTTCATGATCGGCCCCGAGCGTTGGGATGCGACGCTCATGTACGAAGGGGTCTTCGACAAGCCGGTGCAGCACCACAACATGACTCACAACCAGAAGGGGGACGGTTACAAGGACGTGCAAAAAATCGACCTCTTTCACATGCAGCAATATGCCTACCTGCTGCGGCGGATGAAGGAGCTCAAAGAGTCCGACGGCAGCACGATGTTGGACAACTCGCTGATCACCTACGGCGCGGGCCTGGGAGACGGAGCGACGCACCAGTTCTACGATCTGCCGATAATCGTCGCTGGCAAAGCCCAAGGTCGGATCAAGCAGGGTCGTCACATCAAGATGAAGAGCGGCACGCTGAACTCAAACCTGTGGCTGACGGTCGCCCAGTTGATGGGTTTGGAGATCGAATCCTACGCCGACAGCACGAGCGTCGTTTCCGATCTGTGGACCTGACACAGTGAGCGGCAAGGCGCTAGCCGCCGGTTCCGAATAAACAAACGCAACGTGAGCGGCAAGCCGGTTCCGAATAAATCACAATCCAACCCGTGGGCTAGCTGGTTTTATCAGCTGGCGGGACGCACAGGTGCCGGGTGCGCCACAATCAATCCAATAAGCGACACAGTAGTTCCTGGACACGTTCCAGTGGTAAGTTCAGCCACATGGCGATTTCTTCCGGTGTAAACCCGGTCTTTGCCAATCGGCCGATCATGTCACGTTCCTCCGGCAAGACGATCCGTGATCGTTCCGGGGTGACGACTTTTTCTCGCCCTTTTTTCGAGCGACGCTTACGCCGAGTCGGTTTCCCAGCTGAATCGGGCTGTTCAACCGGCGGTGGCAAGTCGGCCGCATCGGGAAACAAGACTTGCGGGAAGTCGCACAGCACCGATTCCCACTGGGCGATGTCTTGTTCCAAATCGTGCCCAAAAGAATCGAGAACGTTTTGATAGGCTGCCGCCTTCTGAGCTGGCGCGATTGACGACAACGTGGCGGACTGCGCCGTCGCCACGGGCGTGGCATTCCAATGCGGTCCCGCCAATATCGGCGATTGAGCGGTCACGCGAGTTCGCTCACGCCGCAACAACAGCCCGGCGCGAACTTGTTCCGACAAAACTACCAACCAACCGGCCAAGGCTCCCAGCCCGGCGACGGTCATGCCAAACTCCAAAGACATCCTTGTCTCCATTACATAGCGGAGTCGCTCCGCGACTCCGATCTTTCAATATTTCGAGGCGAGCCAGAGGTCGTTAGCCGGCGGGCAATGCGGGATCGGTCACCGTCCGGGACCTAACGTCCGCGGCTCGCCTTGACGTTGTTCTCTACCCATGATCATGCCGATGGTCGTGATCGTGGTTATGGTCATGGCTGTGATCGTGATCATGTTCGCAGTCGTGATCGTGGCCCCCATCATGGTCGGCGTCGTGATCGTAGTCGTGATCGTGGTCGTGTGCGAAGACCTGTTCCAGGTGCTCGTCGAAGGCTCGTTCGGCGGCTCGATAGACTTGGCGAATCGGGATTTTTTGTTCGGTCGCGATCTTCGCGCAGGACTCGAATTCGGCGGTGAAGACCGGCTTTTCGCCGTGTCGCCAGCCGAGCTTACCGTGCAACTGGCCCCACGGCGTTTCGATGACGCACGACTGCCGCGCACGTTTGGATCGCTGCATCAGCGTGCGGCGAATTCCGAACGTCGCCGTTTCCGTGAAGATAATCGTTTCCATTCGATCCAAATCCGCCGGCCGACACAGCACACAAAGCAACACTCCGGGCCGGTTCTTTTTCATTTGAATCGACTGTGTGAAAATTTCGACCGCACCCGCATCGAACAGTTTTTGTTTCGTGTACGCGATGATTTCTGGCGAGACGTCATCCAGATTGGTTTCCAACTGAATGACCTCGTCCGATTCCGGCAGCGTGGTTTTTTCGCCGACAAAAATCCGCAGCAAGTTCGCCCGATCCGGGAAGTCGCGAGAACCAGCTCCGTAGCCGATGGACTCGATCGTCATTTCCGGCATCGCCGAATAGCGAGTCACCAACGACTTCAAGATCGCCGCGCCCGTCGGCGTCGTCAGTTCCGCCTCAACCGGCAAGTCAACCAGCGGAATCCCTTTGAGCAACTCCGCCGTTCCGGGAGCGGGCACTGGACAGATGCCGTGAGCGATGTTGATCCGCCCGCGCCCCGTTGGCACCGGGCTGGCCACGATTTCATCCACGCCCAGCAAATCAAATCCGATTGCCGCACCGACGATATCTACGATCGAGTCGATCGCGCCCACCTCATGAAAGTGAACTTGATCGGCGGTCGATCCATGCACGCGAGCTTCCGCTTCGGCAATCGCCTGAAAGATTTTCTTGGCCGACAGTTTTTGTTGCTTGGTCAATTCCCCGGCCTGATCAATCAGCCGCGTGATGTCCTTCAAGTGCCGGTGAGCATGTTGCTCTGGATGTTCGACCTCAACTTGGACCGCTCGAAATCCCCCTTTCATCACTTGCTCAACATGCAGCTTGACCCCTTCCAGGCCGAGCGAATCAATCCCGCACACAATTTGTTCGACATCCGCTCCGGCATCAATCAGAGCCGCCAATGTCATGTCTCCACTGATCCCACAACAACAATCCAAATAAGCGATCCGCACAGTTCCGACCCTTCAACTCTTGAGGAAGTGACTTCGCCACCGACCAGGAGTCTATCGCCAAGCATCGGTGGTCTCGACCATGAACCGGGGGGCTGACGCCGCCCCGCACGCCGATTCGATTTCGGCTTCACGGCATAGGTCTATTCGGCCGATCGCGGATACACTCTCTTCGTTGTGATCGAGGCGAGTGGCTCGCGAAGGGATGTCGAGCGACTAGGAGAATCGTTATGCAGCCGCAACACACGCATCGAAACGTCTCGCGCCGGCGATTTTTGTCGGCCAGCCTGCGTGCCGGCGGAGCCGGTCTGGCGCTGGAGGATCTTCTGCGACTGCGATCTCAAGCAGCCGAACAGGGTCAGATCGCGACAGACACATCCGTGATTCAAATCTGGCTTGGCGGTGGACCAAGCCAATATGAGACATTCGATCCAAAACCGCTCGCGCCGGTTGAAATTCGCGGTCCGTATCGGGCGATCTCGTCAAAGCTTCCCGGCTTGCCGGTGTGCGAGATGATGCCGCTGACGGCTAACGTGCTCGACAAGACGGCGATCATCAAGAGCTTCACACATCCGTATGACGACCACTTCGGCGTCATGCGTTGGTGTCTGGAAGGACGCAAGGAACCGGACAAGCGAGACGGTTATCCGTCGGTCGGTTCGATTGCGTCGAAGTTTCGCGGGCCACGGCGGCCGGGAATGCCACCGTATGTGATGCTCTCGGAAGAGCCGGTGATGCACCATCACCTGTTTGATGCGATGGGACCGGGGTATCTGGGCGTGTCGCATTCGCCGTTCGCAGTCTTGCAGGATCCGTATCCGTTCGAGTTTCAGTTCGACCGCCTGCGCAGCGCGACCAGTAGCCTTGAACTGGCCAACGATGCGACGCTGGATCGGATCAATGATCGCAAGTCGCTGCTGGCAGACCTCGATCGTCTGCCACGTCGGCTCGATACGAATCAGGTTCAAGATGGCCTCGATCCCTTCGCGAAGCTCGCATTGGAATTGATCACGAGCGCGAAAGCTCGTCGCGCGTTTGATCTCAAAGAGGAATCGGTGGCCACTCGCCAGCGATACGGAATTCACCGCTGGGGACAGATGGCGCTGTTGGCTCGCCGGCTGGTGGAATCGGGAGTCACGTTCGTGACGCTCAACACGGCTCCCGACTGCTTGCGTTGGGATTGGCACGTCAGCATCACGCGAGAGGATCGCGAACAGCCCAGTCCCGGTGGCCCGAACGTCGGCATGGAATGGAGCGGTCCGCCGCTTGATCGAGCGTTATCCGCGCTGATCACCGATCTCAGCGAACGGGAACTCTGCCGCAACGTGTTGCTCGTTGTGTGGGGCGAGTTCGGCCGGTCGCCCAAAATCAATCTGACTGGAGGCCGCGATCACTGGCCGCGCCTGGGCAGCGTGTTGCTCGCGGGTGGAGGTTTGAAGATGGGGCAGATCATTGGCGAATCGAGTCACGATGGCGGCCTGCCCACCGATCGGCCGATCAGCCCCAGTGATGTGCTGGCGACGCTCTACAAACACCTCGGCATCGACCCCAACCAGAACGCAATGAACCTTCAAGGCCGCCCGATCCCGCTTCTGCCGGACGGCCAAGTGATTGACGAGTTGTTCTGACGTAGGCGAATGGCCGAGATTATTCCCAACGGTTCTCAAACTGCGCCGCTATTTGGAGTGCCGATGACACATCTTCTAACTCGCCGCCATTTTCTTAAAAGATCGCTCGGTACGGCGGGACTCACGTTTGGAAAAGCGAGTCTCGTTCCCTATCTGTTTGCTGACGACTCACCGCGAGCGAAGTTGCCGATCGCGGCTGCGGTCACGGTTTATCATCACAACTCTCATGCCGATGTGATCGTGGGCAAGGTACTCGAAGGTTGGGCGCAGGACGGCGGTCTCGGACCGGACTTGAAGCTGGTGTCGCTGTATGTGGACCAGATTGGTGACAACGATCTGAGCTTGGCCTTGTCAAAGAAGCATGGATTCGTGATTTCAAAAACGATCCACGAAGCGCTCACGCTGGGCACCGACTCGCTGGCAGTCGCGGGTGTGCTGTCCGTTGGCGAACATGGCAAATATCCGAGCGTTCCGGAGACAGATCAGGTCATGTATCCGCGGCGGCGGTTTTTCGATGAGATCGTGGCCACGTTTAAGAAGTGCAACAAAGTCGTCCCCGTGTTCAGCGACAAGCACCTGTCTTATGCCTGGAGCGATGCGAAGCACATGTTCGACACGGCGAAGGAGCTGCACATCCCGTTCATGGCTGGCTCGTCGGTGCCGGTGATGTGGCGAAATCCCTCTGCGACAATCCCGATCGGCTCGGAAATTACTGAGGCGATTGCTCTGGGATTCGGCGGGCTGGAAGCCTACGGATTTCATTCACTGGAAGGGATGCAATGCTTGATGGAGCGTCGCAAAGGGGGCGAGAGCGGTGTGAAGTCGGTGCAATCGGTCACGGGAGACGGAATCTGGCAAGCGGAAAAAGAGGGCCGTTGGTCGAAGGCTCTTTTCGACGCGGTTGTCGAACATTCGCCCACACCGTATGCGGGCAAAACTCCACGTCCGAAAGAGATGGCCAAGGACGCAGTCTTTTATCTCATCGAATATCGCGACGGCACGAAGGCCACGATCGCGATGGGAACCGGCTTCTCGCATGAGTTCTCGTGCGCAGTCTCGATCCGAGGAAACGAAAAACCGTTCGCTGTCACGTTCATCGCAGAGGAGAACCCGCCGTTCCGACATTTCGAGCACATGCTGCGAGCCGTCGAGCACATGTTTCACGCGGGCAAACCGGCGTATCCCGTGGAGCGAACGTTGTTGACGACGGGCATTCTCGATGCGGCTTTGCACAGTCTTGCCGACAAGAACCGCCGGTTGGAAACGCCGCATTTGGCAGTGGCTTACGAAGCGGTGGACTGGTCTTTTGCCAAGGGCACTCCGGCACTTCCGCGCGGCTGACCGATTCGAGAGTGGATTTTTTAAGGAATTGTTCAATGACCAAACGTCTGCTGGGCTGGGTCTCGTGGCAATTCTGGCTGATTTCTTCAATCGCGAATGCGGGTGAGTTGCCTGTCGCCAAGCCAGAAGACGTGGGGATGTCTGCCGAGCGGCTAGCCAAGGTCAGCGCGGTGATGGACGGTTTGGTGAACGACAAAAAGTTCGCGGGCGGGATTGTGATGATCGCTCGGCGAGGGAAGGTCGTGCATCTTCAGTCGCACGGGCTAATGGACATCGAAGCCAACAAGCCCATGCGCGACGATGCGATCGTGCGGATCTATTCGATGACCAAAGCGATCACGACGGCCGCCGCGCTGAAGTTGTGCGACGAAGGGAAGCTGGGTTTGGACGACCCGGTCTCGAAGCATCTGCCCGAAATGACGGGCTGCAAAGTACAGGGCAAGGACGGTCCCTTCGTTCCAGAACAAGAGATGACGATTCGCGATCTCATGCGGCACACTTCAGGTCTGTCGTACGGCGCGTCGGGGAACGAAGCCGCCGACAAGCTCTACAAGGACGCGAATGTCATGGACTCCAAGACGACTCTGGCCGACATGGCCGCAAAGCTCGGTCGCGTGCCGCTGGCCTTCGAGCCAGGGAAAGACTGGCGATACGGCGTCTCAAGCGATGTGCTGGGGCGCGTCGTTGAGCTTGTCTCAGGCCAATCGCTGGATGAATTCTTTCAGCAGCAGATCTTCAAGCCGCTCGACATGAAAGACACCGGCTTCTTCGTCCCAGACGAGAAGTTGGAACGCTTCGCCACCAACTACACGTCCGATGGCAAGGGGAAGCTGACACTGCTCGACGCACCTGCCGCCAGCGTGTATCGAAAAAGTCCCAAGCTGCTATCGGGCGGCGGCGGCCTGGTCTCGACGGCTCGCGATTACATGCGGTTCCTGGTGATGATCGTGCGTGGCGGAGAACTCGACGGCGTGCGAATTCTGTCCGACAAGACCGTGCGACTAATGACCTCGAATCAAGTCCCCGAAAGCGTCGGCTGGATCAAGTTTGGTGACCAGGTTCGCGAGGGAGTCGGCTTTGGCCTGGGCTTTTCAGTGCGTGTCAAATCGTCGATCTGGGATCCGCAAAGCCGTCTCGGCGAATACGGCTGGGGCGGTGCTGCGAGCACGCACTATTGGACCTCTCCGAAGGACGACCTCGTTGTCGTCACGCTGGAACAGACGATTCCATATTCGTTCCTGACCGAGTTTGCTGTGAAGGGCTTGATCTACGATACCGTCATCGACCGCTAATCGGCGCAATTGGCGGCGGTGAATCAGCGTGACGGCTTCTCGCTTACCTCGGATTGGTGCGTCGCACGGCGTTGATCAGGTCATCGAGTTTGGACAGGAATCGCGAGCTGTCTTTGGCGGTCATGGGAGCGGGGCCGCCTGTGATGGCTCCTGTTTGGCGGAGTCCGTCTAAGAGGTCCCGCATGGCGAGCGTTTCGCCGATATCAGTCTCGGTGAATTCACGCCCTTTCGGATCGAGCACTCGCGCCTGCTTCGCCACACAGCGAGCGGCCAGCGGAATGTCGGATGTCACCACGATGTCGCCGGGGCCGCATTGCTCGGCGATCCAATCATCCACAATGTCGAGTCCCACCTCGTTGCGAACGACTAATTGAATCAACTTGTCGGTGGGGACTCGCAACGACGTATTGGCGACCACGATGACCGGCATCGAATAGCGCCGTGATACACGATAAATCTCGTCTTTGACCGGACACGCATCGGCATCCACATAGATGGTCAGCATGACACTTTCCCTTGTTCAAACAGATGCGAGGCCGCTCGGCCGCTGATGGTTTCGCAGCGGAGCAATTCCGCCGCGATCAATTCCACCGCGCGCCAATTCTCGGACCGAGCAAGCAGATGCTCAACCTTGGCCAGCAATCGCCGCTGCAACCGATCGGCCTGACGTTCGCCCGCCCGTTGAGTTGTCAGACGCCGGACGTTTCGCAAATCTTGAGCGGCCCCCACCCAAACGTATTGCCCCGTGTGCCGAGCCTCCGCCGCGAGTCCCGCCAATGAGATCAAGATCTCTCGCTCCAACCAATCTTCGTTCGGACGAGCACGTCCCTTTTGAAACTCGCAACGTCCCAGCCATTCACGCCCCGGCAAGATGCTGACTCGCTGGATCGACCGCCCCAACGCCAACGCCATCACCGCATGACCCGCTTCGTGGTAGGCCGTCGCTTCAAGACTCATCAAAGACATCGACTTTCCGTGGAACTGTGGATTTCTCGGTCAAGGTCAACGAGAGTAGCGGCGCGACTCCGGCCAAACCACAATTTTGAATCGCTCATATCGCTGATCGTCGTTTGAAACGGAAGTCACCGAAAGTCCCAACAGGAAAGAGTCATGATACAGCAAGATGAAATCACGGCCCTTCGATTGTGTTGGCTGTTCGCCTTACTGGTCACAGGTTGTGGACATTCGTCTGAATTGCCCGTCGAGTCTCAACGAAACGAACAGCAGCCCAAGTGGCTCGACCCGCAGCAGGATCGTGTTGGGGACACCACTCGTCTGACTGATCACGGTCGACAGGTTGCTCGGCCGGAGGATTGGTTTGTGGACGTGACTGTCGAATCGGGCTTGCAACACGTTTTTCATTCAGGTCGCGATGGTGGGCGGTTCACGATTTTGGAAACAGTCGGCGGTGGTGTCTGTTTGTTTGATACGGACGGCGACGGAGATTTGGATGTCTATTGTGCCGGTGGCGGGACCGTGGATGCGGCCAGCGGTGCGATCACCGGAATTCCGGGCAAGCTGTTTCGGAACGAGGGGCAATGCCGGTTTACCGAGATCACTCAGGCAGCGGGCTTGGCCACTAAGATGGATTACTCGCACGGCGCGGTGGCGGCCGATTACGACCGCGATGGCGATCAGGATTTGTTTGTGTTTTGTTTCGGTCGCAGTCGTCTATTTCGGAATGATGCGGGACGATTTGAAGATGTCACACAAACGGCCGGCCTGTCGTTCGAGAGTTGGGACACCGGTGCGGTCTTTGTAGATTTGACGAATGATGGTTGGCCCGATTTGTACGTCGCGACGTATGTCGCCTTTGATCCGCTGAAGTCGCAACCGTGTGGCCGGGATCGGAGTCGGCCAGATGTCTGCCCTCCGCAAGATTTTGCAGCGCTGCCCGACCGGTTGTATGTCAATCAGCGTGACGGCACATTCGCCGACCGTTCGGAAGCGGCGGGCCTGACGAACAAAACTCGCGGCCTGGGGGTGTTGGCCGCGGACTTCAACGACGATGGCTGGCTGGACCTGTATGTGGCCAACGACGGTGATCCCAATTCACTGTTCTGGGGAAGTGCGGATTTTCCCTGGAATGATGGTGGTTTGGCGGCGGGAGTCGCGGTCAGCGACAAGGGCCTCGCGGAAGGGAGTATGGGATTGGACACGGCCGATATCGACGGTGATGGTCGAACCGATCTGATCGTCACGAATTTTGAATTGGAGGACAATTCGCTGTACCGCAATCTCGGCGGTGGGCAGTTCGAACCCGCGACCGCTCGATTCGGTTTGGCGGGAGCGTCGCGAGCCTACGTTGGCTTCGGCACGGGATTGCAGGATTTCGATGGCGACAACTGGCCGGATTTGTATGTTCTCAACGGTCATGTGTTGTATCACGATGGGCAATCGCCGTTTCGGCAGCCGTCGTTCGTGTTTCGCAACGATGCGGGCCAACGATTTGTGGACGTGAGTTCAAACGCCGCCAGCTACTTTCGCGAACGACATGCGGCACGCGGTTCGGCCGCTACGGATCTGGATGGTGATGGTGGACTCGACCTAGTGATCAGCGGTCTGGATGAGCCGATTTGCGTCTTGCGAAATCATCGGCCGCCGGGCAACTGGGTGACGGTTCAACTTGAGTCGTCGGCCGCCGACACGTCCGGTGTCGGCGCGTCCGTTTCGCTAACAGCATTTGACCGATTGGTTACCGTCCCGATCCGTGCTGGCACCAGCTTTGCTTCACATGTCGATCCGCGAGCGACGTTGGCCTTGGAAAAGGGACGGCCGAGCGTGGACGTTTCCATCCGCTGGCTTTCCGGCCGACGGGAAATCTTCCGCGGACTGACCACCTGTCAGCAACACCGCCTGCGTGAAGGAACGGGAGATGAGTCCCCTTAATCATCGTGCCGCACCGAATTCTCCGCGCAAACCACGGATCCGGGTCATTTCCGTGAGTGTTGTTGTCGCCGTGATTGTGGCGACGTGTGGACTCTGGTGGTACATGTCGCCGTGGCGTCTGCTTCGGCAGGCTGAAGGGATTTTGGCTCGTGATCCCGCGCAAGCCGACGCGTTGGCGGAGTCCGCACTCAATGCCAGTACGGGAAGGGGGTCTCAAGCTTGGCTCATTCGATGCCGCGCTCAATTGGCGCTAGGAAATCCTCTGGAGGCCTTGGGGGCGTATGCCCAGATTAAAGAGCCTGAACAATGCACCGTCGCCAACTGGTGTGCTCTGATTGAAGAGGCGCAGGTCGCGCATCACACAATGCTGGCTGACAGGGCGCTTTCTGTGGTCCTGCGATTTGGAAGCGATCGAGCGCGAGTCTTAACTTTGGCTCTCCCGCTGAAGGCCAGCACATTGGCCGAGCCGGAAGTTTTGGAATTGGTACAGGAACTTCGTCGCCTGGCTGGCACACAGGCGGATTGCTGGCGTGCTGTTGGCCTAACGGAACAAGTACGCGGGCGATATGCGGAAGCACTTGAAGCCTACCGCCAAGCTGCGAAGAACAGCGATGTCTCTCAGCCGATTGGCTTGTCGTCGCGCCGAGAACTCGCACAGCTCTTGATCACCCTTGGGCAGCTCTCAGAAGCCGAGCCGTTGGTCACCGAAGTGATGTCCAAGTCACAGGCGCTCAGCGAGGATCAATTGCGGATGGCACAGTTAAGGCGATCCACTGGTGATCGAATTGGCGCGGAGCAGTTGCTCAACGAAGTGCTCGAGACAGAACCCAATAGTCTGCCGGCGCTCCTTCTGCGTGGAATAGTGCGAGCCGAACAACAGCAATTTCCCGAAGCCCAAGCCGACTTCGAGCACTGTCTGCGAATGGCCCCATTTCATGACGAGGCTCATTATCGGCTGTCCCAGATCCTGCGTCGCCAGGGAGATTCCTCTGGGGCGAACAAGCACCTCCAAGAAAGCCATCGGCTTTCCGAGTTGAAGCGCCGAGTGTTGGAGATCAACCGCCGGAGAGAATTCGCTCCTCAAGACCCGAAATTAATGGAGGAGCTGGCCGAAGTCTTTGAAACGCTTGGTCAACCAAGGACTTCTGCGGAATGGCGTCGCGCAGCGCAGGCTGTCCGAAACGTTCACAAATCAGAACCGTGAATTCGCCCAGGCTGACTCAGAATTAGCAACATTAACGGCCATCAACAAACCGAGGTCAGTCACCGTTGAGTTTCCCGGTGACTGACCCCTGAGTTTTCGTTTGATTCGCTGATTCGATTACTGAGGTTTCATCTCAAAGTCGAAATTATTCTTACCTGCCGCGACAGTTGCCTTGAGCCCGCTTGTCTTGAAGTCGCGATAGATTGGAGGAATCTTCGAAGTATCCGCCGGCGCAGTGATACCCTTAGCTGCATCGCTCGGCTCAATTGGTGCCGGAGGCGGAGGCTGGATGGCGACGTCGTATTTTCCGAGTGGGATGCCACCCTCCGGGGTGACGACTTGAAATGTTCCATCCGGTTTCAACTCAGCCACCGCTGCGCCCCCCGTGGAGGACTCACGGAATAAAATCCGAGCTTGACCCTCGCCAAAGGGACTACCACCCAAAGTGACTTTCCCGGCGACATCTCCGACGGCTGGTCCTCCGGAACAGCCGAAGTTTGCGAGCGAGAAACAAGCGAGAAACGCATAGAGCCTCGCCAACCGATTCATCTGAGTGATCATGAAACGCGACTTCTGGAAAAGAACCTTTGTGGTCAGTAGATCAATGGCGTAACGCCAAGCGGACTCAACGTCGCTTAGAACTCACCGAGGGGGGTGTTGTCGCTTCGTGAGCAAAGGTTCTTGAGCGTCGTAATGTTGAGAGTATCATTCAAGAATCTCACCGTGCCATCAGCCATGAGAACATGGGCTCCACCAGCGTGAGCGGCGTGAATTCCCTTGTTGTTTCCCGGACTGTTCATTCCAGTGAGCGTCGAGTCCTTTGTGTTGATCCGCCACATGACCGTCGTCCCGTTCATAATCCGATTGTCACCGTACTGGCTTCCCATCCAACCGAGCCAAGCCGTCGACGCCGAGCGAATATCAACTTGAGGGTTTCCCACAGCGAAACCCCAGCTTGATTGCTCACCAATTAAAATCTGGTTTGAACTACCGTCTTTAACTTTTGCAAGCGAGACCTTACCGCCATCCGGCGCGTTTACTGCAATCAGCACGCCGCTACATGAATGGACACCATAGGTCGCATTGGTTGTAGTTTTCACCCCCGGAAGAAACGTATCATTCCCAGTGATCGCGGTGTAGGTCGGGGCGGATTGATTGCCAAAGAGCGGGGGCAAATCGGAGGAGGGACAAAAGTAAGCTGGGAATGTCTTTCCCGCGAGTTTTGCCATGTTGGGATGATTATTATATCCCGGTCCTGAACCGCTACCGTTGACCTCAAAAGTCAGTGTTTTGTACAAGGGTGCCTGATCGATATAGGGCAACATCGGCATCCAAAACGACATCCCCCATCCTGCACTTGTTCCGCAAGCAGGGAACACTAAGTGCGTGTCGTGATAGTTGGCGAGTCCGAGTCCCATCTGCTTGAGGTTGTTTTTGCATTGGGTGCGTCTGGCGGCTTCTCGAGCTTGCTGAACAGCCGGCAAAAGAAGCGCAATCAAAATCGCGATGATCGCGATGACGACCAAGAGTTCAATCAAAGTAAAAGCACTACGACGGGATTTCATGGGAATCTCCAAGAACGATGTGAGGAAAAGAACTTGACCCCAGACGCTAACCGAGTCCACGATTGACTCGCGAATGCAATAGTGCCAAGGGAGCGAACAAAACTCAAGACAAAGTCAGATGACTTTTTCGTAATGTATTGAGGCTCGCAATCGGCCGGAAACGTCCTCCTCGCGGAGAAGTTGAATTGAACGGGAGCAGGAAACTTTCCCAGCCGAAGCCAATCACTGAAGCCCGCATCACCGGACAGGCAGGAAGACTCAGTGCTGATCGGTCAAGGAACCATTTCGAAATCCGCCTTGTTAGTTCCGGCTTTCACCGATGCCTTAAAGCCGCTGGTGTTGGCGTCTCGGTACTTCGCGGGAATGTTTGCAGGGTCCATGGGAGGAGGTGCTGGTTTCGTCGCGTCCACCGGAGCATCGACCTGTAGAGGTGTAATGAACACGCTGTAGTCGCCGAGGACTACGTCGCCGATGGAATAGGTGCCGTCAGCACCAAGCTTCGCGGCTGCCGCATTGCCACGTTTGGCATCGTGAAAATTGACCACTCCTTCAGAAACAGCGACACCCTTAAATGACACCTTGCCAGCCACGGGGGCCGTGGGATCGGCAGCCGGACCACAACCAGGGAGACCAAGACTAACCATCACCATCCCGCTCAAAAGAAGTCTGTTCCTGCCGGTCAACCACCTTTGACAATTCATTAATTTTCTCCTGACGAAGTGAGGGTGTGAACGACTTTAAAGATACGGCCCGATCGCAAAGTTGCAATCGGGCCATAAGCTCTCCCGGAGGCCTGGCATCAGGCATCAAAACTCGCCGACAACTTCGTTCCCCGATTTCGATGTCAGGTTGAATGAAATGGTGGTATTGAGATTGTTGTTGATGAATCTCACCGTACCATCTCCCATCGCTACATGAGCTCCACCGGAGTGAGCTGCATGAATCCCCTTGTTCGTACCGCAGTTGTAAGCCATGCCGGCAACGGCAGTACCGCCTCTGTAACCAATCTTGTAGCGCAAAGTCGTCAGATTAAACGTCCGATTGTCGCCGTTCCAGGTTCCGGTTGGAGGTGGTGAGTTCCCACCGCCGCCGCAACCCATCCACGACTCATGCTGCGTTGAACTGCGGATGTCCTCTTGTGTGTCCGCTTTGGCCGATTGTTCGCCCACAATGATTGTATTGGCAGTCCCGTCCTTGATATTGGAAATTTTAACCTTCCCCATCGGAAGGAGCACACCAGCTCCAGAAACTATATTGGTCCCATTCGTCTGGGTGATGTCTCTGGTGTTCCCAGAAATTCCGGCGTAGGTCGCCATGACAAGAGAGTCGGCCGACAACACATCAAGATCGCTTGACGGGCACGACATGTATGCCGGACTGAATC
Organism: Planctomyces sp.; assembly: GCA_031375695.1. Lineage (GTDB taxonomy): Bacteria > Planctomycetota > Planctomycetia > Planctomycetales > Planctomycetaceae > SXKJ01. The sequence continues at coordinate 19,995 of JANMIF010000056.1, forward strand.
CACGGAGAACGTTTCCATTCGCGTTGGACTCCGCATAGCCGGGACCGTTGGCGCCACCGGGTTGACCAAAGCTCAGTTTCTTGTAGACAGGATTCTGGTCACAGAACGGCAGGATCCCGACCCACCACGACATCCCCCAACCATTCGTGTTGCTGCACCCTTGAGGATACACGAGGTGCGTATCGTGATAATTCTGGAGCGCCAATCCAATCTGCTTCAGACTATTCTTGCACTGGGACCGCCGAGCCGCTTCACGAGCTTGTTGGACAGCAGGAAGCAACAAGGCAATCAGGATCGCAATGATGGCGATCACAACAAGCAATTCGATCAGCGTGAATCCTTGCCGTTTTTGAGACTTGATCATGGAAACCTCCGAGAATTAGGAAGAGAGAACCCCGCGAGAACCAACGCGGACACAGGTAACAATACACTCGCCGAGGAATATCGGACTCGCAGTCTGTCAACAGATGGGGAAAAGTTCAAGCAAAAATTAGCTTACAATTTCGTAAG
>JANMIF010000063.1:0-20150 GCA_031375695.1 Planctomyces sp.
ATGAGATCACCAACGACTCGATAGCCGCGATCAAACGCTGCTTCTTGTCGTTCTCTTTTAGAATCGGTGACCAGTTCATCGCAAACGAGTGAAGCGACATGGGCGGCCCTCCTTTGCCGCCGTAGACCGCCAGTAAGCGTGAACTACTCGCCGACAATCAAGCGGCGTCAACAATTTTGGAAACCGCCTGCCACAGCGTCGTATTTTCAAAACTCCCCAAACAATTTCAAATCGCCGTACTCCACAGCTTCGCCGCAGCCGCATAGCGATCAATTAAGGGCAAAAGTCGAGATTAGTGAGGTTGGCAAATTGCTTGCGGAACTTTGCCACCTTCGGCGAGACGACCGCTTGGCAATACGGCTGAAAACCGTTCTCGCGGAAGTAGCCTTGATGATAGTCCTCGGCTGCGAAAAATTCAGTCAGCGGCGCGACTTGGGTGACGATCGGAGCTTCCCAAATTTGAGCGGTATTAAGTTCCGAGATCTTCTGCTCGGCGATGCGGCGCTGCTCGTCGTCGTGGAAAAAGATCGCCGAACGATACTGTGTGCCGGCATCGGCCCCTTGTCGGTTAAGCGTCGTCGGATCGTGTGTCGCGAAGAAGACGTCCAGTAACGTGGCAAACGACAACTCCGCCGGATTGAACGTGACCTGGATAACTTCGGCATGTCCCGTGCGGCCGGAGCAGACTTGCGGATAGGTGACGTTCGGCACCTCACCGCCACAGTAGCCGGAGACCACTTTCGATATGCCACGAAGTTGTTCGAAGACTGCCTCCAGACACCAGAAGCAGCCGCCACCCAATGTGGCCAATTGAGCCACAGTGGCTTTCTCGGATGTTGACATGATCGTCTCCCGATGAGTGAAGGATGCTCGAAGTCGAGACACAGTATTGTCTTCGCTGTCACTGCCTCAGTGAAGTGTCACAAGCTGCGGTGAGTTCGGGAAATCCGAATTCTGAGCGGCGTGCCGATCTGCCGTGACGAAAGCGTTGTACAAGGTGCGATTTTATGGCGAAAACGCCGCGACGATCGGCCTGGTCGCATTCAGAGAGCAAGTGGATCGGCCACAGCAAGAAGCATTGCCTGAAGGTCCGCGACGATCTCTATGATGCCGCGAGCCACGACCCGGAAGCAAGTCCCCGCACCCCGCCACAAACAGTCATATTCTCTTCCGAGACGTTGAACGACTCGTCGGACGGGGCGCAAACAGAAGCCCGCACGATGCCGATGGTTGCGACTTCGTGCGGGCTGATGCGAACAGTGGACAGGGGCGGGATCGAACCGCCGACACCAGGATTTTCAGTCCTGTGCTCTACCGACTGAGCTACCTGTCCAATGAGAATTCGCCGCAAGTCCATTGGGCACCTCGCGCGATCGTGAACTCTAAAACGGTCTTGACGGAGTTGCAACAGTCCCCGCTCTGTGACCGTCAAAAGATCGACGATCGTTGCAGAATTCACTGGTGGCCGCCGGCAGGCAACTCGAACAAAGATTGCGTTTTGACGACAGCACAATTTTCTGGAAACGTGTGAAAGGCGTGAACCAACAAACTGCGTGGGAAAAGGTCCGCTTGAACATAGCTGATGGCCGGGGGAGCCAGTCGATTGGTGGCGACAAACACATGTCCGAGCGTCGCCTTGCGATAGTCGGTGGAAAACTCCTCGTGAAGTTGCAAAAAAACGTCCGGGGGCAACTGCTCCACTTGAAAACTGAGCTGATAGCTGGCACCGCACGGCAGCCACAGCGATTCGTCGCGACTGCCGCGTACCTTCTTATCGAATAATCGCTGCCGACGCGGCATCGACAGTCCGCGCGGAGCCAACAATTCGCAGAGCGTTAGATCGCCCGCTCGCCATTGAATCAAGTGTCCGACGTCACAGATGGCAATCTGAGCGTGAAACCCTCGCTGCTCGACGGTGGTTCGTTCGTGCAGAGCCAACAATTCCGGGTGAACCGTCCGGCCAAAGACCATCACATTCAAATCGCTCACGTCCGGCCGACAGATCTGAACACTCATGGCGATCTCTTTCGCAACCCGACAACGACGGAGGACATGAACGACGACTGACGGCCTGGATTTTAGAACGGGGGAGAATCGCCAGAGAAGTCGCCAATCGCGAGAATTCGCAGCTCTGACAAAGTCGTCACATCACCCTCTCGGCAATATTGACAATCGTTCCAACTCCAACAATTGCCGCTTGAGATGGATGCCACGCGGGGCTGAGAATCCAGTTAGTTCGCCTCTCGTCCCGACGACACGATGACACGGAATGATGATCGGAATCTGATTGGAAGCCATGACCGTCCCCACGGCTCGCGCCGCGCGCGGCGAACCGACGCGCGCGGCCAAATCACCGTAACTGATCGTTTCGCCAAAGCCGATCGCGCGAGTCGCCAGCAACACTTTTTGTTGGAACTCGGTCCGCGGTTCATCTGGGATTTTGATGTCATCAAACGTCACACACCGACCTACGGCAAGGTCCACGAATTTTCGTTTCAACTGCGGATACCAATCCTGTTCGGCGAGCGAACCGTCACCGCAACGGGCTCTCAGTTCAGCCCACGCCGCGTCACGACGGCGATGTCCAATCGTCACACGCCACACGGTTTTCTGGACACCAGCCAGTCCAAACCAGCCAAGTTGAGTCTCAAAGACACAGCCCAACAACTTCATGATGCACCTCGATTACCTTCAGAAAACCTCTGAGGCGAAAGATTCCGCTGGAAGATGAGAATCTTCAAGGGCTCCAACTATTGCAGGGCGGGCTAATGTTTCAAAATAGGGTGGTTGGTATCGACGAACTAGCACGACGCGCGAGCGAGTGGTTTGCCGAGGATCACCACTCGCTCGCGCGTCGTGCTAGTTTTTGTCGCGCCGTCACGATTGATACAGAGCGATAAATTAGCTTGCCCTGCCAACTATTGTTGGCGATGACTGGTAAATCCCAGCCCATTTAGCTATTTCTACTGTTTCCAATCACACCGAAAATTTTGAGATTTGCGAGGAGCGTTAGCTGTCATGGCGACCAAAACCGAAGTCCTGCTGAATAAAGTCCGCATCAAACTGGCGCTGGCCGAAAAATACGAAACCTTGTCACGCATTTCCGGCAGCAAGCCCGCCCGCGCCAAATTCATCCGGCGAAGCAATCAATTGCGTCGCCAAGCGGGTGAATTCCAGCGAGCCGCCAGTGTGGTCGGGTCGTAGCGGTTCGCAGCGGCTCAGACTGGGACTGTTCCGAGTGGCCTTCCCGAACACGGGCCTAGCATTCTTGGGCGATTAGCTCAGTTGGTTAGAGCGCCATGCTTACACCGTGGATGTCGTGGGTTCGAGTCCCTCATCGCCCAACTGCACACTCACTATCAATCGACAGTGGTCATCAGTAACGCCTCGTGATCACCGTGCCGTTTTCCAACTGAACCGCGGGAGTGCCCATCCTGCTGGCGAACTCGCACGACTCACACGGGAGCCGCCCGGCCGGGGAACGCGTGGGATCGGCATCCAGCCCAATGGCACTTACTTTGAATTTCTTTGATCCATCGGCGACTGGCACGAGTTTTGCGCCGGGCCTGCAGAGTTTCCAGAGGAGGAGATTCTGGCATGTCGATGGTTCAAAGGCAGGCGGAGATGCTTGCACAGCAGGTGGTGTCGGCTGACGTGGCCCTCGAACGGCAGCGGGGACAACGGCTTTTCGCGCAGTGGATTGACATTGACAAACTCAGGCCGATGGGGCCGGCCGCGGTCTATGATGCGCTGGTCACCTCTTGGCTCATGGTGCTGCAGAGACTGCACGGCGGGGCGACGCGGCAGCAAACCGTCGCCAGTTTCATCGAGACTCGTGCGCTGCACACGAACGCCAAAGGACGGGTCGCCGAGGGGCGTTTGCCCGCGAACAGCGGGGCCTACTCGCAGGCTCGGACGCGATTGGAACTCTCCGTCCTCGAACATCTTTGCCAGCATGTCTTTGATTCACTGGTGACCGCTTTGCGTCGTCGGTGGGTGATCGTTGCGCCTTCATTTTGGATGGCACCACGATCCCATTGCGTCCCACGCCCGAGCTGAAGAAGGCGTTTCCTCCGGCCAGTCATCAGCATGGGGAAAGCGTCTGGCCGATCGCGTTGCTGGTGGTTGCTCAGGAACTGGAAAGCGGCTGTGCGATGCGGCCGGAAGTGGGATCCAGGTATGGCCGCGAGACCACCAGTGAAGTCGCTTTGACTAAGCCGATCTTGCCCAAATTGCCGACGAATTCCGTGTTGTTGGCCGATCGGGATTTTGGCGTGTTCGCCATCGCTTGGGGGGCTCGACAAGCGGAACATGAACTCGTCTCACGACTGACGCAGCCTCGTTTCACGAAGCTTCTCCAGCGTGCCGTCAGCGCCCCGGACCCCGTCGGACCCTCCGGGCACGTCTCGCTGGCAGGTCGCCTGGGAACCCAGTCGCGACGATCGCCGTTCGCATCCCGAACTGCCTGCCGAGGCGAGCATCCATGTGTGGCTCCAGGAAATCCCGCTCGCCAACGGTGAGCGATTGTGGTTGATCTCAACGCTGCCACTGGGGACGGAGGCGATCCGTCAGCTCTATTGGTGCCGGCAACACGTGGAGACGGACATCCGCGATGTGAAGGTGACGCTGAACACGGAACTGATTCCGGGGCACAGCGAGTCGATGTTCGAGAAGGAACTGCTGACCTCGCTGGTGGCCTACAACCTGGTCGTCCAGGTGCGGCGACTCGCGGCGCGAATCGCCGACGTGCCACCGCGACGCCTGAGCTTCAGCGGCGTACTGACAGCCGTGAAACGTGCTGACGGCCGTGAAAGTGGTGCTGTTTCATCCGAGCGAATGGAACCCCACCGACTTTGCTGCCCGATTCGATCTAACGCTACGAATCGCGAGCCAACACAAGCTCCCGTACCGTCCCGGCCGCAGCTATCCCCGAAAAGCGCACATGCGAGAACGACAATCCCCGAACAACAAGCACAAATTCAACTCGACCAACTAAAGTAAGTGTCATTGGGCGGCAAGCCGGTTATCAATCCACCGCTTGCGACCAGCCAACCTCTTCGCGATTCTCCCGACATTGCTGTTCACTCGAAATCTGTCCGTGACTGGTGTGCGATGATTTGTTGACCATCCTCAAACACCACAAACCACCCAGAGATTTCTTTTTTGTGGCTTGCTCAACAACGCTTTCTGGAAAAAGGTCGCTGGTTTCAGGACTAATGAAAATGACGCCTCATTGGGCAAATGGGATAAGTGAAGATGAGCGGAGTTCAGAGTTCTTTTACCTTGCTCGTGTCGGCCTTGTTAGTCCTGGCGGCAGGGATGTGCTCGTTGGCGCTTTCGGCTGAACCGGAAAACCCCGTGACCGATATCGCGGCGATTGACGCGATGATCGGTGAATCGGATCGGGAGCATTGGTCGTTTCGGCGAGTTGTTCGACCGGCAGTTCCGGCGGTGTGTGATTCCAATTGGGTGCGAACGCCGATTGATGCGTTTGTGTTGACTCGGCTGGAAAAGACGGGGTGGCGGCCGAACTCGTCGGCAGCGCGAACCGATTTGTTGCGGCGTCTGTTTCTGGATGTCACCGGACTACCGCCGACAATCGAAGAGCAAGAATCGTTTCTCTTGGATGATTCGCCCGTTGCGAGCGTGCGGATCGTTGACGAATTGCTCAGCCGACCAAGTTACGGCGAGCGCTGGGGGCGGCACTGGCTGGATGTCGTGCGATATGCGGAAACGAATGGCTACGAACGTGACGGTGCGAAGCCGAGTGTGTGGCGGTATCGCGATTACGTCATCAATGCGTTCAATGCGGACAAACCGTATGACCGGTTCGTCATCGAGCAGTTTGCGGGCGACGAGTTACCGGATGCTTCAACCGAGACAGTGATCGCGACCGGCTTTCATCGGCTTGGCCCGTGGGATGATGAGCCAGCCGATTACGATCAGGATCGCTGGGACCAGTTAGATGACATCGTTCGCACGACATCACAGGCATTTCTTGGAATTACGCTCGGTTGTGCTCGTTGCCACAACCACAAGTTCGATCCGCTGTCGGCGGTCGATTACTACCGGATGGCAGCGGTCGTCAACACGCTGAAGCGGCCTCAAACCGGGCGAACCGATCTCGATCTGCCGGCCGGTACGATCGCGCAACGAGCTGCGTTAATGGAACGCGATCTGCAAACTGGAGAAGTTCAAAAACAGATCGCCGAAGTCCGCGATTCATTTCGGAGCGAGTTTTTGAAGTCGAACAAATCGGCGTTGCCTGCCGAAGCGATTGCGGCGTTTGTCGCGTCTCACGAACAACGGACTCAGCCGCAAAAAGACTTGGTTGCGAAACATTCGCCACAGATGGAGGCCGAGTTGCTTGCCGCATTGCCGGATGACAATCGGCAACGGATCGCGGAGTTGAATCGTCAGATCGCCGCGCTGCGAGAAGCGACTCCCGATTTGCCGCGAGCATACTTCATGACCGAATCGCCAGAAGCTCCGCCGGCAACGTTTCTACTACTGCGCGGACAGGCGTCGGCTCGCGGGCCGGAAGTGACGGCTGGCGTACCGGTCGTATTGACGCCGTTCGACAAGGCTGGTGGCAATGCACGACAGCCGGCGGGATTGGTGAAACAGCCGTCCGAAAAATCGCCGCACGGAACAAGTCAACGGCGGCTCAGCTTCTCACGCTGGATGGCGTCGGCCGATAACCCTCTGACGGCTCGCGTGATTGTGAATCGCGTGTGGCAATATCATTTCGGCGAGGGACTGGTTCGAACGCCCAGCGACTTCGGTGTCATCGGTGCGGAACCGTCGAATCCCGAATTGCTCGATTGGCTCGCCGACTGGTTTGTTCAAGACGCGAACTGGTCGCTCAAGAAACTGCATCGTTTGATTCTGACGAGCAACGTGTATCGCATGAGCAGCGAGGATAACCCGGCGCAAAGCGCCGACGATCCTCACAACGCAAAGCTCTGGCGATTTTCGTCTCGACGGCTGGAAGTCGAAGCGATTCGGGATTCGATGCTTTCGGTGAGCGGCCAACTGCGGCGTGTCATTGGCGGGCCGGGCGTGTATCTGGAAATCCCCCCCGAAGTGCTGGCCGGCAACAGCGATCCAAATGTCGTCTGGCCAAAGTTCGACGAGGCTTCCAGTTCTCGCCGCACGGTGTATGCCTTCGTCAAACGAACACTCGTGGTCCCGTTGCTCGACGTGCTCGACGTGTGCGACACGACTCGCTCCACAGAAGTTCGCAACCGCACAACGATCGCGCCGCAAGCGCTAACGCTGTTCAACGGCGACTTCGCGAATCGACAAGCGGCTCATCTGGCAGATCGGCTGCTGCGCGAAGCCGGAGACAATCGTGATCGGCAATTGGAACTCGCGTTTCGCTGGACGCTCAACCGATCACCGTCAGTAACTGAAAGCGAACGCATGAGCCGGTTTTTGGACAATGAAATCGAAGCCGGCCAGTCCGGCGGGCGACGATTGGCCCTCGTGCAGCTTTGCCGAGTGATCCTGAACCTCAATGAATTCGTCTATCTGCCGTGAGCGGACGAATTGTGAGTCACGCTCAAATGAAACTTGCGGGGCTCATGCTTCAGATAGCGCACTCATTTTCGAATGGGTATTTGTCCTCGAACCATACCGAGTCGATATCACCGACGTCGCTCGGAGGGTCGCCCCAGAAGTACCAGTGACTGAGTTCTTCGAGCACCGCGAGTGCCCCGCGCCAATAATTTGCTTCCGGGCGAGGAAAATCCGGTTGATTAGTCCAGCCTCGAACAAAGGCGGGAACATAGAAAAACCCATGGGCAACCCAGCGTTCGAGCTCCTCATCCGCTGCATACAACAAACAAGCTTCACGCATGGCAATCACCATTTCACGGAAACTTTCGCGGTCCCAAATAACATCCTGCTGCAACCGAGAAATGAACCCTTCATCGTCCCCGGCAAATTCACGCCTCAGAATAAACCTCCAATTTCGGCAAACCGCTTCAAGAGCCATGAGTTGTTACTCCTTTGCCAAATGTGTTCGCTTTGGTCGAAAGTCGGTTGCGGTGATGTTCGGCTATTGGGCATCGTAAGAAAAAGACTTGGTACCGTGAGATCAGTGATTTCAATTGTTGGATCGCCAACGCGATATCGTTTTCAGGCATTTCCTACATTCCTAGACTTTTTTGTAATCGGAGTTTTTTGACGTACATTTTATTTTTAGTGATTCGAGTTGGGTATCGGCGCATTCGCATTCTTGGGGGTCTACTCGTCATGACAGACGCGACACTGGACGACACCTATGTCATTCTTTGCGACTGGCATGGCCGACTGGTGTGGAGCAGCCATCCCGAGATCGAAAAGTTTGTTGGCGATACTGTGTGGGAAATCGTCGCAGACGAATCGAAAGAAACGATCAAGTCATGTGTTTCACGGACCGCTACCTTGCGTGAGCCGCAGAGCGTTAGAATTCGCAGCAAAAAAGGGAGGTCGGTACGCGTGTGGGCTTGGCCGCTTACGTCGCCGGACAATGCCGTATGCCTGCTGTGTATGACTGTTCCACGCGAACTGGCCTCATTAGCGCCGCGGGAATTGGCCTGTCTACGACTGCTTGGCCAAGGGATACCGCCAAAGCAAATCGCGGTGAAACTCGGAGTGAGTATGAGTACGGTCCACACACATATGCAGCGTTCTCGCGAGAAACTCCGATTGAAAACGTTTGAATCGCTTGTGGCCTTCGCTGGGCACTACTGCCGAGTTGCCGTGGACGACAACGTCTGACAAGAAGCACGTGGTCATCGAGGTGATCGTTCTTCATGACTTCATGCGAGAACTAATTGCTGTCGAAAGACCTGCATAGCTCGGCAATCGTGGAGGCTCGGTCTGTCGCTGCGATTTTTTAACTGACAGAATCCGCTCGGACGGTTGCACTGTTGATCGCCGCAGTGATTCTCAGTCCAATTCCGCAAGTATCCCGACCGCTGAGTCGGAATCACTTCAACCACAGGAGACACATCACATGGCCAAGCAACTCAACATCGGCATGATTGGTTACGGCTTTATGGGTCGGGCGCACTCGAATGGCTACAACCGCGTGGCAAATTTTTTCCCGGAACTGGAATACAAGCCGGTGTTGAAAGCAGCGTGTGCTCGGAATGCCGACGCGATCAAGACGTTCGCCGATACTTGGGGCTATCAATCGACGGAGACTGACTGGCGAAAGCTGATCGAGCGGAAAGACATCGACGCGATCGACGTCTGCGTGCCGAACAACTTACACAAGGAAATCTGTTTGGCTGCCGCCGCCGCCGGCAAGATGATTCTGTGCGAAAAGCCGCTGGCCATGAATACCGCCGAGGGCGAAGAAATGTGTCAGGCGGTCGAGAAGGCCAAGGTCGCGAACACCGTGTGGTACAACTACCGCCGCATCCCCGCGGTTACATTCGCCAAGCAGTTAATCGACGAAGGGAAGCTGGGCCGTATTTTTCATTACCGCGCGAATTTCCTCCAAGACTGGACAATCTCGGCCGACCTGCCGCAAGGTGGCAACGGTCTGTGGCGGCTGGATGCGGCGGCCGCTGGCAGCGGAGTGACCGGCGACTTGCTGGCTCATTGCATCGACACGGCGATTTGGCTCAATGGCGGACTGACGAATGTTTCGGCCATGACCGAGACGTTTATCAAAGAACGCACGCACACGCAGACCGGCAAGGTTCAGAAGGTCAGCATCGACGATGCGTGCGCGTTTTTGTGCCGGTTCAATAACGGATCGCTCGGCCTGTTTGAATCGACGCGGTATGCTCGCGGGCACAAGGCGCTGTACACGTTTGAAATCAACGGCGAGCACGCTTCGATCAAGTGGGATTTGCATGACCTGCACCGTTTGCAGTGGTTTGATCACCGCGACGTCGGCAACTTGCGCGGCTGGCGTTCGATACACGTCACCGACGGCGATCACCCATACATGGGCAAGTGGTGGGTTCCCGGATTGCAGATCGGCTACGAACACAGCTTCGTGCATCAAGTCGCCGACTTCTGCGATTCACTGGGCAAGGGGACGCCCTGCGGGCCAACCTTCCGCGATGCGCTGGAAACCCAAAAGGTTTGCGATGCGGTGTTGGTAAGCGGCAAGAGCGGACAGTGGGTGAATGTGTAAATTCTGGAGTGCTGCGGCTCGACGCAGCATTACAGGACTTGAATTGGCGATTCTGGAAGTCCAGAAACCGTCGCAACGAGCGACGGCTGAGCAGTCGCGACTTTCAGGTTCATCAACGTTGTCTTTCCATTTGAATGGAGGGCTGCGTCAAGCCGCAGCACTCCAGGGTTCATCTCATGAAACTCGGCTTGATCAATTCTGCCTGGGCGCAATCGGGGCGTGAGACCGCTTGGGGGATTCACAAGACGAAAGAGCTGGGTTTCGATTCGATCGACATCTTCACCGATCCGCTGGACATTGATGTGCGCGAGCGGCGATTGATTAAGCGTGAGGCGGACAAAGTCGGTTTGCCGATCGTCTCGATCTGCTGTGTGGCGGTCGGGCTGATTGACTTCAATCCCAGTGTGCAGCGATTTCATGTCGAACGAGTGAAGAAATTCCTCGACTTGGCTTACGAACTCGAGGCGGACAACGTTTTGCTGGTTCTCGGCGAATACATCTGGAATCAGGAAGTGATCCCGCCCGCCGAGCAGTGGGCGACCGGAGTCCGCACCTGCCGGCAGTTAGCCGAATATGCCGAACCGCTCGGCGTGCGGATCGCTTTGGAGTTGGAGCCGTTTCCGCTGTCGTTGTTGAACAACGTCGAGCGGATGGCTCGGTTCATCGACGATGTCGATCATCCCGCGTTGCAAGCTAACATTGATGTGTCGCACTTGTGTCTCGCGAAAGTTCCTGCGGAAGAACTGCGGCAACTGCGTGGCAAAGCGATTCACGTTCACATCTCCGACTGCGACGGGGTCAAACACGGCGACCTGCCTCCCGGCCGAGGCGTGGTTGATTTCTCGCCGTATTTGCGCGAGATCAAATCACTCGACATCGACGGGGCGGTGTCGATCGAACTCGAATACTCCCCCGATCCCGCGCGCATCGAAGACTGGGTCCGCGAAGCCTACACCGCGACTGATCGGCTGATGCGCAACGCCGGACTGCGCGGATAAGTTCAAGTAACCCGAAGCGTCAGCGAGGGCGGACGCTTCGAAACGCGATGAATTCTGAGCCTTGTGAAGCGCCCGCCCTCGCTGGCGCTTCGTGTTAGTTTTGGAAAACCACATGAACGCTGTCATTCAATATCTGAAAGCCCACGAAACCGAGTCGCTCGAAACGTTGAAGGAGCTGCTGCGGATTCCGAGTGTCAGCGCGATCTCGGTTCACAAGCCGGACGTGCGTCGCGCGGGAGAATTTGTGCGGAAGCTGCTGGCGGATTCCGGACTTAAGGCCGAATTGGTCGAAACCGCGGGGCATCCGATTGTATACGCCGAATGGTTGCAGGCCGCCGGTGCGCCAACCGTGTTGATTTACGGTCATTACGACGTGCAGCCTCCCGATCCGCTCGACAAATGGACGACTCCGCCGTTCGAGCCGACCGTGCGTGACGGTTGCATCTGGGCGCGGGGCGCGACCGACGATAAAGGGCAGATGCTGACTCATGTGTTGTCAGTCGCCGCGTGGCTGAAGGCGACCGGACGATTGCCAGTCAATGTGAAGTTTGTCATCGAAGGGGAAGAGGAAGTCGGCAGTGACAACCTGCATAAATTCCTTGAATCACGGCGCGAACAATTGAAAGCCGACATCGCCGTCATCAGCGATACCAGTCAGTACGCTCCCGGAATTCCTGCGATCACGTATGGCCTGCGCGGCATCATGGCTTGCGAAGTCCGCTTGCACGGCCCGAAGCAAGATTTGCACAGCGGCATTTTCGGTGGAGCGATCACGAATCCGGCCAACGGACTCGCGCGATTGATCGCGTCGCTGCACGATGCGACCGGGCGGGTCACGATCCCTGGCTTTTACGACGACGTGGCATCGCTGACTCCCGTCGAGCGAACGGGCTTCGCAGCGTTGCCTTTCAACGAACGAGACTTCTTCGCCAGCGTCGGCGTTGAAGCCGGCTGGGGCGAGTCGGGATTCACATCGACCGAGCGGCGCTGGGCGCGGCCGACGTGCGATGTCAATGGCTTCACCGCCGGCTACCAGGGCGAAGGGCCGAAGACGATCATTCCGGCCTCGGCCTCGGCGAAAATCACCTGCCGACTTGTCCCAAACCAAGACCCGCACAAGCTGCTCAAATCGCTCGGCGAGTTTTTGAAACAACAATGTCCGCCCGGTTGTCGATTGGATTTTCTCGATCAACACAGCTGTCCGGGCTTCGTGGCCGATACGCGCAGTCCATTCATGGCCGCCGCTCAACGAGCCATCCGCACCGCCTTCGGAACGGAAGCCGTGTTGATTCGCGAAGGGGGTTCGATCCCGGTTGTCGGCACTCTCAAGCAATTGGTTGGCCTCGACACATTGTTGCTCGGCTGGGGCCAAAACACCGACAACCTGCACAGCCCCGACGAACATTTTGCGATCGCCGACTTTTACAGTGGCATTATGGCCAGCGCCTGTCTTTGGGACGAACTGAGGATCGGCTAATTCAAGAACTCGGTAGTTGACAACTCATCCATGCGGTTTTTCGCTCCGCACCGATTGCACTATTGCGACGAGACTATGACGTGAGCTCCGGTGCTGTCGGAGATTGTGTCGGGTATCGAACAGTGTTCAACTTGCGATCGCAACTTCACGGCACTTCGGCGCGGTACCGCTCGACAACCGAAATCGCGTGGTGTCCGCGACGCAATTAGCGGACTTCTTTCACGCTCGCCTTCGCTCGCTCTCTGGGTTACTTTGGTTCGTCCTGCCTGCCTGATTCGCTTGTGATACGCATCCCAAGAAATGCTCGCGCGATCGCATCTGCCAAGATTCTGGTAGTCTGTTGAACGCGGCTATTTCTTGGCATGCGGATGAAAGGGCTTGTCGATGAATCGCTGGATCGCTTTTTTGGGCTGCTTGACGATCGCTGTTGATGCTCGTGGTCTGCTCGTGGCTGGCGAGGTGGATTATCTGAAAGACGTGAAATCGCTGCTCGCGGCAAAGTGCGTCGCATGTCATGGCGGATTGCGGCAGAAGGGGAACTTGCGGCTCGACACGGCGAAGTTCGCATTCAAAGGAGGCGACAGCGGGCCGGCGATTGTGGCAGGTGAAAGTGGCAAGAGCGTGTTGATCGAAGCGATTCTTGGCACGAACGGTCGCACGAAGATGCCGATCGATGCCGAAGAGTTGAAGCCGGAACAGATCGAAGTACTTCGTCGCTGGATCGACGACGGTGCGAAAGCTCCTGCCGATGAACCGGTCGCCGATCCGCGCGATCACTGGGCGTTCAAGAAGCCTGTCCGCACCGTGTTACAACCTTCCAGTTTGCAGCGACCCGATGCGAATCCGATCGACCTCCTCCTCGCCACCGAACAGCAATCGCGCGGGATCACGCCGTTGCCGGAAGCGGACAAGTACACGTTGTTGCGTCGAGCTTATCTCGACTTGATCGGCATCCCGCCAACGCGCGACGAGTTGCACAGTTTTGTCAGCGACAACGAGCCTGATGCTTATGAACGAGTCGTAGGCCGACTGCTCGAATCGCCGTTGTACGCCCAGCGGTGGGCCAAGCATTGGATGGACATCTGGCGATACAGCGATTGGTACGGCAGTCGTGGCGGCAATGAATTGCGAAATTCGCGGCGGCACATTTGGCGTTGGCGAGACTGGATCATCGAGTCGCTCGCGGCCGACAAGCCGTATGACCGAATGATCGTCGAGATGCTCGCGGCGGACGAGATTGCTCCCGGTGATCGCGACATCGGCCGAGCAACCGGATATCTCGGCCGCAGTTATTACGCCTTCAATCGGAATGTTTGGTTGCAGGACACAGTCGAGTACACCGCTGCGTCGTTTCTCGGCCTGACGATGAAGTGCTGTCGGTGTCATGATCACAAATACGACCCGCTCGCGCAGGAAGAGTATTTTCGATTGCGAGCCTTCTTCGATCCGCACAACGTTCGCACCGATCAGCTTGTTGGCAAGACTGATGTCATCTCCGGTCAGTGGCCAGCCGGAGCGCCGCAGGGCAACAAACTCAAGGACGGTGACGATGTCATCTTCGATGCCGACCTCGCCACGCCGACGTATCTGTTGGAACGGGGCAACGAAAAGAATCCGGTCACCGACAAGCCGCTCACGCCCGGCGTGCCGAGTGTTTTGAACTTGCCTTTGCCGGCTATCGAGCCGATCACGCTGCCTTTGGAAGCGTTTTATCCCGACCTGCGTGCCGAGCGACGACAAGAACTCATTGACAACGCCAAGGCCGCGATCACTCAAGCGAAAACGGATGTCGCGAAGAAGCAAGCGGCGGTTGATGAAGCGAAGCGTAGGATGGAAATTCTTGCCCGTCGAGAATCTGAAAAAACAAATGACGGGCAAGAGTGCCCATCCTACCTCGACGACAACTTCGCGACGCACAATCAAGACGTCTGGAAACTTCTCAGCGGCAATTGGGTGTTTGAAGACAAAAAACTCAAACTGAAAACGCCCGGCCACTTCGTCACGATCACGACGCTGACGAATCATCCGCAAGACTTCAAAGCGACGTTGAAGTACCGCACGCTCGAAGGTGGCACGATCGGTTCCGTTGGCCTATTTTTTGACATGGTCGAGTTGAAGGCGGCTCAAGCGGTTTACACGGCGATCGGCACCGGCAACTCAACGGTGCAAGCATTTCACCGTCGCAACGGCACCGAAGAATATCCCGCCGCCGGAATCGTCCCGGCTCCTGTGAAAATCAACGAAGACACGCTTCTGGAAATCACGGCTCGCGGGCAAGAGCTGACAATTTGGCTCAACGGAGTGCTGAAGCTGAACTACTCAATGCCTGTGGCGCGGCAACCAGGCCGCTTCGCGTTGTGGTGTCATGCGGGAGTTGCCGAATTTCATTCGCTAAAGATTGTGCCGTTCGAGCCGACCTTGGACGAACTGAAAATGGCCGTGCAGACGTCCGAATCGGAAGCTGAGTTGGCCGTGAAGTCGATTGACGTGGCTCGCGCCGAAGCTGCATCGTTGGAAGCAAGAATCAGTGCCGAGATGGCGAAGTACGCTGCTACGGACACTGTCAAAGTCCGCGCCGACGCTGGCAACGTCGATCATATGGCAGCGAAAGCCGAACGACTCGCCGCGCTTGCCAAAGCCGAACTCGAAGCACTTCGTGCCGAACAGCAACTCGACAACGCCAAGGCCACGATCGCAAATCTGAAATCTCAAAATTCAGATCTCAAGTCGGAAGCCTCAAATCCGAAGGCAGACGAAGCGATCAAAGTTGCCGAAGGAAAACTCACCGCTGCTCGAACCGCTGTCGAAACCGCGAAAGCCAACGTCGCGAAAGAGGACGCGACCTATACGCCGATCGGTCCCACCTATCCACAAAATAGCACCGGCCGACGACGCGCGCTGGCACAGTGGATCACGAGCAAAGACAACCCGCTGACCGCTCGCGTGGCGGTCAATCACATTTGGAAACGTCACTTCGGGACCGCATTAGTTCCGAGCGTCGCCAACTTCGGCTTGAACGGCAAACCGCCGACGCACCCGGCTTTGCTCGATTGGCTCGCCGGCGAATTCATGGAATCTGGCTGGAGCCAGCGCAAGTTGCATCGGCTGATGGTCACGAGCGCGGCGTATCGCCGTGCGTCGTCTGAAACAAGCCCGACGCGAGAGCGAGAGATCGAAGGTCAACCGGCGACTGAACCCTCGCTTGCGGGTCGGGCTAATGTTCAAAACGTCAAACTCGATCCGGACAACAAAACCTACTGGCGAGTCAACTCGCGGCGCATGGAAGCGGAAGTCGTGCGTGATACGTTGTGGTCGCTGTCCGGCGATCTCGATCTCTCCGCGAGCGGCCCGGAACTTGAACCGACCGCCGCCGACTCATCGCCGCGCCGCAGCCTTTTCTTCAGGCAAACTCCCGACGATCAAGCCGTGATGCTTGAACTCTTCGACGGCCCCTCCGCCGCCGAATGCTTTGAGCGTTCCGAAAGCATCATGCCGCAGCAAGCGCTGTCGCTGGCGAACAGCCCGCTCGCGCTGATGCAGTCCAGAAAGGTCGCGCGAAAATTGTCGGAAGCCCCGGTCGGTTCCGCTCCGATTAGCGATCTCGATTTTCTCCGCGCCGCATTCGAGACCGTTCTTAACCGACCGCCGACTTCCGACGAACTCGCCAAGACCGTCCCCTTTTTACAACGTCAAACTGACGCTTTTGCCGATCAAAGCAAACTGACTCGTACCACAACGGGACTGAACAGCCCCGTCGCCCCGTCAACTGACCCGCGTCTGCGTGCGAGGGAAAACTTGGCCCATGTGCTCTTGAACTGCCATGAGTTCGTGACCGTCCGCTGACGTTACTCGGTCGTTGCCGGGAGCAGCAGAACATCAACGTCGAATTTGATCTCAAAGGAAAACAGCTTGCCGAAGAACTCGGAGGGCTTGTTGAGTTTCACCGTGCCCCGCGCTCGTCCTTCTTCAATGACCACATCGCCAACCAAGTCAGAATTGCTGTTGAGCGAGGCGTTGTCACACCACAGATGCATCATCGCGGGGCGATCGTCTTTGTCGATTTCGACTTTCACTTGTGACGTAACTTCAAACAGGCCACTGTCGGTGCCGTCTTTCCTCAGTGAAGCTTTGAGCTTTTCCAGGTTGATCGGCTTCTCGGTGAAGAAGATCGCCGTCCGTTTTTCGTCGAAGACTTTGACCTCGTAGGCCACGACGTGAGGCAGCTTGATGGGCTTGTCGTTGACCAGCAGTTTGCCGGAGTTTTCCAGCTTCGGAGCGTCGGCCAATTGCTTGGCTGGTTGCGAATGGCGAGTGAGTACGGGGACATCGAAGCTGATTTCGCCGTCGTAAGTTTTATCAAAAAATTCGCCCGGTTTGGCGAGCTTGAATGAGCCACGAGCGCGGCCATCCTCGACAATCGCTTCCCCTTTCATGTCGCTGCTACCGACTCCGCCAGGAGTGTCATTGGCTCGCAGGCTCATTGAGTTGGGCTTGTCGTGATCATCGAGTTCGACTCGCACATGCGGTTGAGGCAGATTGAAACCCTCATCATGACCAGTCTTCAGCAACAGCGTCAGCAGCGACGACTGTTTGATCGGTTTGTCGGTGGCGACAATTCTTGTGACCCAGCGGCCTTGCTGAATCGCCTCGTAGGCGAGGACGTGTTTCAGCACGGTGGCTTTGTCGTTGATCGTCACGTTGGCTTCGTTTGGCAACTTCGCGAGCTTGGTGATTCCTCGCACGGGCTTCGCGATTCGTTCCGGTTCCACGACCGGTTTGCTGTCGCCGTCGCTTTCGGACTTTGGTTTCTTGGCTGTTTTTTTGGAGGGCTTCAGTTCCGCACCTGGCTCGGACTTGGGTTTCGACTTTGGTTTTGATTCGGCGTCCGCGACTTTCACGTTCGGGTCCGCCTTGCCCGGTTCGAGATTCGCTCCGAAGCCGATGATCATCAGATTCACGTCGTTACGACCGATGTCCATAAACGTCATCGTCAGTTTTTGTCTTCCCTTCGTGAAACTCAGGTGACCGGACTTCGCGGTGAGCTTGTCATCGTCACCCTCTTCCCATTCGCTCGCCACAAGTTGATTTCGCAAGAACTCCGCAGCTGCCTGGCCTTTGCCGGGCGGCAGTTTGAGTTGCAAGACGTTGTCGCTGGTTTGATTGACCTTCTTCGTCTCATCGGGAATTGGGATGCTGACCACCTCTTTGTTGCCGGCGTTCGCTTTCGCCCCCTTGAGAGCTTTGTCCACGCTGCTGCCGCTGTCTTTCAGAGCTTTGGCAATCGCGGCTTTCACCGCTCCTTCGATATCCGGAAAATCATCGTCCGACTTCGGAGCTGTTTTCTTGGCCATCTTTCGGGCCGCTGCGGCCTCTTCGCGAGCTTTCGTCTCCGCGACGAGTTTCTCAGCTGCTTCCTTCTCGCTCTTTTCCGCAGCCACGGCTTCCGCCGCCGTGAGGTGTCGCAGCACAACGCGCGTCGTTCGTTCACCGCGGAACATGTGGAGCCACACCACGTCCTTCGCCGCGTTGCGAAACTGTTGTGTCGCCGTCGGTCGCAGAGCCTTGTCCTGCTCTTTGACGTCCTCGTCCGTCACGGGCTTCCAACCGAGCTTCGCCAACCGTTGCTGGTAGAACTTCGCGACGTCCTCTTCTTTGTCGCTTGATCGGAATATGAGCGTCTTCTTCGTGTTGTCAAATTCGACTTCGTCCGCGTTCGGCGGCGTGGGGAGATCTACCGAGAGCACCGACACGTTGTATGAGACAACGACCTTGCCCTGTTGCGCCGGTGCGATCGCGACGTAGGCCATCAACTGAATGGCATTTCGCTTAAACGTCAGCACTTCCGCATCCGGGGGGTTCTTGTGCGAGCCGAACGGTTCCCAACCGGCCTCCAGCAGCAACTTGCGAGTCGCCGTCGCCGCCTCATCCGTCTTCAGGTCCGTCACGTACCCCGCTGCCGCCTCCGTGGAGTACAGCGACTTAGCTCCCTTCAATGCAGGCATCTTGTTCAATCGCACGTTGCCAACATTGGTGATGAAGACTCGCGACATCTTCGGCTTGTCCGGCATGCTGCCGTCGTAGCTCATCAAAGTCACGACGAAGTTCGACTTCTGAAAAGTCCCGGTGCAATACGTCGGCTCGGTGCGGCTCCCCGGCAGTTCCTTCCAACCGAGCTTCGTGAGCTGTTTCTGTTGAAACTCAAACGACTTCTTCAAATCCGCGCTGGTCTCGTAAGTCAACGTACCCAATTGCCGATTGTCGGAAACGACAGCCCCCTCCGGCAGCGGCAACGTCCGCAAGTCGATCACCTTGGCGACTTCTTCCACCGTTGCCGCATCCTTCACCAAGTCTTCCGCCGCGAAGACAGCCTGAGCGGTCATCACACTGCCGTCAAAACCCGACAGCAGGAAAACACAAACACCGACGAGGCACGTCCAAAGAGGGTGTGGCGTTCTGACTAGCTTCATGCTCGATCCCCTTTTGTGTTTGTAAGTCGCCGACGATCTTGCGTCGGTCGTACGATGAATGGTTCTTAACGGAACCACGCTTTGATGTCGAACCAATAATCCGACTTGTGCCTTCGGCTCAATGGGCTAACCTGAAGGCTCGGTCCTTCGACATCAGCGACTCAAGATCAGGAGCCTGACTGTGCCCACGACTCCCGCCTCGTTCCCCTGCCGTCGGACGCGCCGCAGCGTTCTCGCCGACTGCGGCCTCGGTTTCACCGGCCTCGCGATGGGGGCAATGCTGCATCGCGACGGAATTGTCCGCGCAAATGACGATGCCGCGAAGAGCGTGATCGACGGACGGCCTCAGCGACAGCCGAAAGCCAAGAGCGTGATTTGGCTCTTCATGGGCGGAGGGGTTAGTCATGTCGAGTCATTCGATCCAAAACCGGCACTCAACAAGTATGCCGGGCTGACGATCGAAGAATCGCCGGCGGCCGATGCGGTTCTGAAGTCGCCGTTTTATCGGAAGAACGTCCGCGACTTCGCCGGCGGACCGCGCAAGCTGATGGCCAAAATCTACCCGATGCAGATTGGATATCGGCCTCGCGGTGAGAGCGGCGTCGAGATCAGCGACTGGTGGCCGCATGTTGGTTCGATGATCGACGACATCGCTGTCGTCCGCTCGTGCTGGTGTACCGACAACGATCATGCGGCTCAGTACGAAATGCACACCGGGCATCACATCTTCGACGGCTATCATCCGAGCGTCGGCTCGTGGGCGCATTACGGTCTGGGGACGCTCAACGACGACCTGCCGAGCTTCGTCGCGCTCGGCGACCCGCCCGGAGTTTGTTGCGGCGGCAAGGGTGCTCAGAACGGAGCGTATCTCGGCCCGGAGCACAACGCCGTGCATCTGAAGTTCGACGCGAACCTCCCCCTGCCTTACGCCTCGCCCGGCCCGGAAGTTTTTCAAGAAGAGCAAGCCGCCGAGTTCGAGTTGCTCCGCGAACTCAACGGCTTGTCGGCCGCGAAGTATCCCGAAGACGCGGCCGTCCGAGCGCGGATGAAGTCGTATGAACTCGCCT
>JANMIF010000071.1:0-17909 GCA_031375695.1 Planctomyces sp.
CCGTGGCGTTTGAACCGACCACCGGCCAGTTCCGTCAGCGGGGTGCTGTTCAACCAGCAGAACGAGCCGCAATGCAGTACTGCGTAGCCCTTGCCGCTGGCAACGTAATCGAGCAACGCCTTCGCCTGGTCGTCCTCGATCTTGTCGATGTTGGCAAACAACACCAGCCCATCGAACTTCGCGAGCTTCTCTGCATTCAGATCACTGACGACGTCGGTGTATTCCAGCTCAATCCCGCGCGCCTTCAGCACCGGCTGCAACTGCCCGAACCGCGCTCGTGGTTGATGATGTCCGTTGTCGCCGAGATACAACAACTTCAGCGGCTTTGATTCCGCCGCACTCACCAAGCTCTCGGCTTTCAAGGCCGCCAGAATTCCTAGCAGGCACAAGGCACTGACAACAAAACGCATCTCGTTCACTCCCGAAACGATGATTGGTGGATGATTCCACGGCTTCGATCACTGGCCTCTCGGCTCGACCAGCAAGTCAGCTCAATTCCGTGTCACTTTGTACTGACGCTTCTGTTAGTCGAGCGATCAGAAAGGCCTCACGGATCGAACGCTTGATCCACTCTTTCTCTTGTCCATCCGGCACACGCGCGGACGCAACGTAGGCCGCGTAGATGTAGGTCGCTGATTGAGCCAAGGACGCCTCGCTCGACTGTAACGACAGCGTAGGTTTCGCCATTCTAATAAACTCCAACATTTGCAATCGACTCACTATCGAAGGTAACTACGCGGCTGCCAGATATTCAACAAACTTCGTGGTGCGGAACGCTTGAATCTCTGTGCCAAACTCCCGCCATGAAGTCAACGAGGGATCAGCAAGAACAAACCGCTTTCAGTCGCTGCCGCAGATCGTTCAGCAACGAGTTGACGTTGTCCGGTGGCGCGAGCAGCCAGTCGCGAGATACTTGGCGGACGAACGACTTAGCGGCGGATGTCAGATAGTCGACCGTGCTCTTACCGTCCACGCGAGCCAACAGGCAGGCCGCGAGGTGCGCGACGGTTCGAGATTCGTCCCATTGAGCACCCGCCTGACGATAAGCCGACCAAAACGATTGGACCATGTTCAGAAATTCCTCCGCTCGCACGGCATGCTTGATCGTCTTCAGAAAAACGTGGCTGAGGAAGAATCCGAGATCGAAGGCCGGATCGCCGAAATGCCCGGTCTCAAAGTCTACGAGCACGAGCCGCGGTGACTGGCCGTCGCTTCCCGATTCGCTGGGAACCAGCAAGATGTTTTTGGGACTGAAATCGCCAAGCACCAAGCAGACCGAAGTCGCCAGCGTGTCGTCGATCAGACGATTCAAGGCCGGACGCAGTTCGGATTGTCGCTCGGCAACGAAGCGATAAAACGGATCGAGTCGCAACTCATCGAAGATAGTGTGGTCCCCCAATTGATCACGCAGGCGGAAGTCATTCGTTGTGCGAGCATGAATCGCACCGAGGATTTCGCCCAATCGACGAGCAATCTGCGGATCGGCTACTCCGTCGAGCAACACCGACTTCCAAACGCGATGCTCTCCCGGGATCGCTTCCATCGCGATCAGAAAGTTGTCGCGGTCCTCGAACAACAACTGCGGCACAACACCCGCCGGAGTGACGTGCGACAGGTGGTCGAGCACGTCTCGTTCACGCCAAATTCGTTCGGGCTGACTGAACCACTCGGCTTGTGTGCGGAGTTGTGCTCGCGATTGTTTTATGACGAAGTCGGAACCGTTCGGTCGCGAGACTCGCATCACCACATTGGAAACACCACCGGTGAGAAGCTCAGCCGACGCACCAGCCGACTCGGCCAAGGTCAGCCGGCCGGTCTGTGTCAGATAGTCGATCAGATTGTGCGGTTCGACAGGGGTCATAGTTTAGTCCGTGTCACTTTCACGGAACAATCGCAACAAATGCGGTAAATCTTCGATGATCAAATCCGGGCGCGGGTTGACCGATTGCCATTCGGCGAGCGTAGTGACTCCCGTCAAGATGCCAGCCGTGACGAGTCCCAGCGGGATCGCGCCGGAGATGTCGGTGTCGTAACGGTCGCCGACCATGAGTGTCTCGGCGGCAATTGCATTCACACGGCGCAGGGCTTGGTCATACATCCCGCGATTCGGTTTGCCGATGACTTGTGGCTGCACGCCGGTCGCGGTGCTCAGCAGAGCTAAGATGCTGCCGGCTCCGGGAAGCAGACCTCGCTCGGCCGGATAGCTGGCATCGGAATTGGTGCCAATGAATTTCGCTCCGGCTCGAATCGCGAGCGCTACGTTCGCCAGTTCGTCATACGTCAACTTGAAGTTGATTCCGGCGACGGCATACGTCGCGACCTGCGGATCGGTCGTCAGTTCAAAGCCGCGCGAAGTCAACGCTTCGATCAAACCGTCTTGCCCCATAACGATGACTTTACCGTCCGGCCAACCGTGCTGCTCAATCTGTTCGCGCAGCCAGCCAGCGGTTGCTTCCGCGCTCCCGAGCATTTGGTCCGGCCGCGCCGTGACGCCAAGATCGGCGAGCTTGCTGGCAAATTGTCGTGGAGTCTTACTGGCGTTGTTTGTGACGCACAGCCACTTCCGCCCCGTCGCGTCGAGGTAATCGAATAGCTCTTGCACACCCGGCAACAACCGATTGCCGACGTAAATCACACCATCCATGTCCAACAGAACGGCTCGAACGTGATGAAGTGCAGGGATTGTGGTCATGCGCGTTCCGTAGGCTGGGGCTCCGACCCGACCGTGATGTGAGAAGCAAAGTGGTCGGATCAGAGACCCAACTTACGGACTTACGACTTCTTTTCAACCAGCCAGATGTTGCGGAATCGAATCGGATTACCGTGGTCTTGCAGGAAGAACGGGCCGGGTTCGGGGCCTTCTTGCAGCGGTGAGGCGGTTGTAGATTTTGGCAGCTCGACGTTCTTGTGAATTGGCACGCCGTTGTGCAGTACGGACATCCTGGCGTTCGTGGTTTTCTTGCCGGCGGTGTCGTACTTCGCGGCGGTGTATTCGACGTCGTAAGTCTGCCAACTCAGCGGTGGGAAGCACATGTTCGTGTCGGGTTTGGCAATCGTGTAGATGCCGCCGCATTCGTTGTGCTCGCCGGAGAGGCCGAAGCTGTCGAGGATTTGCACTTCGTAACGGCCTTGCATGTAGCAGCCGGAGTTGGCTCGGCCCTGTCCACGACCGGCCGGCATGTACGACAACAGAAACTCCATGTGCATCGAGAAGTCTTGGAACGTCTGCTTGCTGGTGATTCCTTGCGACATCAGACCATCCACGAACTTCTTGGGATCGGTGAAGGCCTCGCCGTTCTTGCCGTCAAACAACACGACCGCTCCTTCTGGCGACTTCTTGCCGAGCGTTGTGCTTTTGCGTTCTACTTTCTTCAGCTCGCCGACGGACTGACCTTTGTCGTTTTTGATTTTGGCCAAGCCGTCTTTGATCTCGGCTGAACCTTTGTCAGTCGAGATCATCAAGGCTCCGTCTTTCGAGCTGCCGTCCGCTTCGATCTTCGCCTCCTTGCTCCAACCGTCTCCCGGAAGACCACCCGGATACGCGACAGTGTGAAACTTGCCTTCTCCCAGGGCGATGACTTGCAAACCCCATTTTTGCTTGCCGTCTTGATCGCCCAATTCACCGGCGTATTCGCCTTGGATCGCGAAGTCGGGGTCTTTCTTGGCGTCATCGATCGTGATCGCCACGATCCCTTTCGGCGAATCGGCGGCCATCGCGGTCAAGGCGGCAACGGACATTGTCACGCACAGTGCTAGTCGAACAAACAGCGTCATGGCGGCAAGCTCCTTGGAGGTTGGTCGGATCAATCACCCGAAAGGTGGGATTGAGGTGGCATTGTGCGGATGCGGTCGAATCCTGACAACGGACCGACCAACGCTGCGGCCTCACACAATCGTTGGAGTTTCCCGGTTGCCCAGGTGTTTTCGGCCATGCGGTGAGCCGCAGACAAATCTGACGAAAGCTGTAACGGTTTGTTGACGCTTTGGAAATCCGAGGCTTATCATCACGACTTCTTTCCGAGTGTCGCCTGGGCACAACTGTTCGGAGGGAAATGGTTTAGAGCTTCAAATGTTCGAGCCGTTGGTTGGCTAGAGATTTCCATTACTAGTTGGCGGTTTCACGGATGTTTTCAGTTCTCGGTAAATGCGTCTCTCGCACGTGGCCGCTATTGTTGGTTTTGTGGTTGTCTGCGCTGGTCGTTTTGCACCAGATGGCTCCCAATTGGCACGAAGTGGCGGAGGACGGTGAATTCGGATTTTTGCCGAAGGATTCTCCGAGTTTGAAGGGAGAAGAACTATTTCGGAAGGGGTGGGATCAGCCACTGGCCGGCAACGTGGTGATCGTGGTTCGCCGCGAAAGTGCCGAGCAAGGATTGCTGGACTCCGACAAGCGATTCATCGAAGACGAGCTGAAGCCGAGGCTCGAAAAGATCGCGCTGGAAGAGGCCGAGGGGCTACAGCCTCAAGAACGCCAGAAACGTGACATTCAATTGACGGCGGGGGGCGAGGAAGAGCCGGCTGCTTCGGACTTGCGACCGATCACCGTTCGGACTTACACGGATCGCTCGGTCGGAAAGCTGCTGGAAAGCGACGACAAGAAAGCGTCGCTGGTGCTGCTTGAGCTGCCGACGGAGTTTCTCGACGGTCGTAATGGCAAGTTGATCAAGCGGGTCGAGTCGCTGATCGCTCGCGACGGCGAATTGCAGGCTAAGGATCTCGTGCCGCGCGGGTTGGATTTGGCATTGAGCGGTTCCGCCACCGTGGGCCGAGATATGTTGCTGGCGGCGACCGAAAGCTCCAAAAACACCGAAAAGTGGACGGTCATACTTGTGCTGCTGTTGCTGGTCACGCTTTATCGAGCGCCGCTGATCGCCGCGATCCCGTTGATCACCGTCGCCGTCGCCACGGAAATTTCTCTGAAACTGTTGGCCATCCTGGCTCAATACAAAATCATCGGGCTGTTCGAGGGAATCGAGGTCTTCGTCAAAGTTCTGTGCTACGGATCGGGAGTCGATTATTGCCTGTTCTTGGTGGCTCGATATCGCGAAGAATTGGAAGAGGGAGCCGGGTTTGACGAAGCGGTGGCAAACTCGCTGACGAAAGTCGGTCATGCGTTGGTGGCGAGTGCTGGCACAGTGATTTGCGGTATTGGAATGATGGTGTTCGCGGAGTTTGGCAAGTTCCGACAGGCGGGTGTGGCGATTTCGTTGGGGCTGACCATCGTGCTCATCGCGTCGCTGACGTTCACTCCGTCGCTGTTGCGACTGTCGCGACGCTGGGCCTTCTGGCCACGAATCGCCGGGGAAAGTCCGGCTCGCACGGCGGGTTGGGTCTCGGCTACGTCGCTTTGGACGCGATTCCTGGAACGCAACTGGGGTCAACTCATTTGGAATTCGGTCAGCGAGATGGTGCGCCGCCGACCGGGAACGGTCTTGGTGACCAGCACTTTGATCATGTTGCCCTTCGCTTGGGTGGGCGTCCAATTTCACTCGCACTTGAGTTACGGGCTGCTGTCCGAATTGCCGCGCGACACGGCCAGTGTGATTGGAGCGGCCGCCGTCGCCGACCATTTTGCGCCCGGAATGACGGGTCCGATGACCGTGTTGCTGTATTCGCCCAACAGTAATTTCTTGAATGAAGACGACTTGGAACTGTCGGACGACTCCAAAGATTTGATGAACAAGCTGACCGATCAATTGCGCGAACGGCGCGAACGGTTGCAGATTGCCGATGTTCGCAGTCTGCTGTTTCCGTACGGTGGTGCTTTGACTGGTATCGCGAAGGGCGAGTCGGCCAAAAGCGACAGCGATTCAGGAGTCGTACAAGCCAGTGGTGGTGGGCTCGCTCAGCGATTGAAAGATCGGATCGAAAAGCAACGGACGCTGAATCATTACGTCAGCAGTCACGAGAACTGGAAAGGCAAAGTGCTGCGGTTGGATTTGGTTATGGAAGAAGACCCGTTCGCCCGCAACAGCATCGCGCAATTTGAGTCGATTCGGAATTCGATCCAAGCCGCTGTTCCTGCCAGCATGGAAGTACATGCGATTGGACCGACCGCCAACATCCGCGACCTGAAAGTGGTCACTGATCGCGACCAAATTACAATCGACGTGCTGGTTCTGACCGCCGTGCTGGTCATTCTGCTGGTGCTACTGCGCCGCGTGACGATCTCGCTGTATCTGATTGTGAGCGTGTTCTTCAGCTATCTGGTGACGCTCGGTTTCACCTTCACGGTATTTTGGATGCTGGACCCGAGCGGTTTCGGCGGGCTGGATTGGAAGGTACCGGTCTACCTGTTCACGATCCTGATCGCGGTCGGAGAGGACTACAACATCTTCTTGATGACGCGCATCGACGAAGAGCAGCGCATTCACGGACCAACTGCGGGGGTCATCTCGGCTCTGAGGAAGACCGGCAGCATCATTTCGAGTTGCGGAATCATCATGGCCGGAACGTTTTGTTCGTTGCTGGCCGGATCGTTGGTGGGACTCCATCAACTCGGCTTTGCACTGGCAGCTGGTGTATTGCTGGACACGTTCGTGGTCCGACCGATTTTGGTGCCATCGTTTTTAGTGCTGCTGCACAATGGTCGCTTCAACAGCCTGCGACAATTGTTCGCTATGGATTCCGACATCTTGGCGGTCCCGGCGGAAATACCCGCTCAGCCAGAGGTGGGCGGCGAATGATGTCGATCTTTTGAATTACTCACGATCCCTGTGCCGCCTGAAGCTTGTTTTTGTTATGAGGAGTGAGTGATGCCAGTTGAAGCTTCGTGGTTTCGATCGTTGCCCGTTTTTTTCTTCGTGGCTCTGCTCGGTTATGGTGCGAGCACAAACGCTCAAGAAACTATTCCTGGCTGGCACCCCAATTTGGAAGAAGCACGGAAGCAGGCGGAGGCGACCGGGAAGCCGTTGTTTATTACGTTTCGCTGCGTCCGTTGACCGGAGTGCTGGCTGTGGGATGGGCAGGTTGCTCAGGAAGATCCCGAGATTCGGCAGGTTCGCGGGGACTTTGTGTGTGCGCGGATCACGGCCATGAACCGCGTCGATATCGCGCGATTTGAGTTCGACTTCGACATGACGTGGTCGGCATTTTTCACCGATTCCAAACTTCGCATCTACAGCCGTTACGGCGGCCGAGATGAACACGAACCTGAATCGCGAATGAGCAAGCCGTCACTCTTGCAAACGATGCGCGAGGTGCTCGCCGCACATCGCGAAGCGAAGGGAATTGCGGCTGCGGGCGATGCGGTTCCGGTCTGGCATCCCGAACCGAAGGCTTCGTTGTTCCCGTCGGACATGCCGCTGCTGCGAAAGAATCACAACGGCTGCCTGCACTGCCACCAAGTCCGCGAGTACAGCGTCTTGCAGGCGTTTCATGATGGTCGCTTTCGACGTGAGATGCTGTTTCCGTTTCCGTTGCCCGAAAGTGCCGGCGTGGATTTCGACAAAGCTCACGGACATCGGTTGCACAACCTAGCGTCCGGCTCGCCGGCTGAGTCCGCTGGTCTGCGGAACGGCGATGTCATCGTGCAAGCGGCCGACGTCCCTATCCGCTCGGAGTTCGATTTCCGCTGGGCGCTCCATCGGCTGCCGACGGAAACTCGTTCAGTGCCACTGCGTGTTCAACGCGTGACGGAGGATAAGCCAACCAAAACGTCGCTGATCAATCTCGACCTGCCGTTGTCCGAACAGTGGCGATTCGGGGACACCTACTGGCGAAAGTCGACTCGCAGCACTCCGGTGGATTTGGGGTTTCGAGGCGCGCCGTTGTCGAAGTCGCAGCGTCGTGAGTTGAACCTGTCGCAAGAGATGATGGCGATCCAAGTCTTCTCAATCAGACCTCGCGGCTTCTCAGCCGCGCTCGGTTTGCAAAAAGGAGACATCATCATATCACTCGCTGGCCAATCGCGCGACGTCACGACCGAACACTTCCGCTCCGACCTGCTCCGTCGATTCGCCCCCGGCGATGAAGTCCGCCTGACAATCCTGCGCGACGGCCAATCGCTCGAACTAACCGGCCGTTTGCCCGATTGGTTCACGGAAGAAACGTCCGTACCGTGAGCTCGCCAAAATTCAACTACCGATTCCGGCGCCACACTTCCCATCCCTGCTCAACACCAATCATCGTAAAGTCTTCTTTCAAGTCATCACGCAAAAATTGAAACAATCCTCCGAAGCCCCAGCCCTCAACGGTGGATGCTTTGGCATCAAGAAAGATGATCTCATCGGCGGCCCTGAGGCGACGGACACATTCCTGATATTCGCTTCGCGTAACCGACTGGACAAGAAGATCGACAACGCCAGACGACGAATCGACCCCCGCCAGCTTGGGGATGATCACCGAGTGGGGAGTCAGGTACACCAACTTCCCGTGATGGCAGGCCTGTTCCCGAAGGAATTGCGCTTTCTCTTGGATGTCCGTCGCTTCTTGTTCGGGGAAATAGACACCACTAAGAAGCGGCCCACGAGATACCGGGCGAGTTCCGAAGAGCAGACTTCGGAAATCGTGGAATTGGATCACGGGAAAAATGACTGCGGTCCAAACAATGACCGCAACAACAAGCATTGCGCTGAGCCGCTTTTGGATGATCAATTGGAGATCAATGAAACGGAGCAGATCGATGACTAAGAAGCCATAAAAGAGATAATACGACCACAGATTCCAGATTTGCGGGCGATTGACGAAATAGCCGAACCAAAGGCACGTCATGATTCCCAAGCTCGCACGAAAAGCCGGATGGAACCGGGACAGGTCTCGCCGAGTACAGGCTTGGCCGACCACAAAAAAAGAATGCGCGAAAATCAACAACGGCCACGCGAACAGTGATAACGGGACGCCCCCCAGACCGCTGGAGGAGAGCAAGCGGGAGAAGGCCGCCAGTTCAATCAAGCCGATCGGATCGGGAAAGTCGCCCAGAGTCAGGCGGAAGAACACGACAAACAACCCCAGAACGCCGACACTCCCGACAACGAACAGCATTGCAAGTCGGGTTGACTTGACGAGAGCAACGTTCTCGAACAGGCGCTGTCGGAAGGCGAGGAAGCAGGCCAGTCCGATTGTCATGATGATCCCTACTTCGAAATTCAACAGCAGACAGAGAACACTGACCGCGCCGCTGATCACGGCCGACGGAAAAGGCCGCATGGTGCGAGTCGCGTACATCGTCGCCAGCGCGAGGGAGACACCAATGAAACGCCACGCCGACTGATTGGGCACAAAGATTCCAGGTTGGTCGTACAGATGAAACGGGAGGATCAAGGCAAGCGGTGCCAGGCAGTAGAGCCACCGACCGCGCGAGTAGCGGTAGTACAACCAGACAAAGAGTCCCAACGATAAGGCTTGAAGGAGTTGAATGAGGAAGACGTAATTCCCAAAACTCAACGGGCCAACGTAGCGCTGATAGACAGCCGCCAATGTGGGGAGGAGCAGACCATACGAGGGTTTCACGTCCGAAAAGAGTCGATGTCCCGCTGCCAAACGGTCCCCTTGGGTCACGATCGTTTGAAAGTGGTGCTGGACGAAAAGAACTTTGTCGCGATCCGGACCAAGAAAACCTGTGGCATTCGCCAGATCGGGGTGAGTGGTGAATGCGGGAGACACGCCAGCGATCACGGCCCCGAAACAAACCACGGCACTGCACCACCCGATCCAGCGTTTCACGTACGTCCGATGTGACAGATAGAAGAGCACCAGAGTCGTCATCGGCACCAACGGCAACCAGGTCAAGTTGCGACCGTAGGTAAATAATGGCTGTTGCGCTTCGATCCACCAAATCGCGAGGCCAGACAGGGTCAGGGTTACGTAATACACGATCTGACTCACGATGTGGTGAGCCAAGGTTCCCAGGCGAAGCAGCGGCCGGTGCAACAAGATCAGCAGTGCAAGAATGCCAACTACGGCCAAGTGAGCAGTCCGCTGGGCTTGCGTGTCGATGATCGGGACAACCTGAGCCATGAACTTGTTAATCTGGTGCGGACCAACGAACGGCTCGGTATCGGAATTCACAACGAACCGCTCATTGGGATGAATGTGGTGAAGTCGCTCCCAGATGAAGCCGCCGATCAGAAGAGCGCTGACCGTGAGCAGAACGGCCACCATGGTAGGCGGAGAATCCGGGCAGTAGTGGAGAACGTCACGCGGTTTCTTGCTGCCCACGAGATTGTCCTTTCTGCGTCGTTGGTCGCACAACGAAACCGACGGTAAGCTAACGTCTGGAAGGAATCCGTCACGTTAGGGCGGGCTACAATTCGGAAAGATTTGTCGTCAACGGCCATGTGCGACCGATGAATGCTCACGTTCAATCGTCACTGTGGAAATCGGCCAAGCAGCGGCTGTTGCAGATGCATTACGAAAGTGGCGTCGGGCATCTGGGCTGTAATCTGTCGGTGCTGGATCTGCTGTTGACGTTGCATCATGATGTCATGTCTCCGGCGGACCAATTTGTCTTGTCGAAAGGCCATGCGGCGGGAGCGTACTACATCACACTATGGACACTTGGGCGATTGGTCGACGCCGACCTGAAAACATTTCATCGGGACGACACACGTTTGAGCGGTCATCCGCCGGCGCGAGGGATCGACGAGATTCTGTTTGCTACCGGAAGTTTGGGACATGGCTTGGGATTGTCGGCTGGATTGGCGTTGGGTAAGCGGCTGCGCGGCGAGCTAGGGCAGGTGTACTGCGTCACATCGGATGGAGAGTGGAACGAAGGCTCGATGTGGGAGTCGCTGATCTTCGCGCGGCATCAGCGGCTAACCAACTTGACGTTGATCGTCGACCTCAACGGGCTGCAAGGTTTCGGGACGACTCAAGAGGTGGCCGATTTGTCGCCGTTGGCCGAACGATTGCGGGCGTTCGGTCTGCGATCGCTCGAAGTCGATGGCCACGATCCCCTTGAATTGGCGGCGGCCCTGCGCGAGCGTTCCGATGACGGCCCTCTGGCGATCGTCGCAAAGACCGTAAAAGGCAAAGGGGTCTCGTTCATGGAACACCGGATGGAGTGGCATTACTTGCCCATCTCCGCCGAGCAGTACGAGCAGGCTCTGCAGGAGGTCAGCAACGCGTGAGAAACGCCTTCTGTCTAAGTTTGGTCGCGCAAGCGAGGACTCAGGAGTTTGTCTTCTTGACGGGCGATTTGGGCTTTCTCGCGCTCGAGCCGTTGCGTGACGCGTTGGGGACGCGGTTCATCAACGCGGGCGTGGCCGAGCAGAACATGGTGTCGGTCGCGGCCGGTTTGGCTCGGCAGGGGATGCGACCGTGGGCGTACAGCATCGCGCCGTTTATTTACGCGCGGCCGTTTGAGCATATCCGGAATGACGTTTGTCTGCACGGACTGCCGGTTGTCTTGGTGGGCAACGGCGGAGGTTACGGTTACGGCGTGATGGGCAGCACGCATCACGCGCTGGAGGATTACGGCACGTTGCTCACGCTGTCGCGCATGCGAGTTTTCATCCCGGCGTTTGATGCCGATGTCGCGACCGTGGTCTCGCAGTTGATGACGATTCAATGTCCGGCATATCTGCGGTTGGGCTTGAGCGAAGAGCCGCGCGGCTGGACTCCGCCACCGTTTGCGGCGTGGCGAAAGTTGGTGTCTGGCGCGGGCGCAACGCTCATCGTGGTCGGACCTCTGGCCGGATCGGTGTGGCAGCCGTGCAGCGAACTGCTAGAGCCATCGCGGCCGAATCTGTGGTGTCTGTCCGCACTGCCGCTGGATGAGCTCCCCGCCGAGCTGCTGGATGACATTCGTCACTCCGACGTGTTGTGCGTGGCGGAAGAACATGTGGCTCATGGCAGCGCGGGGTCGACGCTAGCGGCCGAGCTGCTGGCTCACGGTTGCGTGCCGAAGCGATTCGTTCAGCGGATCGCGTTGGGATATCCTTCCGGGCGTTATGGGTCTCAGAAGTTTCACCGTCGCGAATGTGGGCTGGATGCGACGGCGTTGTTGGAAGTGGTCCGCTTGGAGCAGCCGAAGTCGTGAGACTTCGGACTGAAGTCTCACGACTTCAACTACAGGTTGCGGGTGATGCCGTGTTAGGTGATGTTTGATGAGTGATGTCTCCGATGAATTGGCCGCACTGTTCGAGTCGCGTGTGCGGCGTTTGCAAGGCCCTGTGCTGGTGCTGGGAGCCAGCGGGTTTATCGGCGCGAATTTGTTTCGGACGTTGTTGAAGTCGCGGGACGATGTGCATGGGACGACGTCACGGCTCCCGGCTTGGCGGCTTCAGGACGTTTCGGCCGACCGCGTTCATGCCGTGGATTTGCTGATCGATTCCAACTTGGACTCGCTGTTGGAAACCGTAAAGCCACGGACGATCTTCAACTGCGTGGCGTTCGGGGCGTATTCGTTTGAGACCGAGAGTTCATTGATCTATCAAACGAACTTCAACTTCACGACGCGGTTGCTGGAGCGGTTGGCGAAGCAGTCGATCGCGTGTTACGTCCATGCCGGCAGTTCGTCCGAGTACGGCGACAATGCGTCCGGCCCGAACGAGGGAGCGCTCACCGCTCCGAACAGTGCGTATGCCGTGTCGAAGGTGGCGGCGGCGAATCTGATGTACTACTTCGGCCAGCATCTCAAACTGCCGTGCGTGAACTTACGGCTGTATTCCGTGTACGGTCCGCTGGAAGATTCGTCGCGGCTGATTCCGAACGTCGTCCGCTGTGGATTGGACAAGACGTATCCCCAGTTCGTGCGGCCGGACATCTCGCGAGATTTTGTGTACGTGGATGACGTAACCGAGTCGTTTGTCACCGCCGCGCTGAATCTGAAGGAGTCCGATTACGGCGGCTCGTTCAACATCGGAACCGGGCGGAAGACGACGATCGCCGACATCGCGCGGCTGTCGGGTGAGCTGTTCGAAATTCCGGCTGAGCCGCGATTTAACATGCCGCAACGGCTGTGGGATGTTTCAGACTGGTACGCGAACATCAGCAAGGCTCAGGAGCGTTTGGATTGGCAGTCGCGCACCGAGTTGCGGGACGGACTGCTGCGAACGGCCGAGTGGTTTCGCTCGTTGCCGGACAAGCAGGCTTACGAGCGATCGTCTAAGAAGTTCGGGCTCGATACGCGGCACAGCGTCTCGGCGATCATCGCCTGTTACAAGGACGGTCAGGCGATTCCGATCATGTATGAGCGTCTGAAGCAGGTCTTCGGAAAGCTGAACATCGACCACGAAATCATCTTCGTGAACGATTGCAGTCCTGACGATTCGGAAGAGATCATTCGTGGGTTGAGCCGGAATGATCGGCGCGTACTGGGGATTTCGCATTCACGCAACTTTGGTTCTCAAGCGGCATTCATGAGCGGCCTGCGCGTTGCGACGAAGAATTCGTGCGTGCTGCTGGATGGCGATCTGCAAGACCCGCCGGAGTTGATCGAACAGTTCGTCAGCCAATGGCGTGAGGGCTTCGACGTGGTTTACGGCCGCCGCGTGAAGCGTGAGGCGACGTTGTTCATGCAGTTGGCGTACAAGGCGTTTTACCGCGTGTTCGATTTCTTTTCGTACGTTCGCGTGCCGCACGATGCCGGCGATTTTTCGCTGATGGACCGCCGTGTCGTGCAGGCGTTGTTGCAGTTTCCGGAGCGGGACTTGTTCCTGCGCGGCGTGCGTGCTTTTGCCGGATTCAAACAAACGGGGGTCGATTACGCCCGGCCCGAACGGATGTTTGGTCGCAGCACGAACAACCTCGTCAAGAATCTCGGCTGGGCGAAAAAGGGGATTCTGAGCTTCAGCAACACGCCGTTGAATATGCTCAGCGTGATGGGGGGCGGATTACTGGCGTCGACGATCGTGTTGATGCTGGTGCAGATCGTGCTGCGGTTGGTCCTCCCACCGGGGTCGGTCCCGGAGGGCCTGACGACGGTGTTGCTGGCGGTGATGTTCTTCGGGTCGCTGTCAGTATTCTCAATCGCCGTGCTGGGGGAATACTTGGCAAAGGTGTTTGAAGAGGTCAAACGCCGGCCGTTGTACATTCGCCGAAGCATCATTCGAGACGGCGAGGTCCGCGCGGCCGTCGATGAGCGGAAGTCAGGAGTCGACGCATGACGAACTGGCTGCCGCGCAGAGACAACATGATCGACCGCCAGTCGGAAACGTGGCGTCCGCCGCTGTTCACCGCGACGAACAGTGTGCGCGGCCGCTGGATGGCGGCACTGCGCCGGTTCTTGGACTTGCAGGCCGCGTCGATTTGGAATGACCTCGCAGTGCTGCTGCCGACTTGCCACAGCTCGTTGTTGGATGTCGGCTGCGGAGCGCAGCCGTATCGGCCGCTCATGCCGAGCGAGATTGCGTACTCGGCCATCGACACGGCGGATGCTCAATCTCATTTCGGCTATCAAGTCGCGGACACGACGTACTTCACGGGCGAAGCGTGGCCGGTCGCGGAGGGGAGTGTCGAGAACGTTCTCGCGACGGAAACGCTTGAGCACGTCAGCCGTCCGGAGCAGTTTTTGGCGGAAGCGCGGCGATGCTTGTTACCGGGCGGGCGATTGATGCTGACGGTGCCGTTCGCGGCGCGCTGGCATTTCATCCCGCACGATTACTGGCGGTTCACCCCCAGCGGTCTGCGGCAGCTTTTGACGGAATCGGGTTTCTGTGAGATCGCCGTCTACGCCCGCGGCAATGAACTGACGGTGGCCTGTTACAAGACCGTGACGATGTTACTGGCCTGGCTGTTTGGGAAAGGCAGTGCGTCGATCGGTAGTGCCGTTCGGCGAGCCGTTGCGCTGGTGCTGTCGCCGTTGATCGTGTTACTGGCCTGTGTCGGGCAGCTCAGCTTGCGCTCACGCGGTGGAGACGATTGCTTGGGATATACGGTTGTGGCACTAGCGGGCGGTGCCAAAGGGTCGTGCGAACAGAATTCTCAAGGCCGCTAGTCATGACGCAGTTGAAGAAGAACGTGACCGTTTTTGAGCAAGATGTGCTTGAGAACGAAGGCTATCGCTACACAACGAACGCCGGTTTTTCTTCGGTGGTCGCCAACCGGCGAATGACTGAAGCGACATTGAAGTGGCTTGGTCCAGAATGCCAGCAGGTTCTCGACGCGGGTTGTGGCGACGGGGCACATACGCACGAACTAAAAGTCGCGCGTCCCAATTTACAGATTGCTGGATACGACGCCGCCGAGGTGGCGATCAAGTTGGCTGCGGATCGGTATCAGGACATTGATTTCTTGGTTGCCGACATGCTCCGGCCGGAAACTTTCCCGAATCGCACGTTCGACACGGTGATCATTCGGGGCGTTCTGCATCATCTTTCCGATCCCGCCACGGCGCTGAAACACTGTGTCCGTCTCAGCGATCGCGTCATTGTGATCGAGCCCAATGGGAACAATCCGATCCTAAAGGTGATTGAAAAAGTGTCGCGCTACCATCGCGAACATGAAGAAAAGTCCTACTATTCCGCGACGTTGCGGCGCTGGTGCCGTGAGGCGGGGTATTCCGTGGTTGCGATGGAATTCATCGGATTCGTCCCGATGTTTTGTCCAACACTCTTCGCCAAGCTGATCTACTTCTTTCAGCCAATGCTGGAGCGGGTGCCGTTACTGGGACGATTCTTGGGCGCGCAGATTGTCCTGGTTTGCGAAAAGAAGACTGCATGATTGCCCACATGAAATTACGCCCCTGTCCGGTGTGCGGATCGAGTGAAGAATCGAAACTCTTTGCCGAAGCAAACGTCGATTTGTCAAAGCTCGATCAGTTTGCCTTCGCCTCGCGGAAGATGCCGGAATACATGCACTGGCGGTTGTGGCTGTGTGGTCGCTGCGATCTGGTCTATGCCAGTCCTGCGCCGGCAGCCGGCGAACTGGCTTCGCTGTATCAGGCGGCAGCATTTGGCAGTTCTTCCGAAGCGCACTTTGCCAGCCGCACGTATGCCAGGATTTTGAGAACTCATGTCGTTCCACAACTGGCCGATTTGCAAGGGGCGTTGGACATCGGCACGGGAGACGGTGCATTTCTGCACGAGCTGTTGGACATGGAATTCTCCGACGTGCTCGGCATGGAGCCGTCGTCCGCGCCGATCGAGGCTTCGGATGCACGGGTGCGTCCGCTGATTCGTCCGGGGTTGTTTCAGCCGAATGTTTTCGCCGCCGATCAATTTCGAGTGGTCACTTGTTTTCAGACGATCGAGCACGTTCCCGATCCGTTGGCGTTGTGTCGCGAAGCGTGGAGGATTCTCAAGCCAGAGGGGGCGTTGGTACTGATCGGCCATAATCGGCGGGCGCTGTCGGCGAAATTGCTTGGTGGAAAATCGCCGATCTTCGACATCGAACACTTACAGTTGTTTTCGCCAATAAGTTTTCGTCGGGTGTTGTCGTCCGCCGGATTCACTTCGGTGAGTGTGTTCTCGTTTTGGAATCGCTACCCCATGTCGTACTGGGCGCAGTTGTTCCCTTTTCCGGCGCGATTGAAGAGTCTGCTGTTGAGCTGCTTGTCTGTCACTGGCCTCGGTCGCGTGACAATCGGATTGCCCGCGGGCAATTTGGTGGCCATTGGTTTCAAACACGCCGAGCGTCCCCCGTCATGAATCGCAAAGACAGAGCCATCACCAAAACATCCGTGATCAGTGGCACGGCGGAAGGCCACGTCCCGACACATCGAGTCTGGCCGGCGCGGTTGTTGCTTTGGGCCGGCTGGATCGTGCCACAGCTTTTTTTGTTCGGCCCGGCGTTGATCGGTCAGACTGTGCTTTGTCCGGTGGACTTGCTCGCCACGCCGACGTTCTATCTCCCCAACCGCGAGGAATATCGCGACATCGAACCGCGCAATCAGACGCTCGCCGATCTGGTATTGATTTGTCCTGCATGGCGGAATTTCTGTGCCACGGAGTTTCGGGCTGGTCGCATCCCGTTATGGCAACCCGCCAACTACTGCGGAGCACCGTTCACGACTTGGCCGAAGTACTCGCTGTTGGAATGGCCGTACTTCTTGATGCCCAGCCCGGTCACTTTAGCGTGGATGCAATTACTGCAAGCGATTGTTGTGGGCAGCGGCATGTACTTGTTTTTACGGCGCGGCTTGAACTTGCCGTTCTGGCCGGCGGCGACGAGCAGTTGGTGTATGCCGTTAACCGGCTTCATGGTGTTGTGGCAGGGATATCCGGTGACGGGAACGGTGTGCTGGTTACCTTGGTTGTTGTGGTCGGTGACGGCAACGATTCGGCGACCGTTGGGTGTTGGCAATTGGATGATGGCCCTGGCGACGAGCGTTCTGTTGTTGACCGGGGCACCGGATGTTGGCGGGCTGGTGTTGCTGACGTCCGGCCTCTTCGCGTTGTGGCAAGTTGGCTGTCAATACATGGGTGACCGAAATCATCGCCACGCGCTGACCACCGCCGCCGGAGCCACCGCCGCTTGGGTCTTGGGATTTCTGTTGGCTGCACCGTTTCTGCTGCCGATGGTCGAATACTCCAAGACGGGGGCGCGGATGCAGGCTCGCGCGGCCGGTGTCGAAGAGCGTCCGCCCGTGGGATTCCGAGCCTTGCCGTCGATCGTGTTGCCGGATGTAGATGGTAGCGCGCGGCGCGGTTCGTTGCGGATCGTTGCCGGCAATCAAGCGGAAAGTGGTTCGGCGGCCTATTCCGGGTTGATCGCCACGTTCTGGCTAGCTCCGCTGGCTTGGAGCAATCGGAAACGACGCGGGATGGTCTGGTTCTGGACACTGTTGTGGGCGTTGTCGCTCGGTTGGCAATTGAACTTGCCGGGCTTGGTGACAATTCTGCGACTCCCAGTGCTGAACATGCTCTCGTACAACCGCTGGGTGATGGCGTCCTCGACGGCAATTCTGGTGCTCGCGGCGATTGGTATGGAGCAACTCGCTGCGAATCAACGGATGTTTCGAAGTTGGTTCCTCATTCCGATGGGGCTGGTGGTGGCATTCGGCCTTTGGTGTCTCGCCAATATCTCAA
>JANMIF010000127.1:0-2531 GCA_031375695.1 Planctomyces sp.
CCCTTTTGATTGATCAGACAGATTGAGATTCCCATGCGCCTCCGATTGCCAACGGCAATTCGCCGTAAGTGATTGTTTCGACAACAGAATCTTTGGCACGAAACAGGGAAGGTCGTCAAGAAAAATCGCCGCTTCCAAGGACGCGGCAAGCGTGGTAGTAGCTTGAACCATGCTCAAGCAAGTTTCCACAAATTCCCGATTAACGAAATCAGCTTCTCTTCCCCTTGGTGTCGGCCAACTGTCGCTCGTGGAACATTCGCTGTGCCCGTTGGAAGCACGCTCTTCGCTGACACCCAATCTCGTGCATGCTGTTCAATACCATTACACCGACCCACAACGTCGTCGGCAGACCGCCAACGTCCGGGTGTTCGCGCCGTTGGGACTCTCATCCGGTGACGAACTCTATCTCTGGGGGCTTCTGGCGTTGACGTTGTCGCTACCAGACTCGGATGGCTGCCTGTTTGCCACGCCTCACTGGTGTCTGCGGCAACTGGGACTCATTGACAGCCAGACTCGACGCGGCGGACGGCAGTACCAGCAATTCTCTGCTGTCCTCGAACGACTTTCCGTCGTCAGTTATCTGAGCGATGCCTGCTACGACCCGAATCAGGCGGAGTACCGCCGGGTCAGCTTTGGATTTCTCAGCTACAGCCTGCCGGTGGACCCGAACTCCTGCCGAGCGTGGCGCATCGTTTGGAATCCGGTGTTCTTCAGTTTGGTGAAATCCATTGGAGGAAGTATGCGGTTTGATTTGGAGCGTTACCGATCACTCGACCCAGCCGCTCGTCGGTTGTTTCTCTTCCTGTTGAAAGTTGGCTATCGAACGGGACGGCTGCCAATTTTCGACCTGAGACATCTGGCCGTCGATTTGTTGGGGCTGTCACCAAGACTGGCCTTGCGGGATATGAAGGTCAAAATCTCCCGCACACTGATTCGGTTGGAAGACGCCGGAGTGTTACAGCGATGGGCCATTGAGCGTGTTGCTCCAGGGCGATTTTCGGTCACCGTTGAACGCCACGAGAATCTGACCACCACGACAGCCAGAAACGAGTTTCAGCCCAATGCCGAGCAATCTCCATTGATTGATGGCTTGCTGGCCATTGGGTTCGACCAGCCAAGTGCCGTCCGACTCGTACGTCGGTTTCCGGCCCGACTCGTGGCCGAATGGACTGACATCACTCAAGCGGCCCTCGAACGATTCGGCCGCAGTTATTTCCACAAGAGTCCGATGGCCTACTTGGTCGACTCGCTCAGCAAGGCGGCGGAAGGGATCAGAACTCCGCCCGATTGGTGGCACGCCGTTCGAAAAGCGGAACAGCAACAACAAGAGCCCACTGTGGAGAGTCGCCAACTCTTCTCGCGGCTGATCGAGGAAGTCTTCGATGCCGAAAGCAATGTTCCCGCGAAGCCAATCGCACAGCCAAAAACAAAACGTGGACTGGAACGTGCCGGAGATTTGCTGAAGACCTCCTTCTAATCCTGCAAGGCAGGTCCGTCTTTGTTTTTCCAAGTACTTTGTACCAATACTTTGACAAAGCAAACGGCTGCGGCCAGACCAAGACTTTCGCCAGTCAATTCGCGGACTTGCCAGAATCGCGTCGGCGATCAAGTGCGACGCCAGCGACACGTCTTGAACACAATCTGCGACGCGAGCGACACGCCTTTGTGAGTCAGGACGCGACGCCAAAGACACCTGGTGGAAATGCCGAGCTCAGTGGTCACCGTTGGGCATTTGCTTCAAGCGAGTTAAAGAAACTCGTGACAACGATTTCCAAATGGCGCTAGTCTCTGGCCTGTAGGCCAGCGAAAGCTTGCCGGTCGTCATGCTCATGTGAAACGCATTCACTCGAAGTCCGACATACCAATCGGAGATAAGAGTGAGCGAGCTGATTTCTCCTAACGGGGACAGCGGGTCCAGGAATCTCGGTCTCATCAACTGAGGATAAGGACCGGAAGTACGCCAACTTCCCAAGCGCTGGCCCTTCGAGCTGGATGCCATGTGAGTGGCTCGTCCAGTTCAATGGAGGCTCGTCGGAGTAATGCTGATCGAGCGATGTTCCCTTTGTATGGAACTCGCTCAAGCATCGGAGCAATCCCGGCGTTCTATCCAATGGTTTTGGCGGGACGTGTCGCAACAACGAGGCGTCCCTTATTGAATACGGGCGATGCGGACATCCCTTGCCTTCGGGCAAGGCCGTGTCGATGAAGCCGGACTGCGGTCTGGTTTCGCCTTGGACTGCTGAAACAGTCGAAGGTCAAAGCGGGTGAAAATCCCGTCCGTGGGGTTCGGA
Source organism: Planctomyces sp. (assembly GCA_031375695.1). Classification (GTDB taxonomy): domain Bacteria; phylum Planctomycetota; class Planctomycetia; order Planctomycetales; family Planctomycetaceae; genus SXKJ01. The sequence continues at coordinate 2,292 of JANMIF010000127.1, forward strand.
CTTGCGCAAGCGAGCTCGTTCAACGCGGCTGGCGTGGGGAGCTGTTCTTTGGCGACAAAGAACACCGGAATGACCATTCCGGCGACCGAGTCAAACGCTCGGCGGTGAAAAGCTCAACCATGAAAGGCTCGATCGAATACGAACGAAAGAGCTTGCCAGTGAGATTCCGAGGAGACGGTGCCGAACAGCGAATGTCCGTGCGGGAGCGGTACCCCAAGCTTCTGCTTTCGTAAGGGGAAA
>JANMIF010000158.1:0-112768 GCA_031375695.1 Planctomyces sp.
CGCGGACGCAGCAGCGACAACTGCAAAATCTCCATCCGCTTCTTCTCGCCGCCGCTGAAGCCGTCGTTGAGGTAGCGCCGAGCGAACTCGCTGTCGATGTCGATCTCGGACATCCGATCCTTGAGTTCCTTGCGGAAATCCTTCATTGGGATCAGTCCCTCGCCTTCTTTCCGGTCGGGGTTGCGGACATTCGAGACCGCGTGCCGCAGGAAGTCGGAGACCTTCACCCCTGGAATCGTCACCGGGTACTGAAACGCTAGAAAGATCCCCAGCCGTGCTCGCTGGCAGGGGTCCAACTCCAGCACGTTGACGCCGTCGAGCTCAATCGACCCGCCGGTGATCTCGTATTTCGGATGCCCGGCGACGACGTAGGCCAGAGTGCTCTTGCCGCACCCGTTGGGCCCCATCAAGGCATGGATCTCCCCCTGCCGGATCTCCAGGTTCACCCCCTTGAGAATCGGCTTGCCATCCACGGCGACTCGCAGGTCGCTGATCTTCAGAATCGCGCTCATTGTTCGTAGTTCCGCCTTCAGGCGGCCTCCTCAACACCGGTCGTAACTTCAAGGATTTCGTCGTCAATGTTGATTCCGCGCCAAAACTCAGCGAGTTCTTCATCAGCCTCAACACAAAGAGCTAACTCGGCTCCACGATCGCCCGTCAAACGCTCGACGGCGTGAATGCACTCCACCAACCCGAATCTCGGATTGAACGGAACGTGCACGAACATCCCCGCCGCGATCTCACCCTCAACGACTGATCCAGCCAAGACTAAGAGACGCCTTTCAGGCAACTCAAATGTGTCTCGGACATGGAACTTCGACATTTGCCAACTCACACGTTCAAAACGCTCGGCACCGCCGCGACTCCGCTGTGGTGTGGGACGGGGAGGACTTCGGTCATCCCCTTGCCGAGCTTGCGGGCCTTGATCTTGTCTTGAATCCGCATGATCCCTTCGAGCAGAGCCTCCGGACGCGGCGGGCAGCCGGGGACGTACACATCGACCGGCACAACCAGATCGACTCCCTTGACGACGTGATAGCCCCACTTGAAGTACGGGCCGCCGCCGACCGTGCAGGCTCCCATCGCGATCACGTACTTCGGATCGGGCATCTGCTCGTAGAGCCGCCGCACTCGGCTGGCCATTTTGTAGGTGACGGTCCCGGCCACGATCATCAAGTCCGCTTGCCGAGGACTCGCGCGGAACGCCCCAGCTCCGAAGCGGTCCAGGTCGAAGCGGCTGGCTCCGACGGCCATCATCTCGATCGCACAGCACGCGAGCCCGAACGTCATCGGCCACACACTGGACTCCTTCGCCCAGTTCATCGCCTGCTCCAGCGTCGAGACAATCACGTTTTCTTCAAACCGTCCTTCGATCCAACTGCTCATGATTTTGCCCGTTTTTAGATTGTGATTCCGCCTTTAGGCGGTGCTTTCGTTCGTTCCGCCTGAAGGCGGGACTACGAACTCTAGCGGCCCGACCGCGCGATGCAATCAAGTCAACTGGCGACGGATTCAGCCTGAAATTCACAGCAATGATGCCCGTCGCGGCAACATTTCGTGAGCGTGATTTTCGTTCCGAGCACCTCTTCAAAAACTTCTTGTTCCAGCCCGCAGATGCCCGCATCGGCCGAAGCCAATTCGGAATACGGGCAACTGTTTTCTCGCAAGATCGGCAAGTCGCCCGACATGTCGATCTCGACATCAAACCCACGATCGGTCAGCGACACTTGTAACTGCTGCATTCGATCCGACAGTGACCAGCTTCGATCGGTCGAACCGTATCGCCGAACCATGGATTCACGAACTCGCCGTACGACTCGTTCACGAAGCACTGGCTCTTCGATGCTTTGCATTTCTTGCCACAAGATCAGAGCCAGATCGTTGTAGTTTTCCCCAAGCTGCTTCAGCCCCGATTCAGAGACTTGATAAACAAAATGAGGCCGACCCCGACCACTGCGAACCAAGACTCTCGAAACAAACCCGGTCCCTTGCAATCGAACCAACCGCTGTCGAACCGCTGTCGCCGTGACTCCGACTGAGCCGCAAATCTCGGAAATCGTCCCGGAGCCGAGCCGATGAAGCTGATCCAAGAACTGCCGATCACTGTTTTCGATTGCCGTTTTCATGGCTTAACCGGCTGAATTTGTTTGAAGTTACGTTCGATCCACCGACTCCGATGAGCCGCGACGCACCCTTACAATACTGGCAAAAACGAATTTCGACAACCAAGCCTGTCAAAAATCACGAAAAGTCGGCTGGCGGCATTTCGCCAGAGGTCTCAATCGGTGACGAAGTGCTCGCCCTCGGTGACGCTTCGGGTTAGTGTGACCACCATGACGGACATGACGCAGCCAGCCGAGAATTCACCGCGAGTGCTCGTGGTCGGAGCCGGGATCAACGGCGCGGCGGTCGCTCGTGAATTGGCACTGAATGGCGTGTCGGTCGTTGTGGTTGAAGCCAACGATATCGCATGCGGCGCAACCAGCCGATCGTCGCGGCTAATTCATGGCGGACTGAGATATCTGGAACGGGGCGATTTGGGGCTCGTGCGTGAATCACTGCGCGAGCGAGAAATTCTATTGCAGACTGCGCCCGATTTTGTGAAGCCGCTGCGGCTGCGCATTCCGGTGCGTCATCGTTTCGGCGGACTGGTCTGGAGCGGGCTGACGTACTTCGGCTGGGATGATTCTTGGCTTGGGAAGCTGTGGTTAAGTCAGTTTCCGAACGCTCGAGAACGAGGCTTGTGGCTGATTCGCGTCGCGCTGTGGCTGTACGATCGGCTGGCTCAAAGTGGGACGGGCACTCTTGCCTGTCGCGCGCTCCAAGACGAACAAGAGCGCCCGTCCTACGGGGTGGTCCCGAACGCAACATCTTGCCGATGGCTCTGCGAGTACACTGACGCTCAGATTCTTTCGCCCGAACGATTCACGGTCGCGCTGTTGCGTGATGCGCGACAATTGGCGAATGAGAACGGCCGATCTTTCGAGCTATTCACGCACACGTTGGCGGAGCTTGATCGCGACGCTGTGCGGCTGATCGACCGACTGGGCCGCAATCCCCCGGTCACGATTCGGCCGCACATGATCATCAACGCAACGGGGGCTTGGGGCGATGCGACGCTCGCCGATTGGCGCGTTCAATCGGCACCGCTGTTCGGTGGAACGAAAGGAAGTCACATCGTTACGGCCAATTCTGAACTGCGGGCGGCACTTGGCGACGGTGGCCTGTACGCCGAAGCGAGCGACGGGCGGATGATCTTCGTGTTGCCGTTTGGCTCGACACAAACGCTCGTCGGCACGACGGACGAACCGTTTCGCGACCGGCCGGAAACCGCCGTCGCCGATCCGCGCGAGGTCGACTATTTGATCAATCTGGTCAACACCGTGCTGCCGACGATCCGGCTGATCCGTACCGATGTCGTGATGTCATACTCCGGGGTTCGACCGCTGCCGTTCAGCTGCTCCGGCTCGACATCGTCAATCCCGCGCGGTCACTGGATCGCCGAAAATAGACGCGGCCCGATCCCGATCTTGACGCTGATTGGCGGCAAACTCACGACCTGCCGCGCACTGGCCGAAGAGGTCGGCGATTGCGTGCTGGCTCACTTGCGTCTTCAGCGCTGTGCTACGTCACGCGACCGCGACGTGTTGGAAGTTCGGGACATCGATCCGCAGTCGCCACTTGGCGGTTCCGAGTCCACGGTTCGCGCGGTCATTCGCGACGAATGGGTGCGCAGTTTGAGCGATCTTGTAGAGCGCCGCTTGATGTTGATCTTCAATCCGCATCTCGACGACGGATGCTTGCGACAACTGGCGGAATGGCTGGCCGAAGACGGGATCATTCCCCCTGATCAAATCGAATCCGAAGTGTCCAAAACAGTCGCCCGACTGCACCACGTTTACGGCATTTCGGTGGGCAGCGGTTCTTTGACTACTTGACTTCGCGAATGCGCAATTTGCGAAACTCCAGCGCGGCTCCTTCGGCTTGCAGGCCGATGTAGCCTTCCTTGGGTTGAAGTCCGGTCCCTTCCCACGCGAGTTCACCATTGCACCAGAAGGTCACCTTCTCGCCGACGACCAGTACGCGCCACTCATTCCATTCACCAGTCGGTTTCTGCAATTTTGGGACGGGCGTCGCTCCCGTGAGCTTGCCGCCGATGAACGCCCCCTCGCTCCCTTTCGCGAGATTGAGCTGATTCGCTCCGACTTTCTCGCCGCTGCGAATGAAGAAGCCGCTGTTGTATTTGTCTTTGACCGCTCGCCATTCAAACTTCATCTCGAAGTCGGCATACGACTTCTCACTGCCGAGGTTGGGCTTGCCACCTCCCGACAACTTGATGAGGCCATCGGCGACCGACCAGTTGTCCGGCAATTCTTTGGGCGGTGATTCTTTCCCCCCGAATCGCCAGCCGGTGAAGTCTTTGCCGTTGAACATTGACACGAACCCCGCTTCCTTGTCCGCCTTGCTGAGCGCGTTAAGGTCCACCGCGTCATCAGCGTAAATCAGACCAGCGATCAACATCAGACAGTGCGTAAATGAAAGTGACATCGTTCTCTCCTTAAACCCTGGAGTGCTGCGGCTCGACGCAGCCCTCCATTCATTTGAAATAGCGACTCTCAAAGTCCAGAAATCGACGCTACCAAGTCGGTTCAACAGCCGCCATTGTCCTGGCGATCATCCCGCGTCACCCGGTGGCGGCCTGTGACTGTTCTTCTGATTCCGCCCGACGCCGCCACTCGGCGCACGCGGTGGTTAGACGCGGATATTCACGATACTCCTTGCCCCGCTCTATTACGCACCCATGAGAACTCCCAACGCCGCCATCGCGAGCAGCAGTCCGCCCGCAAGGATTGCAACGCCGGTTCCGACTACCCAGAGGGAGCCGCGTCTTGTCGCTAGCCTTGTCGAATAGAATGCAACGATCAGAAAAAACGCCGCTGATAAGAGCCAAAGCGGCCACGCGACAGTGTCAAAAGAGACCGTGTGAGTTCGCGTCTTATACTCCCCGCCTCCGAGGAAAGGTATGCCCCAATAATAGTCGTGCCAGAGCCCCTGAGCGACCTCTGATAGCAGGCCAACGACAAGAGGGAGCAACACATAGACGACGGCAGCTCTCAGGCTGGGCGGACCGGCTGGCGAACGCTTGGAAGAATCCGGGTTTATGCGTTGAATACTCATGTGGCACCGAAGGTGGCGTCTAACAACGTCATCATTCCAGGCTGCGTCGAGCCGCAGCACTCCAAGGTCAGCGAACCAAACTGCCGAGCAGCGACACCACACCGACAATCACGACCGTCCCGGCGATATCCAACAACAAACCATAGCGGATCATGCGGCTCAGTGGCACGAGGCCAGAGCCGTAAACGATCGCGTTGCACGGCGTGCTGACCGGCAGCATAAATCCCAGGCTGCATCCCAAGGTTGCGCCGATGGCCGGTTCTAGCGGATCGACGCCGGCCGCCGTGGACATCGCGATCACGACCGGGATCACAATGTTCGCGGACGCCGTGTTCGATGTCGCTTCCGAGACGAGCGTCGCCACGAAAGTCGCCGCCACTAGGAACCCGAAGCTGCCCGCTGTTGGCAACAGTCCGATCATGTTGCGACCGAGGATATCGGCCAGGCCGGTTTCTTTGGTTCCAGCCAAAACGCCGAATGCGAAACCCCCGCCGTACAACAGGACTACGCCCCAATCGATTTGCTCCGCCTCTTTCCACTTCAGCGCGCGACGGCCCGAACCACCCGGCAACAGAAATAGCAAAGTCGCGCCGAGCAATGCCGGCACCGCTTCCGGCAAGCGGGCATCGCACCATTTTTTCGCAGCACTCTGTTCGCCGCAGGCTAGAGCGATGACTCCCGGAGTGACCCACAAGGCGACCATCACGACGAATGCGATCGCCGTCGAAATCTCCCCCTGTCGCCACGGGCCAAGCTGCCGACGTTGTTGTTCCAGATACTCGCGGCTGCGATTGAGATCGGTATCTCCCGCCGGACAGAACCAGTTCAGGTAGGCGAACATGAACAAGTACAACAACAACACGACCGGCACGCCGACCAGACACCACTCGAAAAAGGTGATGTCGATGTTCGCGCCGGTGCTTTTCAAATGCTCGCGAATGAACCCCAAACCAATCGCGTTGGGAGGCGTTCCGATCGGTGTGGCCAAGCCCCCGATCGACGCGGCAAACGCCGTCATCAACATCATCCCGGTTGCGTATCGCGGATCGAGCCGGCTGTTTGCTGTTCCGTCGCCGCGCATGACTTTCAAGATCGACAAGCCGATTGCGAACATCATCGCGGTCGTCGCCGTATTGCTGATCCAGGCGGAGATGAACGCCGTTACTGCTCCGAACGCGAACAGCACTCGCGACGGATGCCCTCCGACCGATTTCAACGACAGCACACTGAGCGCCAATCGCCGATCCAGCCCGTGAATCTCGATTGCACGCGCCAGCATGAACGAACCGACAAACAGAAACATCAACGGATTCGCGAACGGAGCAAACACCTTTTCAGCCGATGAGACTTGCAGCAGCACGCAGCCGGTCGCACCGAGCAGCGCGGTCAGCGGCATCGGCAACGCTTCTGTGATCCACAACACCACGACCGCCGCCATCACCGCCGCCAGTCGATGCGCCGTCTCGTGACCTCGCAGACTTTCGAAGTCCGCCAACCAAATCCCGCCAAACAACAGCGGAGCCAGCACAAACCCGGCTCGCGAACGGAATCGTTCAAAACGTGATTCTAGGTCGGACACGGGAATCCTTCAGCATGCCATACATCGTGGTGTGAGGCTCCACGTCACAATTCACGATCGCCGTTTCTTTTTGCGTGGACGATCTGCCTGTGGAGCGGACTTGGCGGACGGTCGTTGACTTCGCGTGGGGTCGGCCGCCAAGCGCAAGTCGAGTTCGCGGCGGTCCAGGTTCACGAACGCAATCTGCACGCGGACTCGATCGCCCAACTGGAACTTGCGTCCGGTTTGGCGACCTTGAAGGCTGATGCTTGCCGCGTCGAACTCGAAGTAGTCGGATTCCGACAACACGCTGATGTGAATAAACCCCTCGACCGGCATCTGCACGCCGCGACAGAACATTCCGAAACGCTCGACACCGGTGATCGTTGCGTCCATTTCTTCGCCGACGCGGTCGGACATGAAGGCCAGGAGCTTTAGTTTGGTCAACTCGCGTTCGGCCATGGCGGCTCGACGTTCGGTGTCGGAACAGTGTTGGCCGTGGATTTCGAGTTCTGCTTCGCTCGGCCCGCGCGGAGTGCGGCCGGTAGCGAACTCATCGAACAGCCGGTGAATTGTCAGGTCGGGATATCGCCGAATCGGACTTGTGAAATGGCAGTATTCACTGACCGACAGCGCGTAATGCCCGATCGGGATGCCGGAATAGTTCGCCTGCTTCATGCTCCGCAACAGCGCGTAATTGATGGCATGTTCCGCCGGAGTGCCGCTGACTTGCTTGAGCAATTTTTGCAATGCAGCCTTCGACACGATCATCGGGCTGTCGTGCGGCGACGGTCGCGACTTGAGTCGCGATGTCTGCGACTTGCGATTTGGCCGACGAGGCGGCTCGCGACCGCGCTCTTGATTCAGTTCGCCGACGGAAAAGCCGAGTGCTTGCACGAATTTGGCAAACGCCTGCAGCTTCAGTGAATCCGGCTCTTCATGAGTTCGCCGCAGGAAGCCGATTCCGATGTCGCTGATCTTCGTGGCGACCGCGATGTTCGCCGCCAGCATGAATTCTTCGATCATCTGATGGCTGACGTCATGCTCAACTTCGTGAGCACCACTGACTCGCCCGTGCTTGTCGAAGTCGAGCTTCACTTCCGGCAGATTCAGGTCGAGCGATCCGGCGGCGAATCGGCGGCGGCGGAGAATCATCGCCAGTTCGTGCATGTTGCTCAGTAATCGCCGAACAGGTTCGGACACCTTCGCCGTGCTGGTGTTTTGAATGATCGGCAAGACTTCTTCGTACGCGAATCGCCGCGTGGCCTTGATCGCCGATTTTTTGAAATCCGTATGAACCGGAATCCCGTCGGGAGTGAATTCGATGAAGGCTGTATTCGTGTAACGGACCTTGCCTTGTTGCAGGCTGGCCAGCCCGTTCGAGATCACTTCGGGCAACATCGGCAACACGCGAGTCGGCAGATACACGCTGGTCCCGCGTCGCCGAGCTTCGCGATCTAGCGGGCTGCCCGGCTGCACGAAATGCGCCACATCGGCGATGTGGACTCCCAAAACCCAGTGACCGGCCTCGTTGCGGGCGAGCGAAATCGCATCGTCAAAATCGCGAGCGTCCGCCGGGTCGATCGTGACAATCGTCTCGTGCGTCAAATCGAGCCGGCCTCGAAGGTCAGATTCGTCGAAGAGTTCGGCTTGCTGACTGGCCGCGTGTAGCACTTCGGCGGGAAAGTCATCGGGCAGGCCGAACTCATGAATCACCGACTGTAAATCAACGCCTGGCTCACCTTTTGCGCCGAGCACTTGCGTCAGCACCGCTTCACCACCATGAGCTTGCGACGGAAACCGCAGCATCTCGATGACGACCTTGTCGCCGGGCGCAGCTCCTTTCGCGCCGGGATCGCCGACCCAAATCGGATCGTTGAAGTTGCGGCCGTCGATTCGCACGTAACCTTGCCCGTCGAACTCATCGTAGTTTCCGACAAACGTGTTCGTCGCTCGCTCGAGCACTTCGATCACTCGCCCGCACGGCTTGCCTGCCGCCGCGCGACGTGACGTCAGTTGCACGAGCACTTCGTCGCCCGCCTGAGCGTCCTTCAAGTCGTTCGTCCCGATCATCAGCTCGACCGGCATGCCGCGTGAGACAGTTTCAAGGGGATGCCCGATGAACACGCCGCCGCGAACACCGACTCGTTTGATGAGGCCGCGAAATCGCCCGCTGCCAGAGGGGACCGCTGCAACAAATGGGACTGATGGGGCGGATGCTGTTTGTTTGGATTTGTTCGGTTGGCCGACGGCAATGTCCCAAGCTTTGAAGAATTCATCGAAGTCCCGCTTCCGCACGCCCAAGCGCTTTGCGACACGGTCGGGCTTCAGTTTTTGGGCATTCGGCCGGGACTGGAGATACTCAGCGATCAGTTCCGCGAAAGTCGCGGCGGAATCAGGCATAGCGGCGTTGCGTCCTTGTTAGTTGCAGCTGAATTCTGGCGGAAAGCGTTCCATCAGACCGGCCGCGCGGCCACGACAGCGTTGTCGCAGAAATTGCAAAACCAGATCGCTGCGCGAATCGACATCGATTTCGCTCAGCAATTCTTGAGCGTCATCCGGGCTGAGTTGCAGCGAGTGTGCAATCAAGTCACACAACACGCCGAGCGGGATATCCGCTTCCATCAACTTGTGCAACACCGGCGCGGCATTCAATTCGGGCATCAGTTCGAGCGCGCCGGCCAACAATTCTCGCTGACGGTTCGCTCGGTCGATCGTTTCATATTCCGAATAGCGATCGGGCAACAACTTCAGTTCGGCCGAGCGGTACGGTTCCGGCAGGTCTAGCTCCGCTACGATTCGCGCTCGGCACAAGCCGCGCAACGTGAGATGAAATCGCCCGCCGGACAAACTCTCATCCAATTCGATGCGACCCAGGCCGACGACCGGATGCAGCTTCGGTAATTTCGTGTCGTACAGTGCTTCCCAGTTGGGTTCAAACATGGCCATTGCGATTAAACGATCTCCGGCCAAAGCATCTTCGGCAAGTTGCCGATATCGCGGTTCAAAGACATGTAGCGGCAGCCACATGTGCGGAAATAACACGACGTTCGGCAACGGGAACAACGGCGCATGACCCGTGAATCGGGCCAACTCGTCTTGGACGTCAAAGGGTTCATTCATGCTGGCACGTCTTTGGGGATCGGGATTTTTGGGACCAGCTCGTCGATTATCAGCAAGCCGGTTGGATATTTTTCTGTGTGATTCATCAGTTCGGCGAAGCAGGTTTCGTAGTCGGCCAGGAAGGCATTCACGTCGAGCCCCATGAACGGTACGGCTCGAAACGGTTCCAATTTGGTTCGGCACGCTTCGTACAACTTTTTCGCTCCACCGTAGTTTTCATTGCCGAAGTGAAACAGCGACACTGACGCCTGAATCAAGCCTTGCAAGAACCGCTTCTCGTCACCGATCGACTCGGCCCACAACTCTTCCCAAGCGTCGTGAGCCTCGAAGAACTCTTCGGCATTGAACAACCGCAGGCCTTCCAAGTAATTCAGTGGGTATCCGTCAGACATGGGGCAGTCCTTCTTGCAAAACTACTGTCGCGGCTGGATTCTAGCGCTCTCGAAAACCCCGCGTCCACGAGCAAGCCGTCTGGAAAGTCAACTCGACCATGCGAAAGTCCGATCATGCCTCGCGGCCTGATGATCGAAAGCAACGTGTACTCAAAATCGTTCGTACCCTCGCCATGTCTTATGGCGATGCCGAATGCGCGCTAAAGCACGACAACCCCTATCAGTTGACGGCAGCCACGATCCTGTCCGCTCAATGCACCGACGAACGAGTCAACTTGGTGACGCCGATGCTCTTTGCCAAGTATCCGAACCCGGTGGCTCTGGCCGCCGCGCGACAGGCGGATGTCGAAAAGATCATTCGATCGACTGGTTTCTTTCGGTCGAAGGCGACCAATCTGATCGGCATGGCACAGGGCTTGATCGAGCGATTCGGTGGCGAGTTACCACGCACGCTCGACGAGATGGTTTCGCTCCCTGGAGTAGGTCGCAAGACGGCGAATGTGGTGCTCGGCACGGCGTTTGGACTGCCGACCGGCGTCGTGGTCGATACGCACGTCAAACGAATCACGCGACTGCTCGGTCTGACGACAAACAAGACTCCCGAAAAGATTGAACGCGACCTGCAAGTGCTGCTGCCGAAAGCTGAGTGGATCAATTTTTCACACCGCTTGATTCATCACGGCCGCCGCATCTGCATCGCTCGCAAACCGAAATGTGCGGAATGCCCGCTGTTGTCGCTGTGCGATCGCGTCGGATTGGCAGAGTTATCATGTGACTAACCCGAAGCGTGAAACGAGAGCGAGCGTCACCGATCCGAGAATTGAGCGGGTGAGAAGCCGACATCGACGATGCTGCAACCGCAGATGACCGGCAGCCCGCGTTGCCGAGCGGCGGCCAGCAGCTCGGAACTGTCGCTGCCCGGATTGAACCAGACTTCTCGCGGCTGACACGCGGCGATGTCGTCGAGCAGTCGCAGGCCGATCTCTGGCGGAACATAAATGGTGATTCGATCAAGGGGCCGCACCGGCACGTCTCGCAACGAGGCATAGGCAGTCAAGCCTTCGATTTCACCGGCTTGCGGATTGATCGGGAAGACCTGAAAGCTGGCGTCTTGATGAGCGCGCACCGACTTGTTTCCAAACTTACGGCGATCGCGGCTAGCTCCGACAACTGCCACGGTGCGTTGTGTGGTCATGTTTGAGTCTCCCTCGCCCAGCGTGTTGATCAGCCGAAACGCGCGAGCGTCCGGTTCAGATGAAAACACACCATCCGGACGCTCGCGCGTTCCGGATGATTTCAGACAGATCACAGCCATCAATCGCCAAGATTGGTTTCGCCACCCGCGCGAGTACTGAGAGCTTGATAGACCGCGAGGCTGATATTCACACTGAGACCTCGAACACGACCGTCTCCCATCAGGGAATTTTAAACCGACTGGTGAGCTGAGGAAACATCGCGATCATCGCTGGCGGCGTCATTTGGCGGGTGACTGGCATGAAATAGAACCATGTGGCCGTGATCGTCCGTCGGATCGGTCGCTTCACGCACGGCACAGCACCACGTCGTTTCGTAGGAAAAGTGGATTCGGTGCGAGGCCACAATCCGGAACGGACCATTGACTCGTTCGCCGACGAAGAGCGTTTGTGACAGCCCGTCGGTCACATGGCTCATTTTCGTCGCGCTGTTTCGGCTGAAGACCCCATCGCGCTGTTCCTGTTTGGCATCCAAATCGGGCGGACCGAAATTGGCGACGTAGCATCCCATCGCATATTGCTCCGGCGGCGGACCTCCCATCTCGACAAAGTCCTGCTCGGAAATTGGATCGGTCGGGCACAGAAACGCTCGCAGATGCCGGACTCGTGGACCCGTATTGGCGTTGTCCCACACCGGCCGGTTGAAATCGAATTGGCGATAAAGCTTCCCTTGCTCCAGCATCGGCAGAATCATCGTGCCCCAACTGAAGCCCATCGCATTTCCGTTGGGATCGGACTTGTAGAGATAGCCTGGCGGCAAAACGCGATGTGTGGACGAATAGTTATGCAGAGCGAGTCCCAACTGCTTGAGGTTATTGCGACACTCCGCCCGACGAGTTGTCTCGCGCGCGACTTGCACCGCAGGCAGCAGCAGGGCGATCAAGATGGCGATGACGACAAGCAGCTCGATCAGTGTGAAACCCGAACGTCGTGAAGATGAGATCGTCATCGAGTTCCTTGACTATCTCTCCGCTGGGTCATTCACCGCAGCATGGGCAGACTTCCGGAACGAAGAGCGTCAGCGTAGCGGAATATGATGTGCTGGCGTATCCGTCGGCAGATTCGGTTGTTTTGAGATGTGCGACGATCAAGTAATAGTCGCCTGACTTGGGGGTGAAGCTGGCCAGGCCGTTCGCGTCCGACTGACGTTCGAATCGTTCGTCGAAGCCTTCCTTCAAGGTCTCACTTCGCGGGATGAACGATACGCGCGAGTCAGCCAGCGGCTGTCCTTTGTGTAGCAGTCGCACAAACATCTTTTGCCCCGGTCCCATCGGAGTGACGGGGTTCGAGACAGGAATCAATTCCAGTGCGTGACCACACACTTTGTCGAAGCCAGGATGGTTCTGCGAAATCTTGTCGAGCGATTGACTCACGACAAAGCAGCTCTTGGCACTTTTGATCGAACGAACCGGCTGTCCGTGATTGACGATCTTGTCCACTGAATGCTCGACCAAATACATCCCCGGCGCGGTCGCGGCAAAACGCGTCGTCCAGAAGCCCTCCTTCGGCGTGTAGCCGGTATCGACCAGCCGGTCCTTGAGGTCGTAGCTCTTGCCTTCCGGAGCATGAACTCGCAGTGAGCAACCGGTGAGGTCGATCTTGCTGGCCAACTTGAAATCGCGATGTTCATTGCCGTGATTTCCCAGCATCAAATCGATATGCACGGCGTCGCCAGATCGGATCAAGTTCGTGTTGGTCTGCACCCAAGTATCGTGAGCGTACGCTGACGTCACTCCGAACCATAAGGCAGCAACAATCAGGTGAAACCGCATGAGACACTCCTCGTCAATAAATGTGATGGAAAAGTGGCAGGTTGTTTCCGTGCCGCCGCCCTAAAAGTTGCTCACATGTTCGCCACCGTCGCGGCTGTGGAGCGCACGGTGCATGGCCGCGTCGATGCTGTTGTTCAAGAAGCGCACCGCTCCGTCACTCATCACGGCATGAGCACCGCCATCGTGAAAGCTCCGTGGTCCGAAGAAGCCGGTGAAGTGCGTCACCACATCGGGAATGCGGCTGTTGGGCGGGTTGTAGCCGTTCGTCAACGTGCTCAATGCTCCCGAATGTGCCCACGATGTCCCGCGACCGCGCAAGGCCGCGCTCGCCGCGCCGCGCCAACTGGTCATCGTGGGCCAGACGGTGCTCAGGTTGGGATTTTGAATCACGCCACCGACGTTGAACACCGACCACGCGCCTCCGGTCGGAGCGAGCCCCTGCACCGTTTGCAAAGCGGAATTGACTCCGGTTGATCCATTCAGCGTGGCTTGATACGGAAACGGAGGGAGAGCTCCGGCCGCCAACGTGAAGTCCGCTCCCACGCTGCGAACCGCCTCGCTCATGGCCACGGTGTTGGAAGTCCCATCTTTAATGTCGGCGAATTTGACGCTGGAGTTTTCAAAAACGACGCCGTCCGTCCGCCACCGCAAATCGTAGTTTGCCCCCTTCCCGCTGCCGTAGCTGACCATGTAGTTGATCCCGCAATACATTGTTCCTCCGGCTCCGACATTTTGAGCCGGGGCCGGATCACTTGGACAAAGTGCGACCGAAAGAATGGAAGCGAACGTCGCGGCAAACAACGGATTCGGAACCAGCGCGTTGAACGGACCCGTGAACGCCGGCTGAGCAAAATCCAACTTTTTTTGCAGATTGGCCTGCTCCATGTACGGCAGCAATCGGGCCTGTGGCGAGAAGCCCTGCGTGTTCGGCAAGTAATTCTGAGCGTTCGTTAAAGGGAACGCTCGGAATGTGCTTTCGTAGTTTTGCAGAGCTAACCCCCACTGCTTGAGGTTGTTCTTGCACTGACTGCGCCGCGCCGCCTCGCGAGCCTGTTGCACGGCGGGCAACAGCAGCGCGATCAAAATAGCGATGATCGCAATCACCACGAGTAGTTCAATGAGCGTAAAGCCGCGCACTCGGCGCGGAGAAAAAGTCTTCATGGAAAGAGTCCTCTGATGTCTTGGGGTGAAAAGGCACAAGGACGACATCAGACGCCAAAGCAGCCATGCGCGGTCATGTCACTCGACGAGTGAAAAACCTTTCAACCGGTCAGACCACTGCGACGTCTTAGAGGACGATCTTCGGCGGCGGCACGGGAGGCTGAAGCAACGCGCTCTCAACCCACTCGACGGGGAGCGCATCAAACGCGACGGTCGCCTTCGGCAATGAGATCACCGAGACCGTCGCCGGTAATCGTGGCTCTTGGACGAGCGACACGCTTTCCGGGAAATCGGAACTGCAATCGCAACGAGAAACGCTGAGTTCGCTTTTTTGAGGCGTTGCGGATACACGCAGGCCTTTTGATTTCAATGAACAACAACTTGGTGCTGCTGTCTCCGTCAGCTTCGGAACAGACCGTTTGACAGAGCAACACGACTTCGCGGTTTGCGGCTTGGAATCACGGCTACAACAGCACGTCCCAGACATCCGTTTGGTGATCGAGCAGCGGCAATTCTGCCCCGGATTGCTCGCACAATTTGACCCGCCAAATTGTTGCAAGGCGGCCGGAAAACCAACCGATGTCAGCGTAAACCACACGGCACAGAACGCTCTCACAGTCCACCAACTCAAAGTTTGGCGGCAGGCTCGTCTGGCCATTTTTGTGAAGCGAAGAGACTCACGCATGATGCCGCTCAATGGAATTTCCAACGACACCGCGAATGATACGCTCGCTAATGGCCAGCACAACGCACGCGGCAAGCGAGAAAGAACGTTTCTTGAATTTCGGAGACCGTCGTCTCATCACGCGAGTGGCAATTTCAGGCTTGCTCGCGGCCACGTTCTCCCAGTGATTCATTCCATTGGCTCATACGCTCGGCAAGTGCGTCGGTTAATTGCTCAAGGCTACCAGGGGCCAGCAAGGCGACCTCCGTTTGATACAGTCCCTGCCGATCAAAGGCTTCGCGAGTCGGAACGTAACTGCAATTCGTGCCGTTGGCCAACGTGATCGCGATTAGCGGGCGATGCGGAAATCGCCGAGCCAACTCTGCCTGCACGAAGTGATACGTTTCTCCTTCGGTCGCAATCCAGAAGGCATCGCCCCACTGCCAGACCCAAGCGGGCATCGGATAAAAGTCGCCCGGTGGCAACGGCCGAATGCGATGCAACAAACGAAACTGCCGTTCGACGAGCGTCCGCAATGTTGCCGCGCGTTCGACATCCCCCGCCGCGCGAGCCGTCTGTTCTTCCGCGATTAACTCGCAATGCCGCTGTTCCGCCTCGGCGACTTTCGGCAGAGTCGGTAAATACGACAGCTCGACTTGCAGCGAGACATGCTTCACCGCAGACGTCGCTGCGGCCCGCGATTCGTTCCACTTGGCCCAGTGCCACGCGCCGAGCGTCGCTCCGGAAAAGACCGGCCCGGCATAAACCTGATCGGTATTTGGCGGTGGCATCCCGGTGAGAACGCTCAGTGCCGCGAAGCCGACTTGTCGGCCGTTGCGATCCGCCACCGACACATCACCGACGTATCCGTCTCGCGGCCCAATGTCGCCGCACGGCGCGAGCAGAAACAAACACGGTGCCGAGGTCTCGTGCTCCACAACTTCACGCAACGCTCCGATGTAGTCGGGACTGACCAGAGTGTTTTCCCAAGCCAGAGTTGTCGAGTGACACGGGTAATTGACGATCGTCGCCAAAGGTTTGTCACCATTCGCCGAAGTCACGCGGATCACATTCAGCGGCAACATCACAGCGCTGTCGGGATTGAAGCCGCACACGAAATGGCTCCGTGCGTCATCGAAGTAATCGCGATTCGCGCCCATGTCGCAGGTCGTTGAACCGTAAGTCATCGTCGCTGGCTGAAGATTGTCTTCCGCCGCCCGATACGCCGTAGCGATGTGGCTCGGCAACGCATCCAGGTACGGCCCGATTAGATTGCCCCCTGGCATTTCGGCTCGGTCGCGAGACAGATAACCGGCCGAGTGCGTGTGCGAAAACGTGATCAACAATTCGGCTCGATTCAACCCAGTCAACTCTTGAATGCCGCGAAACAACTCCTCCATTTCGGGTGCTCGCAGTAGGCAGTGATCGAGCGACACAAGGACCGTCTGAGGTCGAGGTACACCGCTGAGTTCCGGCCATTCGACCGCCGCATTCGGCAGCGGTCTCAGCACTACCACAGCCGCTCGCAGCGGCCGATGAATTCCGGTCGAACGGTCATGAACCGCCGCGCCCCACATCCGGTGATACATCCCCACCGGCGGCGTGATGTCCGCCGCGCCGATGCCGAATTCACATTGAGAAGCTGGCGTGCGAACAACGATTGTACTCATCGAGAATTCCTCGAACTTCAAATGCGGCGTTCATTATTCTGGGATAAATCATTCTGATTGGAATCAATCGAACTTTGCCGCCATCGGCATTCGCCGACCGGAGCCGAAGGCACGCGAGGTCAGTTTGATTCCCGGCGGCATCTGACGGCGCTTGAACTCGTTCCGGTCAAGCCGTGTCGCGACCCAGCGGACAGTTTCGGCCGGAAACTTGCCGCTCTGAATCAGCGAGGCGACCGACTCTTCCCGCTCAATCAGCCCTTCCAAAATTGCGTCGAGCACCGGATACGGCGGCAGCGTATCTTGATCGAACTGGTCGGGAGCCAACTCCGCGCTGGGCGCTTTTGTGATCGAACTGACCGGGATCACTTCGCGCCGTTCACGGACGTCGTTGATGTATCGCGAGACGGCGTACACGTCTCGCTTCAGTAAGTCGCACAATACGGCGAAGCCGCCTGCCATGTCGCCGTACAGCGTGCAATATCCGACCGCCAGCTCACTCTTGTTTCCCGTGGCGAGCGCCATCCAACCGTAGCGATTGGACCGGATCATCACGCACGCTCCGCGAACGCGCGCCTGCAAATTCTGATCGGCTAACCCAGCCGGTTGCGATTTCAGATCGTCGCCGACAACGGTTGTCGCTTCATAGGCCCGGTGCATCTCGTCGATCGGGACAATTGCGTGATCGATCCCCAAGTTTTCGGCGAGTCGCCGCGCGTCGGTCACGCTGTGTTCGCTGCTGAACCGGCTGGGCATCAGCAATCCGTGAACGTGATCCTTTCCTGCCGCCTGCACAGCGATGTACGCCGCCAGCGCGGAATCAATCCCGCCGCTCAAGCCCAGCACGCAGTCGGTGAAGCCGCTCTTCCGCAAGTAGTCTCGCAAGCCGAGCACGAGCGCGTCGAGTAAGTCCGCTTCGCGGCTGCGCGGTCCAGAGTATCCCGCTCTCGCCGAGAACGGTGCCGAATCAGCCGTTCGCACCGCACTTGCTCTTGGCGAGAGCGGGCTAGTCTGGGGCACAGAGACCTCTACGACTTGTAGGTCTTCCGCAAACGGCGCGAGTTGCACGAGCAGATTTCCGGCCGAATCGAGCACCAAACTGTTGCCGTCAAACACCAGATCGTCGTTGCCGCCAACTTGATTCACGAACACATACGGCTTTCTATGCTTCGACACATGCCTCCGCACGATGTTCAATCGCCGATCTGGCTTGTCCTTTTCAAACGGACTGGCCGACAAGTTGATCAACAGGTCCGCGCCGTCGGCGACAAGGTCTGCCACCGGGTCGAACTGCTGCAACGGCCGCTCGTGATAAAACGTGTGCGGTTCGCCATACCAAGCATCTTCGCAGATGTGAACGCCCAGTTTCATCTCACCGAATTGTAGTGCCCGCACTCGTTCGGCCGGCCGAAAGTAGCGTTGCTCATCGAAGACGTCGTAGTTCGGCAACAGCGTTTTGTGAATGGTGTCGATGACTTGACCGTCGCACAGCAAGCTGACTGCATTCGCGATCCGACCTTCCGTCACACCCCACTTCGTCGGATGCCCGACCAACACCGCCAGTCCGCGCGGCAACGACTTCGCCAAATCACTGACTGTCCGATCGCAGGAATGAGCAAACCCGTCGCGCAGCAACAAATCTTTCGGAGGATAACCGGAAATGATCAACTCGGACGTGACAAGCAAGCTGGCTCCGGCGGCTGCGGCTGTCTCGGCGGATTTCCACACGCGCTCTGCATTGCCTCGCAAATCTCCGACCGTCGGATTGAGTTGTGCCAGTGCGATCTTCACGTCAACGAAGCCCCTCATTTTTCAAAGGATGATCCGATGCTCAGGGCGAGCATCGTATCAGACTGGCAGCCGTTAGGAACGGAAAGTCGAATAGCAAGGGCCCGTCTCCCGCAACGGCCTGGCAAACGAAGCTCAACGGAACCGCCACCGAGTCTGTCGCAACTGTGCGTTCGGCGAACCTTTCAAGAGTTCGTACCAGACCGTGATCATCATGCCGTCTTCGCATTCAATTGTAGACGGATATCCGAGATCGCCCGATGTGCCATCGTCGCTTATCGTCAACGGCGCAGACCACGTTTTCCCGTGATCGGCACTGACTCGCACCAGGTTCCCCAGCGGCATGCGACGATATCCGTAACTCATCAACAACCGCCCGTCTCGCAGTCGCAGCAAATGCGATGGCAAACCCCACACGCCAATCGGATGCGGCACCGACCACGTCTTGCCGCCGTCGCGCGATTCTGTTTGCATTGTCTCTTGCTCATTCGGTTTGTTGTGATTCCGAATGTGAACGATCAACACCCCGTCCGCTGCTTCGACGGCATGTAGCTCGTGATAGTCTTTTGGGTCATCGCCGGTTCGCGGAGCGATCGTTGCCAACCAAGTCCATGTTTGCCCGTCGTCGGATGATTCGCAAATTCCGACTCGGCCATCTTTCCACAACGCCTTGCCCGCATAGATCAGCCGCCCGTCGCGCAATGTAACCGGCCCATGTGGACTATTGACCGGCACCGCATATCGCGCCGACCAAGTCACTCCGCCGTCGGTCGAGCGAATCATCCAAGTCCCCAGCTCCGTCTGCCGTTGCCCTGCCGAGACGCGGTTGTGAGCCGCGCGCCATTCTGGCAGCAGCTTCGGATCTTCAAAGAATCCCGGTTCCCCCGGCTTGGCTTTCTCCGCGCGAGCCAACACTGGTTCGTAAGCCAACGACGTGAACGTCGTCACCAAAATCGAGCCTTTCACCGTTTCAACGACCCCGGCATCCCGATCATCAATCGGGCCGTCGAGCAACACTTGCGGCCAGCCCCAATTCATCCCGTTGTCCTTCGATCGCATCAATTCGACTCGCCCAAATGGACAGACATGCTTCTCGCGACCGCCCGAAAACGCGAGCAACAATTCCCCATCCTTCCGCTGAGCTAGCGTCGGCCACCCGTGATACAACGGCGGCTTCCAACTGATCACCCGCCGTTCCAAGATTTCGATCTGCGGCGCTGCCGTCTGAGCAACAGCCAATCGCGAATTCATGGCGATGACTACAAAAAATATCCCGGCGCTAAACACAAATGTCCGAACAAACATGCTTCACCTAGCCTGACCTGATGAATGACTCGTCTTCTTTTCACATATCCGAGCGGCCGTAATCCGGCTCCCAAGCGTCGCGAACGTTGATGCTCGCGCCTAGCAAGTAAGGACGCGACTGCCGTCGCCCAAAAGTCTATGACATCCAGCCGAGGCCGCACCGTGTCGCCTTCACCGAGGTCAACATGCGGGCGATCCGACGACCTGGAAGGACCAACCGGAACTGATTGACCAGGTGCTGTTCTCCGAATATCGCTGTATAAACTGCTGCATGACGCTGTCGCTGAAAACCGTGTTGTCATCGAAGGATTCCGAATGAGCCGTTCGTCGTTGGATGACTGTTACGACGATTGCGAACGGCTGACGAAGCGGACGGCTGGGAATTTCTTTTTTTCGTTTCGCGGTTTGCCCGGCGAGCAATATCGGGCGATGTGTGCGTTGTATGCCTTCATGCGCGTGACCGACGACATTGGCGACGACGCGGCACGCGATTCATCGCAGCGGCTGAATGATTTGCACATATGGCGGCAAAGGTTGATCGAAGTCTTGAGTTCCGAATGGTCAGACTCTCGACTGACCGACTGGATCGAGCCTGCGTGCCGCGTGTTGCCGACGGTTCGCGACATCGTAAGGCGATTCGCGATTCCGACTGACTACTTGTTTGCCGTGATCGACGGCGTGGAGTCGGACATTACCTGGACGGATCGTGTGTCCAGCGGCGGAACCACGACTACGCCGCGTTGCCGGTTCGGCACGTTCGAAGAATTGTCCAGCTACTGCTATCAAGTGGCAGGCGCAGTCGGGCTGTGTTGCATTCACATTTGGGGCTTTCACGGTGATGCGGCGATTTTTCGGGCGATCGACTGCGGCACCGCCTTTCAACTGACGAACATTCTTCGCGACGTCGGCGAGGACGCTCAAGCCGGCCGTGTGTATTTGCCAGAAGGCGATCTGCGGCGGTACGGAGTGACGGTGGATGACCTGCTGGCTCAACGGTGCGACGACCGGTTTCGGTCGCTGATGGCGTTCGAGGCGGATCGTGCGAAGTCGTATTACACTTCGGCCGAAGCGTTGCTTTCCGACCTTGAGCCGCACGGGCAACCGATTTTCAAAGCGATGCTGCAACTGTACGGCGGCCTGCTGCGCGAGATCGAACGTCGTGGATTCGATGTCTTTCGCGAACATGTCTCGCTACCAAAATGGCGAAAACTGTGGATCGCTGCCGACGCGTTAATTCATCAGAAACTGTTCGTGCGATAAAAATCCAAAGCGGGCATCACACGAACTCGGTTGGCGGCGGTATGACCTGATAAGCGAGCCAATACCACGAATCAGAAGCCTGGTTTCGGCACGGGCGGGATCAATTTCGGTCCAGCCGGTGCCCCCGGTTTCGGCGTGTCACCTGTACCGGCCGTATCGACACCCCCACCCAGCCGATCCGGCGATGATGGCCCCATAGGCGAACCGGGTTTGTCTTTCCCAGGATGGCCATCAGGTTTTATTCCTGGTCCGATCGACGAGGAGCCGGGGGGCGCTCCCATCGGACAATCGACGAGCGGTTCGGAAGCAGGATTACGTCGTCGAGTTTGATCGATGCCGGCCACTTTCGTGGCATTCTGCGATTCCGCAGTACTGAGATCCCCTTTGGCGGGATTCGTGATCTCAGAGCCACTTCCCGAAAAGAATCCGGATCTTGCGCTCGATGCAACGAACGAAGAACTCCCGCTGTTGAATGAGTTGCCACCAATCGGGGTTCCGTTGCCGAGTCCGTAATTTCGATTCATGCCCCAGCCGCCACCACCCATCGTCCACGAACCAACGATTCCGCCATAACCACCCGATCCGCTGCTGTAACCTTGGCCGCTCGATCGTCGGCTGCCAGATTCCCGCTTCCGTTCGCCGCTGCTCGATCCCACCGACGATTGTTCTTTGCCGCGACTCTCATCCAGAGTGACCTTCGGAATCAAGCGTTCCAGCATTACGACTGCGGCACTGCGTTCCTTATCAGTCAACCGGCGATCCTCGTCCGGGTCCAACGTCATCAGCAGCGGTTTCACATCGTCGCGCCAGGTATGAATGTTGATCTCGCGTTCCGACTTATCTTCCAGCAGATTCCGCATCCGAGTGCGCGCCTGCTTGGCTTCCAGTGGCTCAAGTTTGTCGTTGCGATTCTCGTCGAACCGTTCCAACAGAGACTTTCTGACGGTATCCTCATCCAAACCCGCCGCCCACAGTGGAGCCGCAACGCTCGCCGCGACAACTCCCAAACCGAATAAAACGCGACGCATGATCGCCTCCGCAAAAAGCTCTTGCCAAGCCCGCGAGCAGCGTGCCCCACGACACTCGCAAAGTCAAGCCGAACCGTTCGTGCCAACTGATTCTAAATCTTGGCGAGCGAGGTGGCGTAAGCCGACTCACGTCGGCTAACGTCGCCCTGCTCGCCGAAATCACTCATTCAAGAAAACTTAGGAGTTTCATCATGAAGCAAAGTTTTATGACGATGTGCGGTATCGCTTTGTGTGTCGTGCTTGGCCTGATCGTCGGGCAATCGCGAGTCACAATCGGCGAAGAGAAACCAACTGTCGGCGTGTACGAACTGCGGACGTACACAACACTCGAAGGAAGGTTGCCGGCGCTGTTGGCTCGGTTCAAGAATCACACGGTGCGGTTGTTCGAGAAGCACGGGATGAAGAACGGTCAATATTGGGTGCCGACGGACGAGAAGTTGTCGAAGAACACGCTGATCTACGTCCTGTGGCATGCCAGCCCGGAAGCGGCCAAGAAATCGTGGGACGCCTTTAAGGCCGATCCCGATTGGCACAAGGCCCGTGATGAATCGGAAAAGGACGGCAAGATCGTCGCCAAGGTGGAGTCGGTCTACATGACGCTCACGGACTTTTCGCCAAAGCCCTGAGGCATTACTTCGTTCGTGCGACGATCACGTCCGAGACAACGATCGTGCGTAGGAACGCAAGCACTCGCGATTGCTCGGTTTTGCTCAACTGGAAGAGCTTGATCGCGGCGGAATTTCCTTCGCCGACGTGCATGGCGATGGCTTGTTCGAGTGTCTTGGCTCGACCGACGTGTAGGTTAGGTACGGAGTGGAATCTCGCACGCCCCACAACGGCGGGGTGCGCCATTCTTGTGAGGTCGCTCCGTTGAGGTCATCGGAGACCGTTTGCAAAGTTTGTGAGCTGGTCGTCCGCAATCGGCCATCGCCGAATGATGGGACGGCCGTCAGTTCGGGGATCGGGGCTTCGCTCTCGGAAGGAGTTGATCGGGAACGAAGACGCCGTAGCTGCCGGAATCGCCACTATCCGGTCCCATGCCGTGCAACAACAGATCGCTGTAGATTCCGGCGACCTCTCCTAATTGCGGCGGGTGACACGCAGCACAGCCGATTTTCGCAAACAGCCGCTCACCTTTCTGAAGCGCGTCCCGCAGCGCGTCGTCGTCTGGAGAATGCTCCACCGGCGCTGGCAAGTCCTTCAGGAACGTGACCAGCTCGTCGCACTCGCGCGGTTCAGGTTGAAGCCCGTCGGTTAGTAACCGGGACGATGCGGTGATCGCGCTTTGAACCACCCTCCAGACTGAAGATCACGTTGTGATCAGCGTGCTTGCTGCGATTTGGAATTCCCAATGATCCACCGTTTTCATTTCTTCGGCGGTAGCTTTTCCCAGACCTTCGGGATTTCCGTTTCGTTGATCGAACGATAGCCGGTGCTCAGTTTGACGTTCAGGCCGTTGGCGATAATCACGGTGATGTCGGCATCCGGGTTGATGCCCCATTCCGGTGGGCCGGTCTTTTCGCCGAGGAACACGCACCACGAAGTGCGGCTCAGCTTCAAGGATTCTTGCACACGCGGCAGATGTTCTTTGGCTTTGTCTTTTTCGTCTGTCAACCACACGGCGAACACGTCGATGTCCGGTCGCTCGGCCTTTAGTTTTTCATCGAGTCCGCGCAGGAAGCGGGCTATTGGGCGAGTGAATTTGTCAGACGGAATGAAGACGTAAATCGTCGGTTTGTCTTTCCGCTTGGCGACCGCGTCCAGTTCCTTGCCGACCGATTCGCCCGCAGCCACGAAGACCTTGAGCTTGTCGAGCGTATTTCCCTCGTCCGGCCCAGAGACCAGTTCGGCGAGTAACGACGTGGAGCCGCTATTAAACAGTAGCATGAACATAGCGAACACTCGTGTGACAGACATCGCAACCTCCGCGTGATTTGAATCAGACCATTTTTCGGCGAATCGAGCTTTCTGAGAATTCAAGCTTGAGCCGATTCTATCAGCCGTTGATAATGCGTCGCCCGGTCGGTGGCCGATAATTCCAACAGAATTCTCCGTCCTGACGTGCTCTCGCCTGAATAGTCCCACCTGATTTGGAGACCCGATCATGTTGAAGATCGACGCTGGTTTGTCCGCGAGATACTGCGATGGGATGTCTCGCCGGAGCTTCGTGCAACTTGGCGTGGCGGGGATGTCGAGCGTTGGCTTGGCCGAAGTGTTGCGAGCGAAAGCGGCTTCGGCTGAGTCGCTCGGAAAGAAAAACACATCGGCAATTTTGATCTGGCTGGACGGCGGGCCGAGCCATTTGGATTTGTACGACTTGAAGCCGGAAGCTCCATCGGAAGTACGCGGGTTGTGGCGGCCGATCCCGACCAATGTGCCGGGGTTCGAGATTTCGGAACTGTTCCCGTTGCAGGCAGCAGTGGCGGACAAGTTCTCGATCGTCCGTTCGCTGTATCACGACAACGGCGATCATTTTTCCGGCGGTCACTTGATGCTGACGTCGAAGCACATGGGTGTCTCCGGTGCCGCGAATGCCGGCCGATTTCCGAGTTTGGGTTCGATCATTGCGCGCGAGCGCGGGGCGCGCGATCCCAACATGCCGGCGTATGTTGCTGTCCCGTATGCTGCCAGCATTGGGCTGGTCCCCGGATACTTCGGCGGAAACTTTTTGGGAGTTCAATACGACCCGTTCCAACCGGGAGGAGATCCGAACGCGGCGAACTATCAGGTGCAGAATCTGAACTTGGCTCCCGGGATGAGTGTCGATCGGCTGGAAAGTCGGCGAGAACTCAATCGACAGTTGGATCAAATCCCGCGCACCGTGCAACGGCGCGGGCTATTCAACGCGATGGATCAATTCGACACCGACGCTTACGAGTTTGTATCGGGCGCGAAGGCTCGCCGAGCGTTCGACATCGGCTTGGAAGATCCGCGTCTACGCGATCGGTACGGTCGCAATAATTGGGGACAGAGCACACTTCTGTCTCGCCGCTTGGTCGAGGCGGGAGCGACGTTTGTCACCGTGCATTACGGCGGCTGGGATCATCACTGGGATTTGAAAGCGGGCATGGAACGCTACCTGCCGATGGTCGATGCGGCCGTCGCGACGTTGCTGACCGATCTCGATGAGCGCGAGATGCTCGATTCAACGCTCGTCATACTGTGCGGCGAGTTCAGCCGCACGCCGAATATGAACAACGGCGGCAACGGCGGCCCGCCGGGCAGCATGGGAACTCCCGGCCGCGATCATTGGGGCAATTCGATGTTCTGTCTATTGGCCGGTGGCGGCGTGAAGAACGGCCAAATTGTCGGCTCAACCGACGCGAACGGCTACCGCCCAGCAACACGCCCGGTTCGCCCCGAGCACATTCATGCGACGATCTACAACTGCCTCGGCATCGACCCCCACCTCAGTGTACTCGATCACGCCGGTCGCCCGAACCCGGTGCTCGACGACCCGACGCCGATTCACGAGTTGCTGGCATAAGGCCGACGAATCTGAGTCGCGGAGTGACTCGGCTACGGTTACAGTCCCGCTACATGTTTGTGGATCGGTACACGATTGAATGTTTGGCTGGCGACGGAGGGCACGGGGCGGTGAGCTTTCGGCGGGAGGCTCATGTGCCGCGCGGCGGGCCGGATGGCGGCGATGGTGGGGACGGTGGCGATGTTTGGATCATGGCGGACGAGAACGTCAGCAGTCTGACCAATTTGGTTGGGCACAAACATTGGCGAGCCGATCGCGGGATGAACGGTCACGGCAGCCTGAAAGCGGGCAAAGACGGGCCAGATGTTGAGATTCGCGTGCCGCCGGGGACGTTGGTCAAAGACCCAAATACAGAAGCGGTGTTGTGCGATCTGGACCGGCATGACGCGAAGTTTCAGGCAGCC
The DNA here is from genome assembly GCA_031375695.1 of Planctomyces sp. GTDB lineage: Bacteria > Planctomycetota > Planctomycetia > Planctomycetales > Planctomycetaceae > SXKJ01. The sequence continues at coordinate 26,041 of JANMIF010000158.1, forward strand.
AAAGGGGGTCATGGCGGTCGCGGTAACAAGCGGTTTGCGACCTCAACCAATCGTGTCCCGCGGGAGTTTGAACGCGGCGAATTGGGCGAAAAACGAGTCGTGCTTCTGGAACTGAAGCTCATCGCGGACGTCGGCTTGATCGGCAAGCCGAATGCGGGCAAATCGACATTGCTCAGCCGGTTGACTCGCGCGACGCCGGAGATCGCTGATTATCCGTTCACGACCAAGTATCCGAATCTGGGTGTCGTGCGGATTGGCTTTGATCGGCAATTTGTACTCGCCGACATTCCCGGCTTGATCGAAGGGGCGCACGCAGGAGTCGGTCTTGGTCACGAGTTCTTGCGGCATGTCGAAAGGACAAAAGTGCTCGTGCATTTGGTCGAGCCGATTCCGGCGGACCAGACCGATCCGGTGACTAATTATCGTGCGATCCGCGAAGAGCTGCGGCTTTACGACGAGAGCCTGTGCTCTCGCCCGGAGATCATTGTCGTAACGAAGTGTGAACTCCCGGAAGCGGGGAAGATCGCGGACGCTTTGGAATCCGAGGTCGGCCGGCCGGTGCTGCGGATTTCCGCAGTCACGGGAAAGGATCTGCCAGAGTTGGTCAATCGCGTGTTCGATGAACTCAAGCCAGCTGCGGCGGACTAATCCGAAGCGCAAGCGAGGCTGATCGCTTTATGTGCGATGATTCGCGCTTAGCCGAACTCGTGAGAGTTCGGTTTCTAACTCGGGCTTCGAATTACCGAAGTCTCACGACTTCGGCAACTTTCGGTTCTCAAACGACGTCAACTCATCGCGGATGGGAGCGCTCGCCCTAGCTCACGCTTCGGATTAGTGTTTGTCGCATGGACGATTCCCTGTCTCACGAACTGCCGCAGTTCTCTCCGGAACGACTGAAAGCTCAGTTGAGTTCGGCCGGGTTTGCGTTTCGTGGGTTTGACCAGGCGAATTTGGGGAAGACGCCGGAATTGTTGGCCCATGTGCTGTACGGACCGATCGTCGAACGGCATTTGGCCGAGGCTTCGGCGATCTGCACGAAGGTGCTCGATCAGCAAGTCGATCTGGTGAAACGCGTTCGCGAACGCAACGAACCGATTCTGGAAGAATACGGTGAGTCGATCGCGTTGATCATCGCCGTCGAGATGGCTCAGTTGGAATTGCTGCAGCGGTTTTTCAAGATCGAATACCAGTCAGCTCAGTTCGCAATCGGTTACAGCTTGGGAGAAGTGGCGGCCTTGGTGGCGTCAGGAGTGTACGGGATCGAAGCGGTGCTGACGCCACTGTTGTCGCTGGCGTCCGAGATTGTGTCGCAGGCATCCGACACGCGCATGGGAGTCGTATTCTCGCGCGGGCCTGAATTGGATGTCTTGGCAGTGCAGCGTCTGTGCTTGGAAATCACAAATCGGGGACACGGGACGATCGCAATCTCGTCGTATTTGGCTCCGAACACGGTCTTGGTGCTGGGACAATACGGCACGATCGACGAACTGAAAACGCAGGTGAAAGCGCAATTTCCGAAAGGGGTCAATCTAAAAATCGATCAGCACTTGTGGCCGCCGATTCATACGCCGATCGCTCGCCAGAAAAATATCCCCGATCGGGCGGCGGTGCTGATGGAGCGGATGCCAGGCGGATTCACCGCACCGAAGCCACCGATCATTTCGTGCGTGACCGGTGACGCTGGTTACTCCGACATCAATAGCCGCGACATCTTGAACCGCTGGGTCGATGATCCGCAGCGCTTTTGGGATGTCATGGACAAAACGCTGGCATCCGGCGTGGAGTTGCTGATTCATGTCGGCCCTGGCCCGAACATCATTCCAGCGACATTGCACCGGATCAGCCAAAACGTCCAAATGCAACTGGCTCAAAGAACCTGGTCGAGCCTGGGGCTACGGGCAATCTCCGGTTTGATGCGGACTCGGCCGTGGTTGAGCAACGTGTTGAAGCGCAAGACCAGTTTGCTGCGTGCGCCGTTCATTCAGGAAGTCATGCTGGAAGATTGGCTGTTGAGCCAGATGCCGTGATTAAGCAGTGGCGGCGTCTTGAATGCGAGTTGCAGGAGCGACTCTTCTACGTAAAAAGATTGGCAGTTGAGTCAGATGCCGTTTCGCCCACGAATTTTGATACTACCTGTGGCCGCCGCAGTCATCGCGGGTTTGGTTGCGTTCAAACTGACTCGTCCGCCGCAGTCATTTCGAGTGGGCGATGCGGTGATGTGGCAGCCAGCTCCGCCATTCAAAGGACTCGACAGCGACAATCGGCTAGTGAAGTTTGAACGCTATCTTGGTCGGCACGAAATTTTGTTAATCTTCTTTGATGGCGAAGCGGGGGCCGATCACGATCCGCTGTTGCTACACGTGCGAGAGCAGTTCGATTCTTTGAAACGGCGAGGTACGATCGTGGTCGGAGTGAGTGCGGCCTTGCCGCAGCAGAATCGAGCTGCATTCAAGCGAAGCGGAGCGTTCCCGTTTCCGCTACTGTCCGACCCGGAGTTCAAAATTCATCAAATGTGGGGCCGTTTCGATGAAATGACGGAACAGCCGCTGACAGGAGCGTTCTTAATCGACCGCGCGGGGCGAGTCGCTTGGTTAGGAAAGTTTCCGAAGCCCGAAGACGATCTAGGTTACCTCTTGCCGAACCATCAAAACACCGCGATCGACGATTCTTCAAAATGAACAGTAACAAATTTGAGATTGATCAAAGCTCAGACGAACAACACGCCCCAACCGTTCGGCCTCGCGAATATTCCGGTACCCAGTTCGTGCTCGGTATCTTTCTGTTCGCGTCCGTGATGGCCGGGGGCTTGGGGATTTATTCGTACTTCCACGCGAAGCCGTTCCGTCCGCTGCAACGTGCGATTCATTTGGCCTATCCGAAGTCGTACCCACGTGTTGAAGGGGGCCAGCAGAAAATGCACCGCGACACGCCTAGGATTCTGCGCGTCACGATGCGAGTTCCGTTCGATCCCGAAGCGATGGACGAGCGACCCCAAGTCGACACGCTGGTCGTACGCTTGGCCGAATTGGCTCGCAAGCATCTCGATCTATCGAACTTCGCGGTCTTTGAAGTGCATCTGGTGCAAATGCAGCCGGAGCAAAAAGCCCACAAGTTGACCGTCACGCAAGACCTCGCGAAACCGCAATGAAGGCGTGATCGTGAGTCAGGTTTTCAACGTTTTTCAACCTGCCGGCGAGGAATCCAGTGCATTTTGTCAGTGAACGACATTGTGCCACAATCACTGCCGATTGCCGGGCAGTTTGACAACCCGTCCCACGATCACGGCTGATCAAAAACCATCTCAATCCGAATTTCCTCACTCGGAGACATGCCATGTTGGCCACATTGACCCTCGCAGTTTGCAGTCTGTGCCTAGCGGCTGATCCGGCATCGCTGTCGTTGAATGACGCCGCGCCGCCAATCAAGATCGAAAAGTATCTGAAAGGGGAATCGGTTGCGAAGTTTGAATCGGGGAAGGTGTATGTCGTCGAATTTTGGGCGACATGGTGCGGACCGTGTATCGCCAACATTCCGCATCTGAGCAAGCTACAACGGAAGTATCCCGACGTAATCGTGCTTGGCGTTTCGACGGACACAGAGCTTGAAGCCGCAGAACAGTTCGTCAAAACGCGCGGCGAGAAAATGGGTTATCGCGTGGCGTTCGGAGGGGACGACGGGGCGATGTCGGAAGCCTGGATTGACGCCAGTGGGCAAGAGGGGATTCCCGCCGCGTTTCTGGTCAATCAACAAGGTTGCATCGCCTGGATCGGACATCCGGCGGAACTCGCTGGCCCGCTGGCGGCGGTCGTGAAAGGGACTTGGGATGTCGCCGCCGAGAAGAAAAAATACGAGAGCCGCATCGGCGGCGAACGGCAACTCGAAGCGCTTCTTGCCAAGCTGGAACAACTTCGTTCTCCGGATGAGTTGGCGACGTTGCTCAAAGTCGTACAACTCGCGCGACAGAATTTGCTCGAACCGAATGTCGATCTGGATGACCTCGCACTGCGATTGATGATCGGTTTGGGCGATGCCACCCAGGCGAAAGCGTTGATCGAACAACTGATTGTGCAAGCACAACGCGAGCAGACCGATCAGTTGGCTCTTGTGGCCGAACGGTTGCTGTCGCCGATTCGCGAATTGCAGATTCCGGCCGAAGCGATTTCATCGGAAGCCCGCGAGGCGATCCCAGAGTTCTTGAAGCTGGCGGTCCAGGCAGCGGAAGTCAGTTTGGACATACTGTCGGAAGGCAACGATCCGCAACTAATGGCAAATGCGGCCGATAGGTTGTGTCAGGCATACGAAAGAACTGGGCAAAAAACAGACGCCATCGCGATCCTGGAAACAACTATCGACCGGTTGGCCAGGCTTCAGCGGGCCGCCAAAACTGTGTCGAATGATTTGCGGGATCGGATGCAACGATTGCAAGGCGCGGCTGGCGAATCGGCGAAAGGCAAGAATAAGCCGGGAAAACGAAAGGCGATTTAGGCGTTGAGGGTCGGCCTGGAAGGCGGTGAAAAATTGGTGGGCGGAAAATGGCAGCGACGGATCTCTTCGCTTCTCTGCGGCGAAAAAAAGCGACTTCTACCGCAGAGTAGCAACGAGCAGAGAATTCCAAAGTCATTCCGTGAATAGTTTCTCCGCCAACACAACGCACGAAAAAGCCCCAGCAACTTTGGGTTGCTGGGGCTCGCGGTTGTTTCTCGCTTGGGGATTTTACATCGTACAGGCGAGCCATCCGTGCCACGTACGAACTATCGAATGAACAGGATCTCACGGTAGGTCGGCAACGGCCAGAGATCATCGGCGACGATCCCTTCGAGTTCATCGGCCACGCCGCGAACTTTGAGCATGGCCGGGCAAACTTCGTCGCGGTAGTGCTTGGCGTGAGCCAAGATGTCGCCACTCGCGGAGTGCTCGACAGCGTGTTCTAGTTGCTTGATGGCTCCTTCAAGTTGGCCGGTCAGTTCCGTCAACTTGTCTAGCGAACTGGTATCGGGAGTTCGGCCGCAGCCTTTCATCGCAGCGGCAGTTTGAGCCAGCTCGCCTTGATAGCGGTACGCGGCGGGCAGGATCGACGACCGAGCCATACTCAGGCACAAACGGCCTTCGGTGTTGATGTCCTTGCAATACCGCTCCATGTAAATCTCATAGCGGCTTTCGGTCTCGCGCGGGCTGAGCACTCCGTACTTATCGAACAGAGCGATCGCTTCCGGGGCCTTGATGGAACCGAGAGCATCGACCGTGTTGCGGAGGTTCGGCAGGCCGCGTTTCTCGGCTTCCTGGTGCCATTCTTCTGAGTAGCCGTTGCCGTTGAAGATCACTCCCTTGTGCTGCTTGATCATGCTCTGAAGCAATGTTTGGCAAGCGGCCGGAAGCTTCGTGGAATCACCACTGGTGGCCTTCTCCAATTCAGTGGCAACGTAGTCGAGGCTTTCTGCGACAATCGTGTTCAGCACGACCAATGGTCCGGAGATCGACTGGCTCGATCCGACGGCTCGAAATTCGAACTTGTTACCGGTGAAGGCGAACGGGCTGGTGCGGTTGCGGTCGCCAGCGTCCTTCGGCAGAGTCGGCAGCGTATCGACGCCGACTGTCAGGTAGCCGCCTTTCTTCGAAGTTTCTAGTTTACCCTTTTCAATCTGCTCGAAAATGTCGGTGAGCATGTCACCGAGGAAGATCGAGATGATCGCCGGCGGAGCTTCGTTCGCACCAAGGCGATGGTCATTACCGGCATGAGCGATCGAGGCTCGCAGCAACTTCGAGTACTTGTGAACCGCCCGAATCACTGCCGCACAGAACACCAAGAACTGCATATTCTGGTGAGGGTTGTCGCCAGGCTCCAACAGATTGGCCGAGTTGGTACCCAGCGACCAGTTGACGTGCTTGCCACTGCCGTTGATGCCGGCAAATGGCTTCTCGTGCAGCAAGCAGGCGAGGCCGTACTTGGGAGCAACCTTTTGCAGCATCAACATGGTCTGCTGCTGATGGTCGGTCGCGACGTTGGCGTTCTCGTAGATCGGGGCCATCTCGTACTGTGACGGGGCGACCTCGTTGTGCCGCGTCTTCACCGGCACGCCGAGCTTGGACAGCTCATACTCGGTTTCGATCATGCAGGCCAACACGCGATCAGGGATCGCGCCGAAGTATTGATCCTCGAACTCTTGCCCCTTCGGCGGCTTGGCTCCAAACAGCGTTCGGCCGCAGATGTTGAGATCCGGCCGAGCGAAGTAGAAGTTGCGATCGATCAGGAAGTATTCCTGCTCCGGTCCACCAGTCGCGAACACATAGTCTGGCGTCGCTTGGCCGAAGATCTTCAGCACGCGCTGGGCTTGCTTGTTAAGCGCCTGCATCGAACGCAGCACGGGGGTCTTCTTGTCGAGAGCCTCGCCGGTCCACGAGCAGAACGCGGTCGGGATGCACAGCGTCGTGCCGTTTGGGTTCTCCAGAATGTACGCTGGCGAGGTCACATCCCACGCGGTGTAGCCGCGAGCTTCAAAAGTCGCGCGGATGCCGCCGCTGGGGAAAGACGAAGCATCTGGCTCACCTTGGATCAACTGCTTGCCGGTGAACTCGCTGATCGCGCTTCCGTCGCCGGTCGGCGACAAGAACGAGTCGTGCTTTTCGGCGGTGATGCCGGTCAGCGGTTGGAAGACGTGAGCGTAGTGCGACGCACCCTTCTCCAACGCCCAATCGCGCATCGCAGTCGCGACCGCGTCGGAAATGCTGGGATCGAGTTTCTCGCCGCGCTTGATCGAGCGTTGCAGAGCCTTGAAGGCCGGCTTCGGCAGGCGAGCCCGCATTTCTTTTTCATTGAACGTGTTGACGCCGAACATCGATGGGCTGGCGACTTCACGGAAGTTCAACGGCGTGGCGTCGGACTTGTAGTTGATGACGGCGGCGATGGCAGAGGCACGAGCATTGAGCGACATTGAACGCAACTCCAAATGAAAGGGACTCGCTCGAAGACTAATCACGTATGAACGACGTTCAACGAGCCACGATGTCATCGAGCAAGACACCGCACTCGGAATCGAATCAGCAAGGGCACATAATGTGCCGAGGGGCCGAACGACGCGCGTAACCTCGTGCGCCGCCGAGCCATTTTCCAAGTCGGTCGCACTCCTCCTGAAGCCGACTGCCTCGACGAACGGCATTTCGTGCCGACTTGCCCAGCAACCGCGACCAACTTTTTCAAGCCAATTCACCCGCGCCGCGATCCCGCAGCCGAGTTACGAGGCGGGATGCTATTGAGTCGCTGTGGATCGTTCAACGCTTCCAGCCAAAAGTCGAGCGGCTGGCGAATTCTTCTGACTGCGGCATTGGACGATTACTGCGTTGGACCTCCGATTCTGACGCCACCGCGTTAGATTCTCGGGCAATTGGCCACCATATTTCTCTTCCTCGACTCAGACTAAGAAGTGATGACCAACATATCTCAAGGATCGGTGCCTGTTGAAATGCCGACGGTTTGCCCGACGTACTCGCTGTGGCAAATCACCGCGTATGCCTTGCGGTTGGGGGCAATGGGGTTTGGTGGCCCGATCGCTCTGGTTGGCTACATGCACAGCGATCTGGTCGAGCAACGGAAATGGATTTCTGAGTCCGACTACAAAGAAGGACTGACGCTCGCGCAGTTGATGCCGGGACCGTTGGCCGCCCAACTCGCCATCTATCTGGGTTATGTTCATTACGGAATACTCGGCGCGACGCTGGTTGGTGTTGGCTTTGTGCTGCCGTCGTTCTTCATGGTCGTGGCGCTTGGTTGGGCGTATCAGCGGTTTGGTGGACTGACGTGGATGCAGTCTGTGTTCTACGGCGTCGGGGCCAGTGTCATCGCGATCATTCTCGTCAGTGCCTACAAGCTGACACTGAAGACAATTGGTAAAGACAAACTCCTGTGGGTGATCTATTTGATCAGCGGCACGGTCACGCTCGTAACGGAATCCGAATGGATCGCATTGTTTCTCGGCGCGGGCTTGCTGACGTGGCTGATCAAGACGCCGAAGTCGCCAGCGAAGCCAGTCACTGATTCCGGGTCGGCGATTTTTCCGGGAGCGACAACTGCATCGCTGCTGATTCCGCCTCTGGCTGCGCTGCCGATGGCAGCGGGCAACACGTTGCTGTTTCAAATCGCGATATTCTTCACAAAGGCGGGAGCGTTCGTCTTCGGCAGCGGTCTGGCGATTGTGCCGTTTCTTTACAGCGGTGTCGTGAAGGAATACGGCTGGCTCAACGAACAACAATTCCTCGACGCCGTCGCCGTGGCGATGATCACTCCTGGCCCGGTTGTGATCACGGTCGGATTCATTGGCTATCTCGTGGCCGGTTTAGAGGGAGCGATCATCGCAGCATTGGCGACATTCCTGCCGTGTTATCTGTTGACGATTATTCCGGCTCCGTACTTCAAAAAACACGGCAAGCGACCCGGCATCGTGGCGTTCGTCGATGGCGTGACGGCCGCTGCTGTCGGCGCGATTGCCGGAGCGGTCCTGGTGCTTGGCCGTCGCACGATTTTTGCGAACGGCTGGTCGTTAGAAATTCCCAAATTGGTGATCCTGTTGGTTACACTCGGCCTGTTGTTGAAATTCAAGAAGCTTCCCGAACCCGTGATCATCTTGGGTGCGGCCCTCATCGGCTTGTGCGTGTTTCCGCTCGTGAGAGTTCAGCCATGAAACGAATGATCTGCCCGGCCGCGATGTTGGTGGCAAGTCTGCTTTCGATTAGCGGTCACTCGGCCCGCGCGGACGAACGCGACAATTTTTTTGAGGCGAAGATTCGACCGGTCTTGGTTGGGACGTGCCTTCGCTGTCACGGCGATACGAAGACTTCCGGCGCGTTGCGAATCGACTTGCTTGAGGCGTTGCTGAAAGGGGGCGAGTCCGGTCCTGCGATTGTGCCGGGAAAGCCGGAAGAAAGCCTGCTGATCAAGGCCATTCAGCGGCAAGCGGATGTCTCCGCGATGCCGCCCGACAAAGACAAGGCGTTGCGGGCCGATCAAGTCGCAGACTTTGTCGCGTGGATCAAAGCGGGAGCCGTCTGGCCGGCGAAGACCGCGAAGTTTGAAGTCGCGAAACATTGGTCTTTCGAACCGGTTCGCGATGTCGCACCGCCCGTCGTTCAAGATAAGACGTGGGCGAAGAGCCGCATTGACCCCTTCATCCGTGCGAAGCAGGAAGCGGCCGGAGTTCATCCCGCGCCGGTTGCTGACAAGCTCACGCTGATCCGCCGGGCGACGTTCGATCTGACAGGATTGCCGCCGACCTACGAAGAGGTTCAGGCGTTTGAGCAGGATGTTTCGCCGCAAGCATTCGAATCCGTCGTCAATCGACTGCTCAAGTCACCCGCGTATGGCGAGCGTTGGGGACGACATTGGCTTGATGTGGTGCGCTATGCGGATACGGCGGGTGAGACGGCGGATTACCCGGTGCCGTTGGCGTGGCGGTATCGCAACTACGTCATCGACGCCTTCAACAACGACAAGCCGTATGAAGAATTCCTGCGCGAGCAGATCGCGGGGGATGTTATCGGGTCATTAACCCGAATTGACAAACTGGCGAGCGGGGGCGAGCGCTACGCCGAACAGGCGATCGCGACCGGCTATCTGGCGATCTCGCGGCGGTTCGGGTTCGACTCGGAGAACTATCACCACCTGACCATTCAGGACACGATCGACACGCTGGGGCAGTCAGTACTCGGCCTGAGTCTTGGCTGCGCGCGATGTCACGATCACAAATTCGATGCTATCTCTATGCAGGACTACTACGCGCTCTACGGTATCTTCGACAGCAGCCGTTATGCGTTCCCCGGTTCCGAGCAGAAACAAAAGGTTCGCTCGATGTTGCCGTTGCTGCCTGCGAGCGAATCACAACCAAAATGGCGCGAGTTCGACGGGCGAGTCGCCGCCCTCGCGACGAGCCTTGAGAAACAAAAGCAGCCCGTGCCGGCCGCGATTCTCCGTTCACTGCACGACCTGGATGGCGACTTTGAGATGCAGGCGGCCGCGGCGGGAGGCAGCAACGGCGTGCTCGTTCCACCTTGGCTGTACAAGGGCCAGATCGCCGTGACGAACGCCGCTCAAAGCCCGTTCAAGAATTTCTACCCGCGCGGCAAAGTCGGCGCGAGCATCGCTGCCGGTGCAGGGGAGTATCGAATCGCTCAAGCCCTTTATCCGCACCGTTCGCGTGACAATTGCGACACGCTGCATGTGAACCTCGACTTCCGAATGGGTGACGCCGATCCGAGCACGAATGCCTGCCATCGCCTCTCGTTGGGCAGCTTGCACGGAGCATCGGCGATCGAAATGTTGATCACATTGCATTCGGTCGCGCTGCGATCGGGTAATGAGTCCAATACCTTCGCCGTCATCAAGCCCAACCAGTGGTTCAACGTGCAACTGACGCTCGACCTGAAAGCCGGCACGGTGTCGGGGCGAATCGGCAAACCCGGCGAGGTGACGGAGATTATCAACGAGCCGCTATCACCCAATTGGTCCGGCGTGATCGATTCCGTCGTGTTGGATTCCGGCTTCGCAACTGAATCGAAAAGGCCCGCGATTGAATTTGACAACCTCGGTGTGCAGGAATCGCCGATCGCGCCCGTGTCCACTGAGCTGCCGACGCCGGTAGTCGTGGCGAGTGGACTCGATCCCGCCGCGCTGACGAAAGAACTTGAAGAACTCACCGGGTTCGATGGCGACTTTGAGTTGCAAACCAAAGACGCTCCCCCCGCCAGCCCGTGGGAGCCGGGCCCGAACAGTGTTGTGAAGCTGTCGCCAACTTCGCAAAGCCCGTTTGTCAACGCCTTCGCGGCGGGAGAACTCGGCCTGCACATGCCGAATCGCGGCGAGTACGACGGCTTCGGCCGGCCGGTCGCCAACGCGAAACCGAACGACGAAGGACGTCTCTTCGCCAGCTTCGATTTCCGCTGTGCGAGTAAGGATGCGGGAGGCAACGGTTCGTGGCGCTACTATCTCGGTCATGGACCGGGCAGCTCTGCTGCCGTCGAACTATTCTTCAATGGCAATGAATTCTTTCGTCGCAGCACGGATGCACGAGAAGTGGTCTGCCCGTTAATCATTGGCGAGTGGTATCAGGTCCAACTGATGCTCGACTTGAAAGCCAAGACGTACACGGGGCTGCTCGCGTCGCGCGCCAAGACGACGGAGTTCTCTGGCCAATTCGCAAATGGTTGGGACAGCACAATCGACTACACGTTCATCGACAGCTACGGCCACATCGGCGGCGTGCGGCCGGCGCTTGATTCCGACAATTTTTCGATCTCGGCGTCTGAGCTGCCTGCGTTTGATGCCGCACCGGTCGAAGCGACAAAGACGGCTCGCGAGTTGCGTCTCGCCAAAGTCAAAGAACTTCGACAACAACTCGTGTCATTTCAGGCGAACGCGGAGTTGTCGAAACAGGAACTCAACAAACTGCTGGCCGACGGGCCGTTCGCAATGACCTACGGCATGGCGGAGGGAACCCCACACAGCGTACGGATGCAAATGCGCGGCGAACCAGATCAGCCTGGCATCGAAGTCCCGCGCGGCTTCGTCAAGGCTCTTGGCGGTGGCCCGCTGCCAACGGAGACGGCAGGGAGCGGTCGGCAGGAACTCGCTCAGTGGCTGACTCTCGCTGAAAATCCGCTAACTGCGCGCGTGATGGTCAATCGCATCTGGCAATATCATTTCGGACGAGGACTCGTGAAGACGCCGAACGATTTTGGCGTGCGCGGTCTGCCACCGACTCATCCCGAACTGCTGGATCACCTCGCGACACAGTTCGTTAAAAGTGGCTGGTCAGTGAAGGCGATGCACAGGTTGATCATGCTCAGCGCGGTGTATCATCAAGCATCAGACGTAGCCACAAGCGACTCGCCTGTTGCCGGACGGGCGAGCGGCCAGTCCGACGATCCTGATCTTTACGCTTCGTTCCCGCGCCGCCGACTGAGTGCCGAAGAAATTCGGGACGCGATCCTATTCGTTAGTGGCGAACTGGATACGAACCCGGCACAAGAACATCCCTTTCCGATACCGATCAACTGGGGCTACACACAACATGGCCCGTTCAGTGCCGTCTACGACCACAACAAACGGAGCGTCTATCTCATGACGCAACGGCTCAAGCGGCATCCGTTTCTCGCGCTGTTCGATGGCGCTGACCCGAACGCCACGACGGCCGAGCGTCTGGGCACGACGGTACCAACTCAGGCCTTGTTCTTTCTCAACGATCCGTTCGTTCATACCAAAGCCGAAAAGTGGGCGAGCCGCCTGCAATCCATCAGCCCCGACGTTGCACAGCGTATTGAGTTGGCGTGGCGTCGAGCGTTCGGACGTTTGCCGACCGAGATTGAACGTGCTGAGGCAACCGATTTTCTGGCGGCTTATCGAACCGAACTGGCCGCGGCCAAAATGGACAACGTCGAATTTCGTTCACTTGCCGCCTACCTCCGCACACTGATCGGCAGTAACGAATTTCTGCATGTGGAGTGAAATCGATGCGAAACGGACGACAGATGAACAACCCAATGACGTTTGATCCGAATCGTCGCAGCCTGTTGCGTTCGATGGTCGGTGGCTCGATGTTGCTGCCCGGAATCTTGTCGCAGTTGCTGGCTGAAGACGCCGCGCCTTCGAGCGCGGTTGATCCTCTCGCGCCGAAGCCGAGCCATTCCGCGCCGAAGGCAAAGCGAGTCATCTTCCTCTTTATGAGCGGTGGCGTTTCGCACGTTGACTCGTGGGATGACAAGCCGAAGTTGTTCGCCGACGCTGGGAAAACAATCCCGGTCAATGAGTTTCAAGGTCGCAAAGGGGACTTCAACATGTTCCTCAAGCGGCCGCAGTGGGAGTTCGCGCCGCACGGGCAGAGCGGCACGAAAGTCAGCTCGCTCTTCCCGCACATGGCCGAATGCGTCGATGACCTATGCGTGATTCGCTCTATGAAGTCGGATCACACGAACCATTACGAAGCGACGCTAGGCATTCACACCGGCTCGTTCACGTTCGCGCGGCCGAGCCTCGGCTCATGGGTCAGCTACGGCCTGGGCACGGTGAATCAGAACCTGCCGTCGTTCGTTGTGATCGCCCCGCAGTCGCCATATGCGGGGGGCCAAGTCTGGGGGAGCGACTTCCTGCCGGGTACACATCAAGGAACGCTTGTCGTCCCCGGCCCCGAGCCGGTCGCCAACATCCAACGCCGCACAACGACCAGTCGCTTGCAGGAAATGGAGCTTGGCGCAATGGCTCGCATGAATCAGCGGCATCTCGCGACGAGGCCGAGCGACCCGCTCCTCACCGCGCGGATGAAGTCGTTCGAGACCGCCTTCGGGATGCAGGCCGAGATGCCCGACGTGTTCGATCTCTCGAAAGAAACTGATGCCACGCTAAAGCTCTACGGGCTTGAGCGCGGCAGCACGAAAGGTTTTGCTTGGCAATGCCTCGTCGCCCGGCGGCTGGCCGAACGTGGTGTCCGCTTCGTCGAACTAATTGATGTCGGCTCGTCGAGCAATTGGGACGCTCACGGCGACATGCTGACTCATTCACCGCTGGCGAAGAACGTGGATCAACCGATTGCTGGACTGCTGTGCGATCTGAAACAGCGTGGCCTGCTGGACGATACGCTGGTTGTGTGGACATCCGAATTCGGTCGCACACCATTCAACGCCGCCGCCGGAGCCGCCGGCCGCGAACATCATCACTGGGTCTTTTCGTCGTGGCTGGCCGGAGCGGGAGTGAAGCCGGGCATCACTTACGGCGAATCGGACGAGTACGGCATCAACGTCGGTCGCGACCCCGTCCATGTTCATGACTTTCACGCCACGATCTTGCACCTGATGGGCCTCGACCACGAACGCCTCACTTACCGCCACACCGGCCGCGACTACCGCCTGACCGATGTGCATGGCCGCGTCGTGCGCGAGGTATTGTCATGAGGAGCCAAAAAAACAGCCGAGCGGAGGGCTTCAGCCGGCGACTAACGCCGCCCCGCTCGCCTGTTTGATGGCGGCTTCGCCACGTTATTTGTCGTCGGGATTGATGAACTTGAACGCACACGCCGCTGCCGCGCCGCCGGCGAAGTTGGCGACCAGATAAATCCAAATGTTGGCCGCTTTGAATAAACCCAGGATCGTGGCACCGATCGCCACCGCCGGGTTAAAGGCTCCGCCGGAGATGCCGCCGACTGCGAATGCGCCAGTCAACACGGTGAAGCCGATCGCCAGACCATAATACGAATTGCCGCTGGTTCCTTTCGAAGTCGCGACATTCAACACGACATACGCCAGCGCAAACGTGAATAGAAATTCCGCTAGCAACGCCTTGATGACATCGACATCCTTCGCGGTCACTTCCGGCGAACCCTTCAAGAACATGACCACAAACGCCGCCAGCCCCGCGCCCGCCACTTGGCTGATCATGTAACCCGGAACGTCGCTGGCCGGACACTTGCCGCGCAGATGAACGGCCAGAGTCACTGCCGGATTGAAGTGCGCCCCAGAGACGTGTCCGCCAGCGAAGATCATCACCATCAGTGCCGAGCCAATCGCCAGTGGAGCGAGTGGTCCAGCACCCGGATCGATGACGACACAGCCAATTGTGGTCATCAAGAAAAACGTCCCGATCAACTCCGCCAGATACTTCTTCATACTCGGCACTCGCTTTCGATTTGGGAATAAGGAATGTGGCGCACGCCTCTCGCGTGCGTCGCTGTTGTTGTCAGATCACAACGTGGAAAGCTATCGAACCCGAACCGTACAGGCGAGCCGACGGCTTACTTCAATTTGTCGGCGAGGATCGCAAACTTCTCACGAAAGATCCTGGCGTCGTAACGAGCTATCGGCGGCAGTGTTTTTGTGAGGTCAGATTCCTGGACCTCGCGGCTGTTGCTGTCGTCTTCGCCGGGAAGCTTTTGGATTCCCTTCTTCCCTTCGATCAGATTCAACACGAACAACTGGCCGACATCGGCAAAGTCGGCGTTGAGCAAACTGAGCCGCATTTTGAGCGAATCATCGTCGCTCGCTAGTAATTCTTGCCGCAATACTTGAGTCAGCCAGACCAGTTGCCGCGCCGAGTCGTAATCCCATACGTCACCGGCGGCGACCACGGCGATCTCGCGCAAGAGCGGCAACCCCGCCTCGCGCGGAAGCGGCTTGCGCTCCAGCGCAACAGCTTGTTCATCGAGCCACGCCACCATCGGCTGCGCTGTCGCTGACCATTTCTCGCGATTTCCAAACGGCTGATCGCTGAGGAACTTTTCGAGCACCCTAATCCGGCCATCAAGTTGCTGCGGATCGAGCCCACTCGTTTTCAGAGCTAGCTTTGTCAGCGGCGTCGGCCAGTTGCGAAGCATCGGACGGCCGGGAGCACCGTGCAGTCGGCGCTGTTGTCGCCAACTCCGATCTTTCAAGTCGTGGTGGCACGCGAAACATTCAAACTGCGACAACTCCGGCCAATCCGGCTTCGCGATCGGCGACTTGGCGGCATCATCGGCGAGTGCGGCGGTTAGCTTCAAGTTCTCGCAGTACGAAACCAAGGCCGCGACCAGCGCGTTTCGTGTGCTATGTAGATTGCCCGGCCGAAACGAATCGTGGCCGTAGACATCGTCGGCTTTCGCGTTCTGATCCAGATATTCGGAGCGGGCCTTTTCGGCCTTGGCGGGAAAATCTCGCCAATGTTTCGGCATCTGCGACGCAAACGTTTCCAATTCAAAGCCCGGCAACGGCGGATGTCCAGCTGCGTACATTTCGTGAGTGACGATCTTCCCTTCTTCGACGTTTCCCAAATGACACGAAAGACACATTCGCGTTCGTGCCGACGGCGTCCGCACGTTGACAAAGCCGTACTTCGCCCGCTTTTCGTCCGCTGACAGAAACCGCCAAGTCTTCTTGCTGCGATGCGGCATGTTCCAGCCGACCAACTCCGCTCCGTCGGCAACGCTGTCACCAGAAGAACCATGACAACCTTCGCAACTGATCCCGCGACTCACTCGCCGATCAGCCACCAATTCCGCCGACATCAAATGCGGATCATCACCCATTGCCGACAGCGGAAACCCCGTGTGACACGCGAGACAACGTTTGTCCCGATGAATCTCCGCGACTCCCAGCAGTCGCCCCATTTGCTTGGCTCGTTCGTTCGTTTCGAGCAACGACGTGAAACCTTGCGCGTGCTTGTCGGACTCGGCCCAAGTTTGCAGCTCATCGAGCAACACCCATTTGTCGTTCGACATTCCGAAGCCCAGCGCTTTCAGCCCGGTCGCTTTCGGATCATTCGTTTTTGGCAAGCCGGTCAGATGACACAGCGCACAATCATCGGCTCCGAGAAACACACGCGCGCCGACTGCACTGACCTTCGAGGTCGCAGCATCTTGTGCCTGAAGTGGCGAACCTGCGGTCAGCCAAGTCAGACCGATGACAATCAGCAACGGCGAGACTTTCATGATTCACACAATGCAGTGCATCGGATCGGACAGATAAAACATCGCGGCCAAGTCATTCGCGTGATCTTTGGAAACCAGTGGACCTGGGGTGATGATCTCCAGCGGCACGGAATCCACCGACTCTTTGTTCCTCGCGATGAACTGGCCGATGATCAACGACGTGCGGTGAATGCGGCAGACGGGATTGACGGCGGTCGCGGCCAGCACGCCATCTATGACCGCTTGCAAACCTTCCTTCTGGCCATCGACGGCGACGATCTGCATCTTTTCGTGAATCGTCCCTTTGATCGCCGGAGCTGCCGCCAACGCCATGTCATCGCTGTGAAAGAAGGCTCCGGCGATCGGCTCTTTCTCTTGCTCTAACAGCGATTCAAACGTGTTGCGAGATTTTTCTTTCTTCCAATCGCACCAGCGACATTCGCCGGCAACAACTTGCACTCCGGGATATCGCTTCAAAACATTTTCGCAACCCTGCTTCCGGCCAATCGCTCCGCTGTGAGCACTCAGACCACCGATGTGAATGATCTTCCCTTTGCCGCCGATCTTCTCCATCAAATAGCCGACGCTCTTTTCCGCCATGTCCACATGATTGGGAGTCACCTCGCACCACACGCCGGTGTCACGCATCTTGTCCATATCCACCAGCATCGTATCCATCGAAATCACCGGCACGCCGCGCTGCTTCAACTGCCTCACCGGAGCCGCCAGCGAGTCGATCTGCACCGCTTGAAAACAGCAAAAGTCCCACTCTTTGTGAACGATCGCGTCGATCTTGTTCCGCTGCTTTTCGGGATCGAATTCTCCGTCGAACCATTCAATCTCGACATCCAGCAACTCGCCCCATAACTCAGCCGTCGTCTTGCCGAGCGCGCACCAAGTGCTCTGCAAACCCGCGTTAGAAAATGCCGCTCGCAATCGTTTGCGACCGGGCTTGCCACCCGCGCTAACCGGAGCCTGCTCGTCTCGCGACGCGCACCCGGCGACCCCCAATCCCAGGCCGATGCCCGTTCCCGTCGCCAAGCGTTCCAAGAAACCGCGACGCGATGTGTCGTTGTGATCCATGATGCAAAGCTCCCAAGCCAAAACGAAAGGTGTGCGGAATTTGCCGAACGAGACGGCATCGTGGCCACCGCGAACCGGACTCGCAAGGCCACACACTAACCCGACGCGAGAGCGAGGGGGAGCGCTCCACGAAACGCGGAATTCACGTCCTTCGGAGCGTTCGCAATCCCTCAGAAGCGTTCGCTTTCGCGCGCCGGGTTAGTGTCACCACGCCGAACGAAGCATCATGTAGCCCAACCAAAAGATGCCCGCATCCACCAGCACGTGACTCGACCACGGTGCAAGCAGCGTTCGATATCGGTGATACAACCCAGCCCAAACTACGCCGCCGACCGCCACCGAAAACGAAAAGAACAAACTCAGGAACGAGCCCCAGCCAAAGTATTGCGACAGCACGACAACATGATGAGCCATGAACCCAAAGCTCGAAATCCCGATCGCTGGCCAAACCGACAGGCACCGCGTCAGCCGCGAGAACACGAACCACCGCCAGTAATACTCTTCCAACAGCGAGTGCATCCCTGAATAAAACACCGCCAACGCGGCATACTTTGATTGGGAATCTATCCCGGCCGAGATCACTCGCTGTCGAACCGCCTCCGCCGGTGCATCGAGTAACCCGCTCGGCTGCAACCACGCACCATGCAACAACAACATCGCTGCAACGATCGCCAACCCGACGCCGATTCCTAGCGGCAAGCCAGCCCACGGTCGTTCCGGCCAAGCCAGCCGTTCGCGACAAACCAGCCAGACCCACGCCACGGGAAAACCAAACTGCACCAGTTTGCCAACCGCATACACCGACTGCTGCAACCATGGCGCGACATCCGACAACACCACGAAATACAGCCAAGTGAACACCGTCGGGAACACGAGAGTGAAGCCGAGAGCCAAACCGTCGCGAGTTACTTTCACGATTCAGCCTTGCACGGAATAGTCAAATCAGATTCTGAATGCCGTTTTTGTTTTTCCGGCACGATCACCGCCCACGATGACCGTTCAAAGTCCGCTCGTACAGGTTGAGCATTCGCGGCAGCATTTTTTCCAAGCTGTAGCGTTCTTGAATCATCTGCATTCCGGCATCACCGAGATGGCGGTGAGCGGCCGGATCGTCGAGCACTTGGAGAGCCAGTTCGGTCAGACGATCGACGTCGAAGAAGCCGCCGAGCAGGCCGTTTTCGCCGTGACGGATCATTTCACGGACCGGGGCCGTATCCGATGCGAGCACCGTCGCGCCGCAGGCCAACGAGTTCATTAGCGACCAACTCAGTACGAACGGCACCGTCAGATAAATGTGCAAGTCCCCCATGCTGATGATGTCAGCCAACTGATGCGGTTCGACTCGGCCGGTGAAGATGAAGCGGCTCAGATCGTAGTTGTCTTGCTTTAAGACCCAGTCACGATAGCTGTCCGCATCGCTGATTCGTTGCATGTCACCGCCATAGCAGACTCGGTCGGAACCGACGCACAAGAAGATGACATCTTTGCGAGCGTCGCAGATTCGCTTGGCCACTTTCATGAAGACGTCAAATCCGCGCATCGACTCAAATCCGCGCGACACATACGTGACGATCTTCGTGCCGGCCGGAATTTCGCGGTCGCCAATCTTTCGCGGAGCGTTCCGGCGATACCAGATGTTGGTGTCGATGCCGTCGAAGATCGCGTCGATCTTCGGCTGATATTCCGCAGGGAACAAACTCTTTTGCCACTCGGTCGGAGAATACCCGGCCGCACTCGTTTGCAGGTCCAGCAAGATCATCGCATTGCGAGTTCGAGACCGTAGCAGGTCCAGTTCCTTGACCGGAATCTCTGGTCGGAAGTCGAGGTCCGAATTGCGACCGTGATAATAGTACTCGAAGTAATTGATGATCGGGCAGTTGTATAAGTCAGCCAAGAACGTGGTCGAACCGAAGCCGCTGTGCCCGACAACCAAATCGGGACGAACTTCGGGATGTGCTTTCATCGTTTCGTACACGCCGTAGGTGTGCCAGACGCAATTCTCAAAGGTCCGGCTGCAATAATGCGTCGCCTTCGTCGCTCCGCCACCCAGTTTGTATTGAAACCGCTGAATCCCGTCGTACACGCCCGATGGCAGTTCGCACACGAACGAACAGCGAAAGCCATGCTTCTTGATCAGATAGCTGGCGATGTGCCCAAACTGAGCCGGGAAATTTTTGTGAACAAACAAGACGTGCATAAGAGCCTCCGTGACTACGCAAACCCGACGCGCAAGCGAGGGCGAGCGACTCAAAAGATGATGATTTGATGATTCGCGACGCGTCTGCCCTCGCTGACGCTTCGGATTCGTGACGTTACGCGGCGGCTTTCCTGGCAAGGAATTTCGTGGTCGCTGGCATTTGATGTTCGCCGCGGCGGTGAGCTTCAAACTTCAGGACCGACAGCCCTTCCCCTTCCAGATGTTTGGAGTTGCTGTAAACCGGATCGCGCCAATTCGGGATGTGTCCGCTACGAACAACATTGACCATTTCCTGCACTCCCTCGACCAAATCGACAGAGGCTTGAAAGCCGAGCACCGTCCGAATTTTCTGGAAGTCGACGCGGTAGTTTCGCATGTCGTCGTTGTTGCGCACGTCCTCAACCTCGGTGCCAGGATTGGCCTGAGCCACGATCTCGCCCAGTTGGCTGAGCGTGTAGTTCTGGCTTTCGTCGCCGACATTGAAGATCTGCCCGCCGACTTTCGACAGCGGTGCTTCGACAGCCAAGACGCACGCACGGGCAATGTCGCGAGTATGCACGAACGGCCGCCATTGTTCGCCGTTGAAGACTCGAATCTTTTTGTCGGTCACCGCCTGAGCGCTGAACAGATTCGCGACGAGGTCGAATCGCGGGCGATGCGACCAGCCGTAAGCCGTCGCGAACCGCAAGATCGTCGGTTGAAATTCCGTGTCGGCCGAGTCTAGCAATGCCCGCTCGGCATCAATCTTCGTCGTGGCATACAACGACACCGGATTCAGCGGCGACGACTCGGACATGATCTCTTCCGAATCGCCGTACACGCTGCAGGTCGAAGCGAATACGAACTTCGTCACACCGTTCGCCTTGGCCAGTTGAGCCATCATTTTGGCGGCGGCGTAATTTACCGTGACGGTCGTTTCACGATCCAAGGCACACGCCGGATCGCCGACAATCGCCGCCAAGTGACAGACCGCGTCCATGCCACGCAACGCACGAGCCGCATCTTCCACATTGCGGAAGTCACCGCGCATCGTCTCCAACCGCGGATGATGCAGAACGTCGGAAAGCGACTTCGTCCCGAACAACTCCAGGTCGAGCACGCGCACGCGGTATCCAGCATCGAGAAACTGCCGAGTCAAAATCGAACCGATGTAGCCGGCCCCGCCAACCACGAGCACATCTTCAATTTTGTTGCTGGTCGTTTCGCCGCGAGGCACGAATCGAAACTGCGAACCGAATCGCATGCGCGAATACCGCACGGAACCGACCACCGCACACAACAGCGACCACGCCGGAACCGCGACTTGCAGCGTCTGAACCGCTCGATTCAAAAAGAATGTTCCGAGCAGCACATGCGCGGCCAATCCGATTCCGCAGGCCAGCCCGATCGCCAGCAGTCGTTGCTTGATTCGAGAACTCGGCATCGGTCTGTACACGCCAGTCGCCGCAAGCAGCAACACAGCCGATATTCCGAACCAGCCGGCATGGACCAAATAGGCCGCGTTGACTTTCTCAAACAGCAGCCCGACCGGGTTGTCCCACGTCAGCCCCCCGATGATTGCCAAGCGAACAACTGCCGCCATCACCAGCGCCCCGTTCGCGACGCAAAAATCAATCACCACTCGCGCCGCCAGTTGATTCGACTTCAGCGAACCAAACAGTTGGCACCAAACTCGATCGAACAACTGTCCTGTTTTGTCCAGTGTGACCGAAAGTAATCCATTCAGCGGAATCTCGGATGATCCCAATCGCCCTTGAGACACAATTCCTTGTGACATCGCCCAACTCCTTTCGGACCAAAATCAACAGATACACGGCTCGGCTGACGGTCAACAAATTCACCGCATCAGTCGGGACGAGGCAATCTCCCCCAATCCACTTTTTCGGTTATTCGGGGTCGGCAAGATGAGTAAACTTTCCGGAAATTGCCGATCAATCCGGTTAATTCACCCGTGAGCGGCACCGTATTATTAGCCGCCGGTTTTGCATGACCACCGCTGTTCTTGCACGGATGCTGACTCCGCGGCGATGGTGGCTAGCGACACTTCGCTCATTCTGGCGACGGCACAAAGCGATATCCGGTCCCTCGAACGGACAGTATGTGACGCGGGGCGGACGGGTTCGGCTCGACGAATTTTCGTAGCCGCAGAACGAAATTGTCGATCGTCCGTGCTGTCACGTTCGAATCCTGGCCCCAGACGTCGTCGAGGATTTGCGTGCGAGAGAGCACCTTGTCCGCGTTGGCCAGGAAGTACCGAAGCAGTTGCACTTCCATCGTGGTCAGGTCGTGAGTGTGGCCGTTTGCCGAAAGTTGGAACCGACTGAAATCGACATTCACGCCACCGAAGTCATGAATGTCCGAGTCGGCTTTGTGTGGATCGACCTTCGACTCACGGGGCACTTCAGAAATCGGCGAATCCGAAAGAGGATGGCGTTCAATCAGGTTTCGAACTCGGCTGAGAAGCTCCGGCAGGTCGAACGGCTTGCTCATGAATTGATCGCAGCCAGCATCGAAGCCGTGCGTTCGATCTTCGCTCAGCGTGCGAGCGCTCAAGACCAAAATCGGAACTTGTTTGTCGAGCCGCCGTAGCTCGCGACAGATTTCATAGCCGCTCATGCCCGGCAGCATCAGGTCTAAGAGGATGATGTTGAATCGCGGCTGCGCGTCGCGAAACGCATCGAGTGCCGTCACGCCGTCTCCAGCCACGACCGCCTCGAACCCTTCTTGCTCAAAGTTGAACTTCAAGCCGAGGGCCAACGCCGTTTCATCTTCAACGATCAAGATTCGCATGTGATTCCAAGTGATCAAACCGCCGACGAGTTCAACGAATCCATGGAGACCACGAATGTTTCGGCAAAGCCCGATCATTCATCGTCTCCTTTCTTTCGGTGGACTCAACCTGTTGCCGTTATTGTGTGTGGGCCGTCTTCCCCTGCGACTGCAGTCAAGATTGCCGACGAGCCCAGTGTTTCACCGACGATCGCTCGGCCAGGGAGATTGACTTCAAACAAACTCCCTTCGCCCGATTCGCGATCCAGAACTTTGATTGTTCCCTTAAGAATTCCAACGAGCGTTCGCACGATGTACAAGCCGACGCCGGTCCCTTTTTGCCGACGCTCCAGTTCGCTGCCGCCGCGGTAGAAAATGTTGAAGATTCGCTTCCGCAAGTGTTGCGGCACCCCCTCGCCGTTGTCACTGATCCGCGAGATGACTCGGCCGTCGTCCGTGACTTTGACCGACACTTCGACTCGCGGTTCCATCGCGCCGTATTTAATCGCGTTGTCCATCAAATTGCCGAAGATCATTTCCAGCGGCATCCGTCGAGCACGAATCACGGCCGGTTCGATCTCAAAAACAAAGGTCGATTCCATTTCCCGTTTGTGATGCCGGCAAGCCGCTTCAGCACAACGACGCAGCAGCGGCTCAAGCTCGATGTCTTCGGGATCTGCCTCGTGCCCGATCGCATCCAGCCGAGCGACTTCGAGCAGCTGGTTGATCAAGTGGTCGAGCCGAATCAGTTCCGTATCCATGACCTTGAAAAATTCTTCCTGCTGCCTCGGGGCGATGTTTCGCATCCGCAGTGTGTCGAGGTACAGCCGGAGCGAGGCGATCGGCGTCTTCAGCTCATGAGTCACACTGTCCACGAAGTTCGCCTGCCGCTGATTCAGCCGCACTTCTTTGATATTCAGAAACAAATAAAACGCCGACACGATCAAGATTACCGCGAAGACCACTGTGCCGATCGTCAGTGCGCTCCACGAATTCAACTGCGCAAGTAACACGATCCAACAGACCATCAACACCACGTTGAGTCCCATCAACAGGACGCTCAACGTGATCGGCAAATGCAGCGTTCGACGTTTGCGAAGGTAAGACATCGTCAGACCAAATGAGTTGCGAGATTCGGCGAGTGAGGCTGCTGGCATCGCGTTTTGTGCGTGGCTATTATTCCGCCCCGCGCGAGTTCAGCGAGTGCATAAAACGACTCAGAGAATAGTCAACGTTGTAAAGGTTCAGGCATGAAGATTCACGAGTACCAAGGAAAACAGCTCTTCGCCAAGGCGGGCGTCGCGGTTCCCAAAGGGATTGTCGCTCGTACTCCCGATGAAGCGGCTGCGGCGTTCAAGCAATTGGGGGGCGCGATTGCCGTCGTCAAATCGCAGATTCATGCTGGCGGCCGAGGCAAAGGCCGATTCAAAGAATATCCCGATCAAAAAGGAGTTGTGCTCGTCAGATCCGCCGATGAAGCGGCTGATAACGCGCGCCGTATGTTGGGACACACGCTGGTCACGATTCAGACCGGAGCCGAGGGGAAACGAGTCAATCAGATTTACGTCGAAGCCGGCCTAAACATCGCCCGCGAGCTGTATCTCGGCGTCGTTGTCGATCGTGAAGTCGGCTCGCCCGTGATGATCATGTCGTCGGAAGGTGGCGTCGAAATCGAAGAAGTTGCGCAGCATTCACCCGAAAAAATCTTGAAGGAACCGTTTGGGATCGGCTTCGGATTGCAGGCCTATCAGGCTCGGAACTTGGCGTATCGGCTGGGCCTGAGTGGCGCGGCGGTCACGAGTGCTCAAAGCTTCTTGCCGAAAGTTTGCCGTTTTTTTGTTGACAACGATTGCAGCATGGCCGAGATCAACCCGCTGGTCGTCACGGCCGAGGGAGAGCTGTTCGCTCTCGATGCCAAAATCACGTTCGACGACAACGCGATGTTTCGGCACAAAGATTTTGCGGAACTCCGCGACCTGTCAGAAGAGGATGAATCGGAAGTCCGCGCGGGCCAAGCGGGGCTGAGCTACGTCAAGCTGGAAGGGAACATCGGCTGTCTCGTGAATGGTGCTGGGCTGGCCATGAGCACGATGGACCTAATCAAACTGCACGGCGGCGAACCGGCCAACTTCCTTGATGTCGGCGGCGGAGCAAACGTCGATCAAGTGACCGAAGCCTTTCGTATTATTCTGGCTGATAAGAACGTCCAAGCTGTTCTGGTCAACATCTTTGGCGGCATCATGAAGTGCGACACGATTGTGACCGCGCTGATCACGGCTTACGACACCGTCGGCTTCACCGTCCCGCTCGTGGTGAGGCTGGAAGGGACCAACGTCGAACTCGCTCGCAAAATGCTGGCTGAAAGCGGCAAGAAAATCATCGCTGCCACCGACCTCACCGACGCCGCGAAGAAAGTTGTTGCAACGCTGAAGGCCTAGTTTTTGCCGTCCCGAATTCCCAACCCCTAACCCCGATCACATCAAACCATGTCCATCCTCGTCGATAAAAACACACGCGTTATTTGCCAAGGCATCACCGGGAAAGCCGGCTTGTTTCATTCCCAGCAGTGTCGAGCCTACGGCACGCCGATGGTCGGCGGAGTGACGCCGGGCAAAGGGGGCACGGAAGTCGACGGCTTCCCGGTCTTCAATTCGGTCGAAGAGGCCGTGAAGAAAACCGGGGCCAACTGCTCGCTGGTCTTCGTGCCGCCGGCTGGCTGCGGTGACGCAATCCTTGAAGCGGCGGCGGCCGGCATCGAGTTGATTGTTGCAATCACCGAGGGAGTGCCGGTGCTGGACATGGTGCGCACTTCGCGAATCCTCAAGTGGACATTCCCGAAGAGCCGACTGATCGGCCCCAACTGTCCCGGCATCATCACGCCTGGGATCGCCAAGATCGGGATTATGCCGGGCTACATTCACAAGCCCGGAGCAATCGGCCTTGTGAGTAAGAGCGGCACGCTGACTTACGAAGCCGCATGGCAATTGGGCAACGTCAACCTCGGCCAATCGACGGCGATCGGCATCGGCGGCGACCCAATCATTGGCACGAACTTCATCGACTGCCTGACGCTGTTCGAGGCAGACCCGAACACCGAAGCGATGCTGATGATCGGCGAGATCGGCGGCAACCTAGAAATCAAAACGGCCGAGTTCATCAAGTTGCACATTAAGAAGCCGGTCGCCGCATTCATCGCCGGCCAAACGGCTCCGCCAGGCAAGCGCATGGGCCACGCTGGAGCGATCATCTCCGGCGGCAGCGGCACGGCGGCGGAAAAGATCGCCGCCCTCGAAGCGGCGGGAGTCGTCGTCAGCCGCAGCCCGGCCGACATGGGCAAAGCCGTCGTCGAAGCGATGGCACGAAAAACAAAGCGGTAAGTTGCGGGCGAAGACCGGTTGATGGAGTCGTGCGTTCAAAATGGATTTGCCGTTACTCAATCAACGGATCATGCGCGGAAGTTTGTTGCTCCTATCGGTGAATTTGTTGGCGGCTGGGACCGGTTTGATCTGGAGAGAGCACAAACCTACCGCCGTGGGACAGGAGAATAGGTCGCAGTTCTGCTTGAAAGCGGGATATCTTCCGGCATCAGCCGATCGGAACATAGTTTCCAAGATGCGTGAAGCCGGGCTGAATGCGGTTTGGCCGAAGGTCACCAGTTTTCGCGCGGCCGGTGACGAGCAGTCAGCTATTCAGCGAATCGAGCAGTGGGCGACCGCTTGTGAGTCACAGGAGCTACAACTCTGGCCGGTCGTGAATTTCGCCGGTGGCCAGAATGACCGAGGCGTGTTGTCCGACTTTCGTCGCGAGGTGACACCGCGCGGAGTTGTGAATCGGAACACTCCGTGTCCGGTGGATGAACGTTACTGGCGAGCGGTCGTGTTTCCGCGATTCATTGCGTTGGCCGATTTGTCGCGGAAGCGGGCCTGTCTCGCGGGAGGGGTTCTGGATCTGGAGATGTATGGCGCGGATCACGCGGGCTACGGCGGGGCCTGTGCGTGCGATGCGTGTCGGGCGGGAGCGGGCTCGGATCGGACGGAAGATTTGCTGGACTGGCAACGCCGAGAGATAACGCGAATCGCTCGCGAGCTGGAGCAGGCGGTACATCGCATCGCACCGAAATTTCAATTCGCCGCGATGCACTTGGAAGAACCGTTTCCGTTTTATGAAGGGATCGCACTCGGCCTAGGGACGCGCGACATACCGGTGGTCTGCGCGGCCGAGCGGACGTATTCGGTCGGATACACGCCGGAAGTGGATGAGACGCGCGAGCGGTTTAGGATGCTGAAGGCTCATGTGAATTATGTGGGGGGGTTGTGGATTCAAGAGTTTCGCGCGGAGCAAGTGCCCCCGCAGTTGTATGCCCTAGGAAGTCATGGGAGCGGGTATTGGCTGTACACGCTAGGCTCGCTGGCGGTTCCGACGGAACAAGTTCCGCAGGAGTACCGTGTTCCCGATCCGCAGCCGGAGTATTGGAGCGCGTTTCGCGAAGCAAGCCGCGAGTT
This sequence comes from Planctomyces sp., assembly GCA_031375695.1. Taxonomy (GTDB): domain Bacteria; phylum Planctomycetota; class Planctomycetia; order Planctomycetales; family Planctomycetaceae; genus SXKJ01. The sequence continues at coordinate 53,001 of JANMIF010000158.1, forward strand.
GGATCGCTTCATGGCCTCGCGCGACAATTACAAAAGTCCGCTGGTGGAGAAGTTTGTTCCGGCGGAGCAACGGTTGACGATCAAGAAGCGTCTGTTGGATCCAGTCATGTTAGAACCGACCGCTTCAGCCGTGGCGGCGCGGTCGCCAAACTTGGACCAGGAGTATTCGCTGTACCGCTACAACGTGGTCTTCGTGTCGCTGAAGGCGGGCGAAACTTTGCGTCTGCGATGGCGTGGCGTTCCGTTGAGTGACACGCATCGGAAGGATGGGACGTTCAAACTGATTGATCCGGAAGGACGGTATGTGATCACGCAACCGATCCGCCTGGGGAACACCGACGAGTTGGAATTCGTGGCGAAGTTGAGTGGTACACATTGGCTAACGACCAACATGTTTTTGAATGCGTGTCAGATGACGGTATCGTTGCCTCAAGCGGTGTTCTGGGGCGGGCGGCATCATCGGTTGAAGTTATCGGGCCAAGTCCGTCCACTGTATTTCGTGGTGGCCGAGGGGCAGTCGCCCCAGTTGGATGTCGTTACAGAAGACGCGAATTCTCCGGTGCGAGTCAGCTTATTGAACCCGGATGGCGTGATCGCGGTCACCCAAGTGATCGGCGGCACCGGACAGATCGCGGCAACAGGAGCGGCAGGCGTCTGGTCGGTTCGGGTCGAGCCGTCGCAAGGCGAGGTAATCCATGATGTCAGCCTGGGGTTGAGTCCGCCGCTGGCACCATATTTTTCCGATTCCCCAGCACGACTGCTTCGCGATCGCGAGTAAAGGAATTGAGATGGTGCTCAAAAAAATAACCCGAAGCGTTAGCGAGGGCGGACGATTCTGAAGACTGTGAATTCATAGTTTTGTGGAGCATTCGCCCTCGCGAACGCTTCGAGTTAGTAGGACGCATGCAAGCTGCGTGCGCCACATTAGGCAAATCATGGCCGACGAATCGCCCGATCCACGTCAAAAAGCACTGGCCTTGCCGACGACCGCTGGCGTGTATCTGATGAAAGACGCTCTCGGCCGCGTGATATATGTCGGCAAGGCGATCAATCTGCGGAACCGAGTGCTCAGCTATTTCAACGCGGTGGCCGCCACTGATCGACGAATTCGCGATCTTGTGCCGGAGATTCGCGACCTCGACTTTCTACCGTGTGACAGCGAAGTCGAGGCGTTGTTGCTCGAGGCGCGGTTAATCAAAGACATCCGTCCGCGATTCAACACAGACCTGAAAGACGACAAGACCTTTCCGTATTTGCAAATCACCACCCGTGAAGATTTTCCACGCGTCGAGTTCACTCGCAAACCGCGCACGCGCGGCGTCAAGCTGTTCGGGCCGTTCACAAGTGCGAAGCGGCTGCGTGGGGCAATCGCGGTGTTGCAGCGGATTTTTCGATTCCGCACCTGCTCACTGGACATTGGCGAAGCCGAAGAACGCTGGCGTTGGTTTCGCCCCTGCCTGCTGGCGAGCATCGGGCAATGCACGGCTCCGTGCAATCTGCGGATCAGCAAAGAAGATTATCGCCGAGATATCCGTCGTCTGATCATGGTGCTCAACGGCAAGAAGACGGCCTTGCTGCGGGAACTGCGAGTCGAAATGGAAACCGCCTCGAAAGAACTGCGGTTTGAGCGAGCGGCTCGGTTGCGCGATGAAATTCAGGCTCTCGAAAATCTCAATCTGCGTGGCAATCTGAAAGATCACGAGCAGCCGGAAGTCTTCCCGATTGATCCCAAAAAAGGGCTGCGCGGTCTGAAGAAGGTCCTGAACTTGAAGGATCTTCCGCGGCGCATCGAAGGCATCGATATTGCGCACCTGCAAGGGGGCGAGACGGTCGCCAGTCTGGTTTCGTTTCTTGACGGGTTGCCGTTCAAGCATGGTTACAAAAATTACCGCATCAAAACGGTCGAGGGAGTCGATGACTTCGCGTCCATCCGCGAAGTGGTCAGCCGCCGCTTCAGCCGGCTGCGTGCGGAAGGCGAAACGTTTCCCGATTTGCTGTTGATCGACGGCGGAAAAGGGCAACTCAGTGCGGCACTCGATGCGTTCCGACTGCTGGAAATCACGCCGCCGCCGATCCTGTCGCTGGCCAAGCGGGACGAAGAGATTTTTCTTCCCGACACGGCCGAACCAATTCGCTTGAGCAAACATGCGTTCGCTCTGCGGCTGCTGCAATATGTTCGCGACGAAGCGCACCGCTTTGCTCAGCGATATCACCATCTGCTGCGGCGGAAATCTGCGCTCGGCGACTGATCGCCAATGTGGCACGACTTGGAGCGTCACGCCACCGACCTACGGCCGAAGATTCAGTACGATTCCCATGACCGCGTAAGTCCGAGCCACAAACTGCCACAGCCACGGCGGCTCGAATTGGCAATTCGCCAAGCGTGGCTGCAAGGCCGGGTCGGTCCGCACAAAATGTTGCCAAGCCGCCGGATTTGTGCCGGTGAAGAAATTGCCGGCCGCGATTGCTTGCCGCAGCAGTCGAGGCAAGTCCGCTTCACCGGTCGTCAATAAATCCGGCAAGGAATCTGATGAAACGACCTCGGTGACGAGAACCATCGAACCGCCCGGCCGCGCCAGTTCCAACAACAAACGGACATGTTGACGACGCACTGCTTCGACGATTTTCCAAAAATGGAGATGCGACTCGCCGACCGAGCCGACCACCGATTCGATGAGTTGCGTCAGCAAGCCGATCGAACCAACCACGTCGAATTGTTTGCCAAGCCGCAAATTCGGAAGGTGCTCCAGCGTTCGCAGGCAACGATCAATGAACTCACCGCTGGCCGGTGTCGCGCGGTCGAGCGACGATAAGCTCGCGAAAATCCCCGTCACATCGACCGGAGCCACAATCCGAATTCGTTCATCATCGGCCAGACGTTGTCGTGCAATACCGTTCTGCAGCGCGGCCACATCGACATCGACCAACATGATCTCGCGAAAATGAATCAGTAACTCACGCAGATCGACGTCGTTCAGATTGCCCGCTCCCAGCAGACACAACGCCCCCATCGGCTCGCTGTTGGCCGCGATCAACAATTGCGTAACACGCCGCCGATGCGGCGCATACAACTCCCAAGTGGCCTCAGCCAGAACGTTGCGTCGGTGTTGCTCGCAAATCCAATTCAAAAAAACATCCAATAAATAATGACCAAGCGAATTAAGTTCATTTCACCGCTTCGCACAATCGGCCAAACAACCGATCGACCTCGCGCTGCGTTTCGTCATCCAAGCGAAAGCCGACTGGGCCGCGAATGATTTGATTGTCGAAAATTCCTTGCTTGTGCAGCAGATATTTTTCGACCGCCAAGAATCCGTCGAGTCCGGTTTGCAGCGCGACGAGCGCCGACAGCGGCCAGGCAATCGAATTGATGCGGGCCTCGTCACCGGATTGTAAAGCTCGCCACAAAGCGACGATGCCGTCGATCAAGTCGGCGCCTGGCATCGTGCCGACGATGCCTCGGTGGAAACTATCGACTAGCGCGATCCCGCCACTCCCCTCGAAGACAGCGGCTTGACCGTTTGTCGCATCGCGCAGCAACGACAGGCGCGGGCCGATCGGGACGGCTTCCGGTTTGAACAACACGCGCGGATGAAACTCACGCCACAATTGAGCTTGCAAACTGATCGACATCGGACGGCCGACGTAGCCGCTGGCGTCTTGCACGATCAGCGGGATCGGTACGGCGTTCAGCAGACGTTCGTAATACCGAAGCTGCTCGTCGTCGCTCAGTCCGATTGAAACCGGCGGGATCGCCATCAGTGCTGTCGCGCCGACATTCGCTGCGTGTCGCGCAAACCGTTCGGCCGTGTGTGTGCTTTCTGCCCCGACGCTGATCACGACCGAACCTCGCGATCGGGCGAATCGACAGGCGGCCTCGGCCAGAAATTGGCGCTCGTCGGTCGCCAGCCGTAGCGTTTCGGAAACCATTGCCATCACGATCCCGTCGGCACCGCGCTCGAACAACCAGTCGATTTCGCGTTCGAGTGTTCCAAAGTCGATGGTTTCGTCATCGTGAAACGGCGTTTGAAACACCGGTAGAATTCCAGCGACGTTTTTTTGAGGGTCAGTCATGAGCGGTGGTCTCGTAGCACACGCGGTTCGCGTGTGTCAGCTTGCTTGAAAGTCGTTGGTTGTAGAAAAATGCCAGACGCACGCGAGCCGCGTGCGCCACACACACCAACCATGCGGATTGTGACAGCGCGGCGGCAGGTCGGCGAGCGCTCGGCGGCTCCGGTTATTCGGGTTCGTTGCGGAATGACAAAGTTTCGCCAAACCGCCGTTGTGGCGTTTGTTCACTCGTCGGTCGCGGTTTTCAGTGGAATGCTCAGCGATTCAACCGAGCCGCGCGGAACTCGTGCTATGTTTGACCGTCCCGTTGGGAGGCTCCCTCCGCGTTGCGCGGAAGGCCGACCGTGGCCCCGTTTCAATTCAGCGAAGACATTTCGCCAGTCCGATGTACCTCATGAGGCACACGATGGGCTTCCTTAAGAAATTCATTAAGAACACATTTCGAGACGGCCAAACCGTGCGCGGCAAAAGCAGTTTCGAGAATCTCAGCGAGGACCAGCTCGAATCGCATCTGCGAATCGCTTGCTATGACGGCTTCAACCTGACCGACGCTGTCCGGCCAAGCTTCGATTTGCAGGTGCTTCCACGTTCCGGTTATCGCCACGACAAATACTGCGACGATCGAACCGGTATTGATATCCCGGTGTTGATGGTCGCCGCCACTCGCGAGATTCTGTTTGACGTGTTCATCGATCTACTCGACCCGATCGGCAATGAAGTCGATATCGTCCTGGAAACTAGCCACGAGAAAAACAACGGCAAGCACACCGACCTGTATCGCGAACACATCGACCTGCCGATCCTGAAAAGCACGCTGTACGACTTCGAGGAAATGCTGCTCAACGATGGCTGCACAGGCGTCGCAGTGCTGAACCCGCGAGTTCCGGTTGAAGTCCAATTCGACGAACACAAGCTGCTGATCATCTACGGACAAAACCTCGGCGATTTCGAGGACGTGCTGGCCGACCACGGATTGGAACGCGACGACGAAATCAAATTCATCACCGAAGCCGAACATGTCCACTCATCGAGCGAAGAGTTTGGCCGACAGTTCGATGAACTCCGCTATCGGCTGGGCATCGACGAATACTAAACGGGCTAACCCGATGCGTGAGCGAGGGCGAGCGCTCCACGCGGCGATGATTTCGGAGTCCCGTGAAGCGCTCACCAATGTCGGGTTAGTTAATGGCGTACAACATTTGATCTGCACCTGACGCGAGCCACTGGCCGATAGCGGACTTGGCTCGCGTTTCTGTTTCCACTCGGCGAGACTTCGACCTCATGACCGCGCCGACTCACGATCACACGCAACCGCAGCCGCTGGCCGATGCCTCAATGCTTGAGGATAAAGTGCCGGAGTCATTGAAGTTGTCGCGAGTGGTCGCCGGATTGACGGCGTTGCTCAGCGTGCTATTTTTCGCGGTCAGCACCTTTTGGCGATTGTGGCACACCGACCTTTGGGGCCATCTGGCTTACGGCCGGATCATTGCCGGAGCGAAATCGATTCCCGCGACGGAACCGCTAATGCCACTGTGCGTTGGGGTTCCGTTCATCGACACGGCCTGGCTAACACAGGTGACCTCCTACGCGATGTTCGAGCGGTACGGTTTCACGTCGCTTGGGTTTTTGTATGCGGCGTCAGTCACTGCGATGTCGGCGTTGCTGGTGTATCGCGGCTATCAACGATCGCAAAGTGTTGGTTTGACGCTCTGCGGCTGGCTGCTCTGGATGTGGGGTTGTTGGACGCAACTGTCAATCGTACGGCCGCAGTTGGCCGGGATGTTGTGTTTCGCGACGTTGCTGGTGCTGGTGACGTCTCGGCATCCGCGACTGTGGCATTGGTTCGCGGTGCCGCTGCTATTTGTCGTGTGGGCGAACTGTCATGGATCGTTTTTGGTCGGCTTGGTGTTGCTCGCCACGTTGGCGGTTGGTCGGGCGGTTGATCTTGCAGTGCGTTGTGGCGAGTTTCGGGCGATCCGCCGAGACAGCCAAGTGCGACGATTTGTATTGCTGTTGGAACTGGCGGCCGCCGCCGTGTTGATCAACCCATATGGCCTGCGGCTGTATGCTGAAGTGCTGACGATCGCGAATCACCCGAACATGGCCGAACTCGGCGAATGGCAACCACTCAGCTTGCGGATGCCTCAAGGCCAAGCAGTGGCGGCGATCGGGTTGCTGCTGGTTGTGCTGTATCGGCTCAGCCCGCGCCGTGTGACTGCTGCCGAGGTGATGTTGCTGTTCGGATTCGGATCGGCCGCGCTCTGGTCGTCACGAATGATCGTGTGGTGGGTTCCGCTGGCGACGTACTTCGCGATGTTGCACGCGAGTGCCGTGTGGCACGCCTGGGTTTCGCCGCTCGAACAGCGAGATCCGTCGTCGAGCCGCGGGTTGTGGACGGTCGTGACACTCGGAGCGGCGTTCGTCGGATTCGGACTGACGCCATTTGGCGGACGGTTTCTGCACGGCAACGAAGGGAGCTGGAAACTACAAACGCTTGTCTCGCGACAGACGCCGTTGGCGATTGTCAAACAGCTTAACGAAATGTACGAACAAAAAAAGTTGCCGCGCGGGCTGATGTTCAATACCTACGAATGGGGCGATTACTTGCTGTGGGCCGGGTCGCCGGAACTCCAGCAAAAAGTCTTCGTCGCGTCGCATGTGCATCTTGTGCCGCGCGAGGTCTGGCAGGATTACATCGCCATCAGCAATGTCTCCTCTGGCTGGGAAGACCTGCTCGACCGCTACGGCATCAACTTGATCGTGCTGGATGAATCGACTCACGACATTTTGATTCGCCGACTGCGTGAGAATGAAAACTGGCGAGCGAACTATTCGGACAACGTCGGAGCGGTGTTCGTGAGACGAAAGCCGATTTGAAATCGCTGAAATCGAGTGAATCATAAGAATTGTTCTCACCATGAAACGCCGCGTCTCCACCTCCATCTTTCTGCTGCTGCAACTTCCAGTGATTGCTGCCTTGGCGTGGTCGCTTGCCGTACTAAGTCCGGAAGATCAGCGACAGGTCAAACAATTGGTGACTCGCAAGCCGGCTGCGGCCGATGTTCGCATCGAGCGGAACGAGGCGTTGGTCATCGCTCCACTTTATGACGATCCACAACTGGTCAGCGACGAAGAATTGGCAGCCGTCTTAAAGCGGCTGGCTCCGCGATTCTCCACGAAGAAAATGCGGCCGAATCAAATCGAACATGCGTTGCGGACGTGGCATGTTGGTGCAACTTTTCAAGAGCCTGGTGCCCTGTCGGGCGTACAGATGCGAGATTTTCTGATCAACTACGGCGAGTTCGTGAAGTCGTGGGAACCGACGACTGAGCCGCTGTTGCAAGACCGTCCGAATGACGGAGTTTTCATCCGCTGGGGTCGCGAAGAGGCTTCGGCATCGGTGCATCACGATCATTTACTGGCCTGCTTGACCGAAGCGGGTGTTCCACGATCAGAGCCAGTCTTCACTCCGGGGCGACGCGACTTGACGTTCGGAGCCATTCTCAACGAAGCGTTGCGAGACTTTCGATTTGACGAGCGTGAGGTCGAATGGTCAGTGATGGCTTTCGGCCTGTGGTTGGCTCCGACGAAATCGTGGCGGCTGGCCGATGGTCGCGAGATGTCGTTCGACCTTCTCGCCGAGCGGTTGATGCGAGGACATTGCAAAGTCGGCACTTGTGGCGGTACGCATCGGCTGTATTCGTTGATGGTACTGTTGCGGTTGGATGAATCACACGGCCCGATCCTGTCTCCCAATGTTCGACAAGCGGCGTTCGATCATCTCGCCGCCGTGCGCGACATTTTGACGAATGGCCAATTCGACGACGGTCATTGGCCTTACAACTGGCCCATCGGCAAAGAGGCGGTCGATAAACCAGATGCCTCGATCCCGCTGTTCCGGCACGTCATTGCCACCGGACATCATCTGGAATGGTTGGCAATCGCTCCCGAAACCCTGCATCCGCCACGAGACCAAATCCGCCAAGCGGCCGCCTGGGTCATCCAAAAAACGTTGGAACGAACCGACACCGAGATCATCAGCGACTACACGTTTTACAGCCACGTCGCCAACGCGATGTGCCTCTGGCGAAAGACGACTCCCGCGAAGTTCTGGATGGAGTGGGAAACGACGCACCCATTCGTGCCGCCAGCAGCACACTAACCCGACGCGCAAAGTGCTGAACTTGGGCTCGCTCCACGAGACTTCGATCTCCACGCATGGTGGAACGCCTCGCCTACGCGTCGGGCTAGAGCGCCAGCGAGAACGAAGGCATTGAACAGGAGGAAACATAGACGACGTAGGTAAACAGGCCGAAACTCGAATCGCCAAATCCGAAGGAAACACGAATCGCTAGAGAAAGTCTGCCGGCCGATCGTTCGTCTTTCTTGCCTCCGTTCCCTCAAGTTCTTCGCCACCGCGTCTGGAGTCCATCACTTTCGGCAACTACGATCTGCTGCATGAGTAAGAAGCCGTCGAAAACCGCTGTCGAAAAAAGCCAGAATGCGATCGTGTGCCGCAACCGCAAGGCGAATCACGAGTATGAAATACTGCAAGACATCGAATGCGGCGTCATGTTGTTTGGGAGCGAAGTCAAAAGCATCCGCAACGGCAAGGTGTCGATCGACGAAGCGTATGCTCGGTTTCGCAACGGCGAGTTGTGGCTGGTCGGCTGTCACATCGCGGAATATCCGCAGGCGAATTTGCAAAACCACGAACCTTTGCGAACTCGCAAGCTGCTGTTGCACAAACGCGAGTTGACCAAGTTCGCGGAAAAAGCGGAGGAGCGCGGACACACGATGATCCCGCTGGATGTGCATTTCTCCGAAGGCAAAGTGAAAGTCTGCATCGCCGTCGCCAAAGGTCGCAAACTGTATGACAAACGAGAGAAACTGAAGAAAGCGGACGTCAATCGAGAAATCCGCCAGGCACTTAGGCACTGACCAAATCGTGAAGCAGGTTTTCAACCTGCTCCACAACCCTGACGGGCAGGTTGAAGACCTACCCCACAACTACTCGCAGCGTGACGGACGCTGCATCAGCGAATCGGCGGCGGCGGACGGGGACTTACCTTCAAACAAAACCGCCGAGACTTCGCGAGCGATCGGCATGTCGATGCCGCGCTGGCGGGCCAGGTCGGACATACTCCGTGCGGTACTGACTCCTTCCGCGACGGCGGTCATACTGGCGGTGATCTGCGACAATGATTCGCCGCGTCCAAGTCGTTCGCCGACCGAACGGTTGCGACCGTGTGGGCTGACGCAGGTTGTGATTAAATCACCCAGACCAGCCAATCCGTAAAATGTTCGTTCGTCGGCATTCATCGCGCGGGCAAAGCGAGTCATCTCGGCCAAGCCGCGCGTGATCAGCGCCGATTTGGCGTTGTCGCCGTAACCCAGACCGTCGCAAATGCCGGCCGCGATCGCGATCACATTCTTCAAAGCCCCTGCCAACTCCACTCCGACCAAATCTGTGTTCGTGTAAACGCGAAACCGATCTGTGGCAAAGATCCGCTGGGCCTGTTCAGCGAGCGGCAGGTTGTCGCTGGCGATCACGACGCTGCACGGCAATCGTCGCGCGGCCTCTTCGGCGTGACACGGCCCGCCCAACGCCGCAATCGGACGCGCTCCGAGCACATCGCTGAGGATTTGTGATGGTCGAGCGAAGGATCCGTTTTCTAAACCTTTGATCGTGCTGACTACCGGAACGTCGTTAGGAATCTGTGAGGCGACAGAGGTCAGTGCTTTTCGCAGAAACGCAGTCGGGATCGCAGCAACTAACAAGTCGGAACCGGCTGTCGCGACGGTGATTTCGGAGGTGATCGTCACCGAATCCGGAATTGCCACCCCCGGCAAGAGTCGTTGATTCTCGCGAGTATTTTGCATGTCTCTCGCGAAGTCTGGGTTCCGCGCCCAAATCGACACGCTCGTTCCGACGTGCTCGGCGAGCACAATCGCACAAGCCGTTGCCATGCCGCCGCCGCCAAGAATTGTAATCTTCATGAAAGCTCCGGACCGATGCTGTTCAGAAGGACAAAGCCAAGGAGCGTGAGGCGAATGTGACGATCGCGCCGATGGAGAGGATTCCATCAGTTGCCATAGCCACCGACGACACAGGGGCGGAAATATCCCCATCCCGCGCGACAACCGTTTGCTCGACCCCGCCGCGCGACCTAGGTTCAACGGTCGAACAGTCGAGGAGCATCCTAATGCCAGTGTTACTTGAGCAAAAGCCGGTCAGTTTCGCCGATCGTCGCCAAACCGATGATGGTCGTCCAGGTGGCGGGTCGGAACGCCGTCAGTTTCGTGACGCGCACCAGTACGCAAATCCCGACGCGCAGGAATTGGCCGAATCCATCGACCAATACAAACTGCTGCACCGCCGTCGGTTCATCACTTATGAAGAGCTGTACAACGTCGTCGTGGGTCTCGGCTATCACAAATAGCCGCCCAAGAACAAACTAGGTGCTTCGTCAGCCTTAAGTTTTGGGGTACGTGAAGTCGTATGACTTCAGAAAATCCCGAACTCTTACGAGTTCGGCTACCCTTATTTTATGCCCTGACGACGCACTAGGTGCGTCTCGCTGTTTAAAGTTAGGGCTTCGTCGCGGTGCGCGGGACCATCAGCTTTTGCAGCAACGGCTCCAATTGGCGGATGTCGTTAGCCATTTCCACGACGTTCCCATTCGACGAGACGATCCAATACTGCGGGACGAATTGGATCCCGTAATGGACAGCGACCGGATTGTTCCAGCCGCGTTTGTCCTCTTGCGTGTGGAAGATTGTGGGCCACAGCAGGTCGTTGCTTTCGAGGAACGTCTGCACGGCGGCCTCGTTGTCGTCGTCGTCGAGACTGACACTGATGACATTCAACCGACCTGGTTCAATCTGGCTAAGCAGTTTATGGATGGTCGGCAACTGTCGGACGAAGGGCTGTGCTTGCGTGTTCCAGAAGACCACCAGCAGGGGCTTGCCAACTAATTCTTCGGCGCTCACGAAGCCTCCACCGATCGTCGGACCGGCCACCTGAATCGGTTTGCCTTTTAGATTCAATCGGCGCAGGATCGGTTTGACTTGATCGGCCGTCTGCGATTCTGGGAATTGTTCACCGATGATCGAGTAACACTGCAAGGCTTCGGCACTCAAGCCGTGAAACTCGCAGGTTTGACCGGCTCCCAGAAGGATTGCCGTAGCTTGCCGTTCTTCTTGTGGAAAGTTCTGCACGAATTGGCGAGCCAATCGGGCGAACTCTTCGACACTCTTGGGGTCGGTCGTTCCGAATCGCTGAGCATTCGTGCGTGCCAATGTGATCAAAGTCGTACCGGCCTCAATTGCCGATTTCGATTTCGACGACCGCTTGTAGAGTGAGCTGGCGTGTTCGTAGATCGCATCAATGTGATCCTTCTTGCCAGCCAAAGCCAATTGCAATTCCGCTTCGAGCAGATGATGTACGGCCAAATCGAAGACGCGTTCCTTCCCCTGATCCTTGTGGGTGCGCGCGATCGCTTCCGTGGCGAGGTCGATGATCTGTTGATTCCGCTCCTGCCGCAGTTGGGCTTGTTTCTCCGGTTTGACGGGCTTGTCCGAGTCAATCAGCGGTCGCAGTTTCAACTGCGTGATTTGATAGATCGACCATTCCGGCGTGTTCTTGTTGGGAACCTCGACGGCCGATTCATCCGATTCCGAAGATTCATCGAGACTTTTCGGAGTCGAATTGGAAACCGTTCGGACGGGAACGTCGCCCCGACTCGACCGCGAGTTGGCGTCCCCTTCGAGAGCCGCCAATTGGACTTCGGTCGGCTGTTGATCCGCGTCATTACTGAGGTCCGGCGTCTGGGATGAACTCCCGCCGCCGCAGCCAAACAAACCGAACGAAAGGAAGCAAGCACTTATGATCGTCTTGGTCATTGCAACGTCCTTGAGCTTGTCGCAGTCATCCCCTTTGTGTCAAACCAGCCGTCCGGTACTTGCTCACGGTTTGAATTCGGTTAACCGTGAGTTAGCAACGACTGATGTCCGCGTTCCAACACGATCGGCGGACATTGGCCGAGTTTGTAGGTGACTTTTTCCGATCGCTGCAAGGTGAAGATTCTGCGGCTAGCGGTCTAGCGGTGAATCACGCAAAAGAGTTACACGTCCAACCTCGAAAATCCGCTTTGACGACCCACCCGCAATGGATTGAAACAGGATGTATGGCATGGATCGGCCGGCAGAACTCAGCTTGTGGACAGGACGACCGCCGGTCACGGAAGGACGACTTGAAGAGTTCGTGGCCGATCCGATCGCCTGCATGCGACGCTTGCACCACGAACATGGCGACATCGCCGTATTGAGCGAGGCTCAACAGCAGTTGGTGTTCATCTTCAGTCCGACGCTTAATCATCAAGTACTCAGCGATTCGAAGACGTATCATTCGCAGTTTTTCGCGCTGCGCGGTCCAAAGCACTCGGCTCAACGGCATCTGACGTCGGGGCTGCTGACCATGAACGGCGAGCAACACAAGCAGCAACGGCGCTTGGTTTCCGGTCCGTTTGAAAAGCGAGCTCACGGCTTTTATCGGTCGGGAATCGAAACGCACATCGACCAGTTGATTGACGCTTGGCAAACCGAATCGGTCGTGGATGTCGCATCCGAAATGACGGTGCTGATGCGGAAGGTCACGAGCACGATCTTGTTCGGCATGGATCAGCTCGACTTGGCACTTGAAATCGGTGACATGCTAGACCCATGGATCGAGATGAATCATCAGCTTGGCATGGCGGCGATCTTGCCGAAAGACGATTTCATGCCGGGGTATGAGCGGATGCTGGCTCATGCCGATGCTCTGCAAGCGAAGATTCTGGACCTCATCCGCTGGCGGCGTGAGGCGGGTGTGCTGGGAACCGATCTGTTGTCGCAATTGATTCGCGGGCATGACGACGGACAGAAAGTTTCCGATGAGCAATTGGTTGGCCACGTCGCGCTGACTTTCGGAGCGGCGCACATGACGTCAGCTCACACGCTAGCCTGGACGTTGTTTTTATTGGCTCAGCATCCCGAAGTGATGTCTGAGTTGCATCACGAATTGCAATCGGGCGTGTACGACGGGCCGCTACTGGCCTTCGATGCCGACAAAGGTTCGCTGCTAGACCGCGTGGTGAAAGAAAGCATGCGCGTCCTGCCGGCGTCGTCGTATTCGCAAAGGATTAACATGGCTCCAGTCGAACTGGGTCCGGTCAGCGTTCCGCGCGGCACACCGATCATCTTCAGCCAATTCATGACGCATCATCGCGCCGACTTGTATCCGCAGCCGCACCGCTTCGATCCCAACCGCTGGCTGACGATCACACCGACGCCTTATGAATACCTGCCGTTTGGTGCTGGCCCGCGAATGTGCTTGGGAGCGGCGCTCTCGTCGTACATCTTGAAGACGATTTTGCCGCGCCTCTTGAAACGATTTCGTTTGTCGGTCGTGGCTGGTTCCGAAATCAACGGGTTGGTCGTCTCGACCATGCTGTACCCGATCGGAAGCATTCCGATGAAGTTGACTTCGAGCGACGATAAATTCGCGGCGGCCGTGGTGAGCGGCAACATTCACTCGCTGGTTGACCTGCCACTAGCCGCTCAACAACGCCGCGCGGCCGCGTAAATGAGTCATCCCGGCGAGAGGGAGCTAACCGATTGGCCGAACATTACGAGTAACTGTTGGAATACGAATAGACTGCCGAAGACGAACTGGCGACGAGAGAACTGACCGGCCAAACGGCGATCATCGTGCCCGATGAGTTTTTTCCGGCGATTCGGCATCTCTTAGCAACATCAGGAGAGCGTCTGACTTGCTACGGCCATTCAGTTCGTGATTCGCCCCGAGAGTTTCGGGACGATGCGGCGAAATGGGCGGAGCGCAACCGGTGATTCGGCGGCCGATGTGACGTACTTCGCTTGGTGGACGACGGCCGATGTCGGTTTGGTTTGATGTTCGACTTCGCCGGTGAGCTGCGACAAAAACTTGCCGCTGGCCCGGTTGATGATCACAATGCGACTGGTGGCTCGCGGGTTTTTCACAGGGCGGATGATGCAAACAATTTCGGATTCGCCACTTTCGTCGAGAGCTGACTTCAATTCGGCAGGCGAATTGATCGGAACCGGCGATCCGGTAATTCCTGCTGCAAAGGCTTGAGGAATTTCGGGCAGCGGCGGAGGTTCTTTTTCGAGCGATGTCGCAGTTGTAGCGCTTGTCACAGCGAACGGCGATTCGAGCGAAGCGGCTGCCGCGAAGTTCGGCTCGTCTTCGGCGCGATTAGCGAGGAAGTTGTCGCCTTTCGCCGGCGCGGTAGTTGGTTCCAGTTTGGGTTTCGCGGATTTCGGAGCCGCCGGATGCAAGTGACTCAGTTCAGCTTTGTCGAGCAGATCGTGAATCGGTTGGAGCGCGGCGTACAAACCTTTTTGATCTTGCTGATCGGCTGCGATGCAGACACCGATCAAGCGGCTGCGCGAATCGAACAGTCCGCCGCCGGAGCGGCCTTGCACCGGAACACCGGTGCATTCGACATTGTCCGGACCGAGATAGCGGTTGAGCATTGTGACTCGATGTTGTTGCTTCGTGGGCGCCTCACCGCCGCTGCATCCGACGCTAAAGACATGCTGACCGGCCGTCGGTTCGTCGGCCAAGCTGCCGATGCTCGCGGTCGGTAATGGACGCGATGTCGGAATCCAGATCAAACCGACATCTGCTTCGAGATCGAACTTCACCAGCTTGCCGACAAATGTTTCGTGCTTGCCGCCGTGAAAGACATCGACCTCGATGACCGATTTCTCGTCGAGCTTTCGGAAGATGTGCCCGCAAGTCAGGATCGTGGTTCGGCCTTCGCGGCTGTCGATGATCGTCCCCGTGCCAAAATTCACACCAAGCGAATCTTTGACTCGCAGTCGCGGACAAATCAGCAACAGATCGATTGGGGCAACCGGTGGCAGATTCGATTCACCGCCATGCTTCGCTCGAAAGATCGGAGAAAGGGAATTTTCGATTTTCGATTTTCGATTTTGGGATTCAGCCTTCGGATTTGAGATTTGAGATTCGGACTTCAAGCTTCCTTCGAGATTCGGCGCAGCAGGGTTGGCAAACTTGGCACGCTCGCACATCCGGCGCAGTTCGGCTTCCGACGGTTTGCCTTCGATACGATCGGCTTCTCGGCCGGCGATCAGCAGAATGAATGTCGGGACCGCATGGATCTTGTACGGAGTCGCGGCATTCGGCTGAGCGTCCACGTCGATGGCTCGGATCGGGAAGCCCTCGCGTTGCAGTCGCGAGACCGTCGGAGCGATCTGCTGGCAAGGAGGGCAACGGCTGGGAGCCGTGAATTCGAGCACGACCGCTTCCGGTTCGGCCGCTCCGGCCACCGCCGCGATCAAACACCACGCCACAACGTGCATATCAGGCCTCCTTGCCTGGATGTTTGTAAGTTCGACAAAGCCGGCGCGGACAGATTTACAAAATGTCTCCGCTGGCTCCGCCTTGGAGTCACTTTTTCCCGCGATTCGGCTGGTTTCGGCCGACCGATCGAATCGGCATCCGGCCGAGTGAATCCTAGAGCACCCGCCGTGCCAGTGACTTTGTTTCTGACAAACTAAAAACTTGGCTTGCCGCCGTTTTTGCGTCGCAGCCGCCAGACATCGGATTCCATGTTGTTGCCGGCAACCATCCAAAGCGAGCCGTCGTGGACGAAGACGCTGGCGGCGTGACGTGGCTTCCAAGGCGTATTCGGAATCTCGAACCAATGCTCGCCGTCGGCGGAGTACCAGGCGTCGTTGCGGTTCCCTTTGGCATAGCCTTCGAAGACCCACAAGCGATCGTCCCACACGCCGACATCGTGATACTGCCGCGGTACCCACGGAGCGGCCTCCATGTGACGAGTCCACTTCACGCCGTCAGCCGAACTCCAGACATCGTTCATGTACTGCCGAGTCGGTGTTTTCGGCGTGTCGTATGTTCCGCCGCCAAGAATCCAAATCCGGCCTTTATGAACGGCGCTGCCGCCGATCATGCCGCGAGCTGACCAGTACGGCTCTTCCGGTTTGACCTGAGCCCATTCAACGCCGTCGGTCGTCGTCCAGATGTCGCGATAAAACGCTTCATCGGACTTCGCGAACGCCGGCATCGTCTGCCCGCCGATGACCCAGATTTTGTCGGCATGAGTGACCGTATAGTGCAACGCTCGCTGGCCCCACGGCGTGGCGGGATTGATCAGCTTCCAGTCATTGCCGTTGTCCGAGTTCCACACGTCCGGCTGATAGTTCCCCTGATTGCAGTCGCCTCCGAGAATCCACATTTTGTCGCGATACACGACGTATCCCGCCGTGTGACGCCCCTCCCAATCGGCCTTCGAATCAAACGAGCGATCTTTGAACGTATTCGCCTTTTCGAGAAGCCACTCGGCACCATCTTTCGAACTCCACACCTCGTTGTTGCAGATTCGTGGAAAGAAACTCCGCTGAGCCGCCGCCGGATTCCAACCACCAATAAACCACATCCGCCCTTTGTACGAGAGCGCTCCTGCGCCGTCTCGCGGTGCGAACGCCGCGTTCATCGTGATCTTGACCCATTCGTATTCCACTGGCTTCGTCGGATCGTCCGCCGCGCAAACGATGGTGGAACAGGCCAACTGGCTGAGGGCCACACAGACGAACCAATACCACCGCGCGTTCACGTTCATCGATTTGCTCCAATTGGGTGACAAGCAGGAAGCTTATCCCACGGCCTGTGACAGGCCGACGCCAGTAAGTTCGGTTTGTAGTTTTTGTTCGACGGCCATGATCGGCGAGATCATGCTCTCAATCTCTTCGCGTTCGGTGGAAGTCAGTCGGCGTTGTGGAGGACGGGGTTCGCCGAAGTCTTGGCCCAGGAATTTCATGGCGTGTTTGAGCATAGAGATGTTGTAGCTGTCGCCGGCGCGAGCTCGGAAGTCTTCGATCGGCAGCAGGATTTGCTGCAGACGCAGGCCCTCGGTGAATTGTCCGGAGGCAAAGGCGGCGTGCATGGCGAGCGTCACATGCGGGGCGATGTTGCCGGCTCCGGTCGTGTAACCGGGTGCTCCAGCGAGCATGTAAAACGGAGCGAACCGTTCAGCCGTGCCGCACAGCCACTCGATGCGGCCACGATCGGCGAGGACTAGTTTTCGGAATTCGTGCATCTCATTCATGGCATGTTTGACGCCGACTACTTGCGGATGATCGGCCAGCTCCAACAAGAGTGTGTCGGACGGGATCGGTCCTTTCTTGTAGATCAGAGTCGGCGCCGGCGCGGCATCGAGCACGGCGTGGATGTAGTCGCGGACCCCGGCGTCGCTGAGATACGGATGCGTGAACGGCATGAACATCAACCCGGTCGCACCGGCCGCGAGCGAGCGTTTTGCGACGTCGATCGCGTGCGCGAGTTGCAAGCCAACGGGAGCGAAGATCAACGCCTCTGGTCCGCAAGCTTCCCGGTTGATACGGACGAGTTCGACGATTTCATCGGCACTGAGCGAATGAAATTCGCTGGTTCCGGCCGCCGGCATGTAAACGCGCAGACCAGCTTGAAACATCCGCCGTAGGTGCTGGAACTGCAGCTTGGAATTCAATTGGCCGGTCGAATCAAATGCGGTCAACGGAACCAAATGCACGGTTCGCAACTTGGAGAGTTCGAGTGGCTTTGACATGATGCTCCTGTTCGTGCCAGCAACACTAATCCGAAGCGCCCGCGAGGACGGACGCTTCAAATGGTGACAATCACGAAGCGATGGTCCTGAAGCGTCCGCCCCCGCTGGTGCTTCGGGATGGTATAAAGCGGCAGCGTAATGTCGGCCAAGCGTTGGGCAAAGGAGCGGACAGGTGAAAGACTCGGCGGAGCATCATAAGAAACTGCCGGTGACCGAAGCGCTGCTTTGGGCCTGCGTACTGGAGGCATCTGCGGCGAAGTTGGGGAATGTACATCCGGGAGCTTCGTTTTCCGACCTGACGTATTCCGACTTCGTCCGTTCGGCGGCAGCAGTCGCGCCGGTGCTGGCCGTAGTGGGTCAAGTTGGTGTAGGCCGTGCGGTGTTTGAGTCGATCCGAGCGACTCGCGAGGTCGTGACCACGAACACGAATTTGGGAATCGTGTTGTTGCTGGCGCCCTTGGCGGCGGTACCGGCCCAGTGCCGTTTGATCGACGGCATCGGCGACGTGTTGCAGAGGCTGACTCACGATGATGCGATTTGGGTGTATCGAGCCATTCGGTTGGCTCAGCCGGGCGGACTCGGAATGGTGGCAAATAACGACGTCGTGGAAGAGCCATCTGGGACGTTGCTAGATGTCATGCGTTTGGCGGCTGATCGAGACGGTATTGCGGCTCAATACGACAACGATTTTTCTTGGGTCTTGCGCGACGGCGTGTTATTTCTGAGCCAAGTGAGCGATTTTACAATTGACTGGGAAGACGCGATCATCGCCTTGCAGTTGCGATTATTGGCGGATCACCCCGATACGCTGATCGCTCGGAAGTGCGGACGCGATGTGGCGTTTGAGGCGTCACGTCGAGCCAAGCAGATTCTGCAAGAATCGAACACAGATCGTCTGACCGAACGCGAATCGGCTCGCGACTTTGATCGTTGGCTGCGAGCTGATGGGAATCGCCGCAATCCGGGAACAACGGCCGATCTGGTGACCGCGTGTTTGTTCGCCGCGCTGCGGGACGAAGTCATCTCGCAGCCAACGCTCGATTTGTCCGCCACGGAGTTTGCCTCAGGGCGAATTTTGCTGCATTCGAAACGCATAGGATCGGCTTAAAGATGTCAATGATTTTGATTTCGACTGATGAGCTAACTCAATTTGTACGTGAACTGTTTTTTGCGGCTGGAGTTGGCTCGGATGAAGCTGCGGCGGTGGCGGCGAGTTTGGTGGAGTCGAACTTGCGCGGTCACGAATCGCACGGGGTGCTGCGAGTTGCCGATTATCTGGCGTATTTGCGAAGCGGTGAGGTGCGGACGGGCATTGATTGGGAGGTCGTCAATGAAACGCCGGCGATCTTGGTGGCGGATGGGCGGCGTGGGTTTGGACAAGTACTGGCGAGACGGATGGTTTCGGTGTTATCGGAGAAATGCCGCATGCTCGGTGTGGCTTGTGGGACGCTGAAGAATTGTGGACATGTCGGACGACTTGCGGAATGGGTTGAGTTGGCGGCTCGCGGCGGTTTCGCGGCGATGATGTCAGTGAATGACAACGGCGTTCTGCGATGTGTGGCTCCGCCGGGCGGGCTGGAAGCGCGAATCAGCACGAACCCGATGGGGTTGGCGGTGCCGACCGGGGGCGAGCCGCTCGTGTTGGACCTTTCGACGAGTGCAGTGGCAAATGGAAAAGTCAAAGCGGCGCTTCTGGCAGGACGAATGTGTCCACCGGGCTGGTTACTGGATGCGGACGGAAGTCCGACGACCGATCCGGCGTCGCGGTTCAGTGATCGGCCCGGCACGTTGTTGCCGATGGGGGGCGAACAACAAGGCTACAAAGGTTTTGGCTTGGGGTTGTTGTTGGATGTGTTGGTCGGCGGATTGTCGGGGGGTTGGTGTCCGCCGGCGGAAGCGCCGGAGATCGGGACGAACAACGTCGTCATGGTGCTGTGGAATCCGGCTTGCTTTGCCGGATCTGCACACTTCGTCGCGGAGGCCGACAAGCTCGTAGCGTATGTGCGATCGGCAACGTTGAAGTCAGGAGTCGAGCGGATTGTGTTGCCGGGAGATCGAAGTTCGAACACGCGGCGCGAACGATTGACTGGCGGAATCCCACTGGATGATGGGACACGCGCGATGTTGCTGAAAGCCGCTCGCGATCTGGGTGTTGATCCGCCAGAGACTTTGACACAAGTGGTCGCGACAACGGAGCGGCCATGAGCGTGCTGGTTTGCAGACGGCTGCGAATGGAGATCGACCTCGCCGAGCGTGTGCTCGATGAACCGGAATTGCCGGACGGTTATCGGTGGCAAGCTTGGTCGCCGGAGTTGTTGGATCGGCACGCGGCGGCGAAGTTTCGCGGGTTTTCAGAAGAGCCGGATGCACGCGTGTTTCAATCGTTGCGCGAGGCGCGCGAATGCCGGCAGCTCATGGAGTACATCGTCACGAGCATGCACTTCCTGCCGCGCACAACGTGGCTGCTAGTGGCTCCCGACCGCAGCGACTGCGGCACAATTCAGGGGTTGGAAACAATCGGCGAATGGGGCGCGATTCAGAATGTCGGCGTGGTCAGTGAGCATCGCGGCCGGGGACTGGGACGAGCACTGGTCCGCAAGGCTTTGATCGGATTTCAATCGAGCAGTATCCGGCGGGTTTCGCTGGAAGTCACGACGGTTAATGCACGAGCGATCGGGCTGTATGAATCGCTGGGCTTTGTTCGGACCAAGACGCTATTTCGTGACGTGTCTTAGCGCGAAAGCACCCCAGGGTTTAGCATGGCCAAGCGTGTTCGGCCGCTGTCGGACCCGAAGCGGTTTTTCCGGTGAACTTCAGGCGGGCGCAGCCGGCGGCACCGATGTACCCGGCGTCGCCACCAAGTGTCGCATAGTCGATGCGCGTCTTGGCGGCGGGAATTGGAAAGGCGCGGGCTTGGACTTCGTCTTTGATCCGTTGCAGGAAGCGGCGTCCGATGGGGTTGTCGTGGCGGCCGAACGTCATCGCGCCACCAATTAGCACCATGCTGGGATCGATTGTGTGCATCATCGAGACCGTCGCCACTCCGAGGATTCGCGCGGTGTCCATGATCAGTCGGTCGGCGAGTTCGTCGCCCGCTTCGGCGGCATCGCCGATTTGCTTGGCCATCAATTCTTGACCGGAATCGATCAGCGATTTGAGCGATGAGGCGGCTCCGGCTTCGATCGCTTCGCGGTAGCGTTTCACAAGTGCGGTCGCGCTGCAATAGGCTTCGAGCGTTCCGAATCGGCCATCGACGTTGCGCCGGCCGCCGTCCATTTGCACGATGATGTGACCGCTCTCGCCGCCATGCGAATGTTGGCCTTCGATGATGACGTCGTGAATGATGATCCCGCAGCCGACTCCGGTGCCAAGCGTCCACATGAACAGGCTTGGCTCATCGTGCGCGGTGCCGAGCCAAAACTCGCCGTAGGCTGCAGCGTTGGCGTCGTTCTGCAACACCGTTTGTTTTTGCAACCGGTCGGCGACATGTTGTCGAATCGGGAAATGATGCCAGGTTGGCAAGTTGCCGGGAGTCAACAATCGGCCCTCGTCGATGTCCATTGTGCCGGGCGTGGCGAGACCGATCGAATGGATGTCGTTCATCGTCAGGTCCGCTTTGTGGATGGCGTCGCGGACACAGCGTTCCAGGTTCGCCATGCCGACTTCGACCGGCTGCTTGGCTTCGGTGGGGACGACGCATTTGGACATCGGCCGACCGTTGTCGGCGACAACTCCGACTTTAATGGTCGTGCCGCCGACATCGACTCCAACAAAAAATGGTGGCTGAAAATCGGCACGATCCGTCGTCATGACTGACTCCTGAAGTTGGGGCAAGGGCGGGTCGAAGGAAATATAGAGACCGTAATCATAGTGGTGCGACGCTTCGCAATTCACGACACGGAGCTTCGTGCCACAATTCAGCCATAGTTTCCGCCGATCTTCACAATAAAAAACACATCATGAGCCGCACCGTTGAGACACGTCTGGAACCGCGTGATTGGGGGACATTGACATTGTTCGCGTTGCTGCTTTTCGGCGGCAGCCTGTTGTGTGGTGGCCCGTTGTCAGTTGCCGAAATTGGCTTTGCTCAAACATCGCAAACGATGTGGAGTAGCGGCGATTGGCTGGTGCCTCGGCGCGGTGGTGGTCCGTGGTTGGAATCGGCTCCGTTGTCGCAGTGGCTATCCGCAGTGAGCTGGGGATTGTTTGGAGTTCAGGGGCACATCTGGCCGTTACGATTGCCGGCGACGTTGGCGTCGATTGGGACAATTTTGATTGTGGCTTGGCTGGCCGCGCGCTGGTTTGGCCGCGCGACGGGAATGTTGAGCGGATTGATTCTCGCCACGGCGGGAGCCTTTGCTGGTCAGGCTTGGCGAGCAACCGACATCCCGCTGTTGACGTTGCTCTGCACGGCGACGTTGGCGATGTTCGCCGTGTTGGAACAAGCTCGTGGAGCGCGAAATTTCATCGCGCGGCAACTCTGGCCAAGTTGGTTGACCGGCCGATCGTGGCTAATGCTGGCCTTCTTTGGATTACTTGGTCTGACGAATTGGGCTGGCCCGTTGTGGCTCGGACCAATTTGCGTGTCGGTGCCGATCATTGGCTGTTTGATTTGGAATTGGGACTCGCAGCGGTCGGGGCGATATTTGTGGCTGTGGGGTTGGCTGTTCGCGATCGTGATTGCCTTCGCGTGGCCGTGTCGGATCGCTCAACAATTTCCCGACGCTTGGGAATTTTGGGCCTTCGATTGGCGAGTTCGCTTTGTTGGCGGTGAGGCTATCGCGGGAGCTGCCGTTTCGAAGCCGATTTGGTTTTATGGAGCCGCCTTGCCGTGGCTGTTGGTTCCGTGGTCATTGATTGTTCCGGCGGGAATCTGGATGACTCGGCACGAAGCGTTGGCCGAACGATATTCTCCACAACGTTTTTTATGGTGCTGGGGGGCACTATGGCCGATCGTCGCATCGTTTGCGCCGGGCAAACATGCGATGTGGCTGTTGCCGTCGTTGCCCGCGTGGTCGATGTTGGCTGCGCTGGGCCTGCGCTGGTTGCGAGAACGAATGGTCGAATGGCCCGATTGGGCCAAACGCCCGTGGCCGTTGGGAGCAGTCGTCGTCGGGCCTCTGCTGCTGTGGGTGACGTTCGCACGATTCGCATTTCGCTCGGATCATGGAACTCCGCTGTGGTTGTGCCTGTGTCCCGTTGCGGTTGTGATCTGCGCGTGGCAATGGCGTCAAACCGACTTTCTGCGTGTATCGCGAGCGATCTTCGTCAGCTTGGCGACGCTGTACCTTGTCGCCTTCTGCGAATTCGGACAACGGCCCGACACGCAAGCACAGGCCAATTTACTGCGGTTGCCGAGTGAACCCACTCGACTCGGCAATTCGCTGTTGTCTCCCTGGCAGACGAAGTACCCCGCCGTTGACTCACCAGCAAATCGACGCATCCAATTCAGCTCCGCAAGATCGCGTGATCCGCAAATGCGCCGGTGAGCCGCAGGACGCTATTTGTCGCCGGTATGTTGCGTGTCTAATCGACTTCACAACAGCGATGGCTACTATGTGTTCGCACGTTTTTACAGGATCACGTCTGATGTCGCTGTCTTCACAGTTTGGTTCGTCGGCTTTGGATGTGTGGGCCAACTGTCCTCCGTCTCAAGCCTGGGATGCGGTGCCGTTGGGGACCGTGCCTCCGAGCTACTGCTGGGTTTGGTTCAAGCCGCCGACTGTGCCGCAGGGGCTTGTGCTGCGATTGCCAGATGAACTGAGCGACGAGTTGCGTCGTGGCTTGACGCTGCGAATGCTGTTGGCGGCGGTAGGTGTCGATGACAGTTGGGCTTGGATGTGCTCAATCTATGGAGTTCCATTCGAGGGATTGGCGGGAGCCTCGCCGATGTTTGATCAACCGCTCGCGCGGCCGTTGGCTGGAGTTGATCCAAGCGTTGTCGTGCAGCTTGTGCCGGTGTCGACGCAGCCGATCGCCGCGCCAATCGCATCTTCGCCGATGCCGACGGCAGAACAGGACTCGAGACGCGGAGCGTCGAGCCACAATCTGGGGCCAACCGTCGTCGGACAGGTGGCCGATCAGTATGAGGCGATCGAGCGCGACTGGAGCGGCTGTCTGCAAGCCGAAAAGGATTTGGCAGTGGCTCGCAAGCAGCTCGATGGAGTCGCCAGCCGGCTCAATTCGTTGAATCGCGATCTGACGCCGGAAGAATTTCGAAATGCGGATCGACTTGATCGAGACGAATGGATGGAAGCTCGGCGGATGCTCCGCGACGGAGCGTCACGCGTGACGCGGTTCATCAAAGAACAAAATGTCGGCGACACGACTTACATCGGCAAACGACGCTGGTTCGAGCAGATGCTGGAACAATTCATCGTGCCCCGCCAACCGTGCGAGGGGTTAGTTCAAGTGGCGCGCGAGTTTGAGGGTCACCGCCTGATGTTGCAACAATTGGTTCTCAACATGAACTCGGCTGGCTCAACCGCATCGCAAATGGGCGAACGAAAAGCCCAATCGGTTCTCGCCCGCATCGCCGCGAAAGCGCGGGCCGGGCATTCCAAACGCTGAGGCTTCGCGGGATTCACGCTTCTGGAAATCTCCGATTTGGCCACCCGCTCGCAGGCCGTTGCCACGGAAGTTTGTGGTTCGATTGGAAAATCTCTCCGTCCCGAACTTCATCCCATCTTCGCCTCGTCTTAGTGTTTTCTTAATAATCAACCGGGAATCTACGCTCGAAACTCTCCGGCTGTGTTGAATTTGCTAATCGGCAGAGAATTTCAGGGGTGCCAGAAAGGCTTTTCATCACTTATCAGGGGGAAATAATTATGGCTCGACAGAATTTGGACTCGCGGAGTCCGCGTGGATTTACATTGATTGAGTTGTTGGTCGTGATCGCGATCATTGCGATCTTGATTGCATTGCTGTTGCCAGCCGTGCAGCAGGCCCGCGAGGCGGCTCGCCGTTCGCAGTGCAAAAACAACTTGAAACAAATGGGATTGGCGATCGCCAATTACGAAGGAACCTTTAAGCGCATGCCGTCCGCCGGCGAAGGAACGCTGGATTATGCACTCGCTGTCCCGCCACTCGCAGCCTACAACCGGACGTTTTTTCCGGTCTCCACGTTCACTCAAATGCTGCCGTACGTCGACCAGGACAGTATTTACAAGAAGTGGAACTTCAACGCTCACTACACCAATGGTGCCAACCAGGCCGCAGCCCAATCGAAAATTGAAGTCTTCACCTGTCCAACTCACGCGGGGATGAAGGAAGATCCGTTTGCCTACGGACAGACCCATTACATGCCGACAGCGTACACGGACATTGATCCCACGACCGGACTGCGGAATAAGTCTGTCGGCGGTACGGGCCTCGGTGCGACGAAGGAAGGTGGCTTGGGTTTGTTCGGCAATAAGTACGCTGCCGTCAAGGATGGAACTGCCAATACCATCTCCATCATCGAAGATTCTGGTGTTGGTGCGACCACAGGAGCTTATGTCGCTGCGACTCAGACGATCGGTGGGGCTCCTGGAGCGGTTTCAGCGCAGTTGCTAGGCACGGGCAATACCTGTCCGAACCGCTGGGCTGATCCAGATAACGGCAGCGGTGTCTCCGGCCCGCCCACGCAAGATCCGACCAGCAGCTTGTACGCCATGGGGACGAAAAATAAAGTGATTAACCAGAACAAGAACCCGCTCGGTGGAACGGCAGCATGTCCGTGGACCAGCAATAATTGCGGCCCCAACGATGAGCCGTTCAGCTATCATGCTGGCGGGGTACATGCTGCCATGTTGGACGGCACTGTCAGATTCTTGAACGAGAATCTTGACACGCATGTCGTTCGCAAGCTGGTTGACCGAGCTGATGGCCAACCCGTCGGGGAGTTCTAACCCGAATCGACTGCCACAGAACGTCGGACTTTTAAGCGTGAGGAACGGATCGTTCCTCACGCTTTTTTTGTGTGAGGGACGATTGCGGTTGGTGTCCGCGAGCGTGACACTTCCGTGGCACACGAGATCATTCGCACATGCTGACCGTTGAAAAAACTTCACAGTTGCTGGGCCGCTCCGCAGACATTGCCGAAGGCGGATCGTTGATGATCGCCGTCGAAGGTCGCGAGATTGCGGTGTTTCGTCGGGACGGTCGGCTCTTTGCGATCGACGATCACTGCCCGCACAAGAAAGCTTCGCTGGCGGGCGGCCAATGCGGCGAGACCACGGTTGCGTGTCCGTGGCACGGCTGGCAGTTCGATTTGCGAACCGGTGAATCGCTCGATCATCCGGGCTTTCGCGTGGCGACACACGAAGTCGAAGAGCGCGGCGAAGAGTTGTGGATTCGATTGACGGACGCAGCGCAATCAGAGGTCAGCGGTCAGCAGTCGGAAATCAGCGATCAGGCCAACGATGAAGTTCCGGGAGTGGACGATTGGGCGGAGTCGGTGCGCTGTTTGGTGCGATACGGAACGATGAGTTGGGCGGGATATTTTCGGCATCGGGGCGAAAGGCCGATCTCGCTGCGACATGGCGAGCGAGTGTTGGTACAGACGACTCGCGGGGCTGAAGTCGGGGAAGTGTTGTCGAGTTTTTCGGCGGAACCGCCGCGCAACGACGAAGGCAAAATCATCCGTCCGGCTGGCGAGTTGTTACGGCCGCTCAACGCGATGGAGTCGTTCGAACATACGCGGAGGCAGCGCGATGCTCAGCTGCGCGAGCAAGTCGAATCGGTCATCAGCGAAGCGGCGCGGCGGATTGCTGATAGAGGCGTGGCGATTGATCTGGTTGATGGCGAGATGCTATTCGGCGACCAAACGCTCGTGCTGTATTTCCTTGGCCCGCCAACGGCTGACCTGGGACGGTTGGCCACGGAACTGGGACAAGGCCGCGAGTACAAAGTGGTCTTCAATTCGATAATCGAACAGCCAGCAGCGGCAAGCTCCGGCGGTTGCGGCAGTGGCGGCTGTGGGTGCAGCACGTAGACTCGTGGGACAGGTTTTCAACCTGCCCGGCAATTGGAATTGATCGTGGCGCAATGTTGTTGACGCAACAACAAATTGGCCGCGTGACGGGCAGGTTGAAAACCTGCCCCACGATGACCGGGAACATCGCATGTCCGAGCCATTCGACAAGTTGTTGTCGGCACTGCGATCGGCCGGCTGGTTGGTCGGCAAGCCGACTGAGTCGGCGATATCACCGATTGTCGAACCTGGCGGCGACCTGCTCCCGTTGTTGCGGAGCGAGGCGATTCGTTTGACGGACATCGCAGAGTCATCGGCCAACCAGCAACGTTTGTCTCGGTTGGTGGTGCTGCTCGATTGGCTGACGCAGCGCGGCGCGAAGCTCACGGTCGGTTGGCCGCACATGTCCGATCGAACACAACGTCAATGGCTTGGCTGTCGATTGATGTGGTGGCCGGAGGGAGTCGCCTCGGGACGAAAGATCGCTTGGGTCAGTTCTCGACTTGGCCGAACGATCGACGAGCGACCCGATTGGTTTGGCGTGTTGCGAACCGCCGCGGCAAAGATCGATGCCGATCATGATCTGCTGCTGACGTCATCTATGACGACCGTCGATCGGTTTCTCGAACGAGCCGCGATCCTATTCGGCCTCCGCTTGCTGAGAATCGACATTGACGAGCAGCGGTCATTGACCGGTTGGCTCGTGCGGCTGCGACGCCGCTTGTGGTGCGAGTGTCTGGCGCAATCGAATTCGTCGTTGAATGACTTGGCGAGCGGGGCGGAGTCAGCCCCCCGGTTGGATCGAGAGATTTCGACAATCCCACACCAAGGGGCTAACGCCGCCCCGCTCGCCAGCGCAATGTTGTCGCCGCTGATCGATGCCGCCACGATTGATCCGACTTTGGCCACTCGGCCGCTGGCGGATCGCGTGCTCGTGGCTTCGGCGGATCAGATCGTTGCATTGCAGCTTCGTGCGAACGGCAACCTGCACGATCTGTTACGACGCCGACTAAACGACTCCCTGCACGAGCCGGGTTCGGTGTGGCTAGCCTGGGGCGATCGGTTGGTTTCGCCAGAAATTGTCGCCGAGTTGCAACTGCTCGGCGCGGTGAGCTGGCATTTGCAGCCGAAAGATTCGATGCGTAACAGCGGTGATGAATTGAACTGCGACCGTGAGGGAGCGGTCGATGGTCCTTGCGAATCACCACTCCCTCACGGTCGCGGCTCGAAAGATTCAAAGGCTCGGAGTGTCGAACCACAATTCGAAGCGCCAGCGCGGCCAAGTGAGATTCTGCCGAAGTGGCCGTGGGTAGAAGGGGAGTATCTGCTGCATTGGACCCGACGGCGAAGCGGACCGTGGCCAGATCAGTCGGCGGCGGAGTTTGTCGATGAATTGTTGCTGGCTCACGATGCGAGTGGCTCGTCAGACTTTGCGGCACTCGTGCGCATCGCACAGCAACGGCGTTTGATTGCGTCAGCGTCGAACGTTCGCGACGGATATCGAGTCGTCAGTTTTTCGGCGACTCCGATCGGCGAACTCGCGACGAAGCGAACCTTTCGAGTACATCGGACTCGATTAGATTTCGAGCTGTTCGGCATCGGCCTGCGCCGTGATTGGCTTATCGCTCGCAGTGCTCGGCCGGTGTGTTACGGCGACGATTCGTTATGGCCGACTCTGGCTGACGATGAACGACCGTTCTTTCAGTTGCGGCAGACTCGCGGGCGGCGCGGAGCGGCGATCATCGACTGGTCGTGCGAGGCCGAATGGCGAATCGTCGGCAATGTCGATCTCCCCGAAGCCAGCTCGCGCGAAATCATACTGTTCGTGCCGAGCGACTCGGACGCAAAGTCACTCGCGGCCGTCAGTCCCTGGCCGGTTGTGGTCGTCCCTGTGGGATAAGCTTCCGGCTTGTCACCCTCTCTCATGAAAAGGGACAAGCTGGAAGCCTTATCCCACGCTACCGGTCGATTTCGCCCATCACGACGTCCAGTGAGCCGACGATGGCTGGGATGTCGGCCAGCAAAAAACCTTCGCAGAGCGGGGCGGTCACTGACAGGTTACAGAAGCAGGAGCTTTTGGCTCGGGCACGATACGGCTCGGCTTTGTCCATGCCGACGACGTAGAAGCCCATCGCGCCGCGCGGGCATTCGGTTTCCAAGTACGCTTCGTCGGTGGGGAGCTTGCTGCTCATTTTGTACGGGACGCGCGCAGCTCCTTGAGCTTTCGGATACTTGGCGATCGCTTGCCTAACGATCCGGATCGACTGCACGACTTCCATCATGCGAACGAAGAACCGGCACCAGTTGTCGCCGAGAACAACTTCGCGCGGAGCTTCTTTGAACGGAGCGCACTGCACATCGAAGTCGTAGCCGTCGTACATCTTAGTATAGATCGGCTCGCCATCACGGCGCAAGTCCCACTTCAAGCCGCTGCCTCGCAAGACCGGGCCAGTGCAGCCGTAGTTGATCGCCATTTCCTTGGACATGATCCCCAGGCCGGCCGTCCGCTTGATGAAAATCTGGTTGCGAGTCAGCAGCGTGTGATATTCGACAATTCGCGGCTCCAGCCAATCGAGGAACATGGTCAGCCCTTCAAGCCACGAGACGCTTAGGTTTTTGTTCCGCTTTGTCATCGCGGCGAGGCCCGGCGGGATCGGAATCGAAGCCGGCAGATCGTGCGTCACGCCGCCAGGGGTGATGTAGCTGTACGTCAGCCGCGCACCGCAGACCTCTTCGAACAGGTCGAGGATGATTTCTCGTTCGCGGAAGGCCCATAGGAACGGGCTGAATGTACCGAGGTCGAGGCCATACGCCCCCATGCCGACCAAGTGACTGGCGATGCGGCCCAGTTCGGCGATCAGGACACGGATCGTCACCGCTTTTTCGGGGAGTTCCAGGCCGATCAGCTTTTCGACAGCCAACGCCCAGCCAAGATTCATGTTCATCCCGGCGAGATAATCCATGCGATCGGTGTACGGAACCCACTGTGGCGGTGACAGATTTTCGCCGATCTTTTCGGCACAGCGATGCAGATAGCCGATGTGCGGCGTGATCTCGTGAATGATCTCGCCATCCGTTCGCAGCAACAGCCGCAACACGCCGTGAGTGCTCGGATGCTGCGGCCCCATGTTGACCAGCATCTCATCCGTGCGAACATCGAACTCCACAACTCGCGTATCTTCCAACGTCAGGCTCATCGTGTCCTCTGGTATCGTGATCGTCGTTTGGTTTGGTGATCGTTGAACCGCTCGTTAGAGAGTCGCGGTTAAACGACGTGCTACCACCGGGGGCTGACACCCGCTAGCAGCCTGTTGAAAAACGTGCGGCAGGTTTTCAACCTGCCTGAAAACTTCGGCAATCGAGCAGGATGAAATCCTGCTCCACGAGTTTTTCAACAGGCTGCTAGCCAATTCGTTTGTCTGATGGTTGTTCGTCTTCTTTGGCGTTCTTTCGTCCGAACAGGTTCCGCACGTCGATTCCGAAATAGGCGAGACAGTTGATCAACAACAGCGTCGCGGTGGCTTCATCGAGATTGCCCACTCCAGGAATGTTGTCGGGGATCAGTTCGATGAATCCGGCAGTTGGGTTGATCAGGTACAGGGCGGAGATGGCTCCCAAAACAAGAACGATCAAACTTTTCATGGTCTTAGCGCCCTCGGACTCCGTGGTATTCGAGCGGCATTTCGTAATCTTTGCGGAGCGGGTGGCCTTCCCAATCTTCCGGACAGAGGATGCGGCGTAGATTCGGATGTCCGGTGAAGTTGATTCCGACCAAGTCGTAACATTCCCGTTCGTGCCAATCGGCGATCGCCCACACGCTCGCGACGGACGGAACATTGGGGATCGTTTTTGTCGCGTCGTCCAACCAGCGCGGGACTTTGACCTTCAGTGTGATGCGATGCCGAAGCGAATAGCTCGTCAAGTGATACACGACTTGGACGTGCGGCGGATGCGGGAACTTGGCCGCTTTCTTGGCGTCCGGTTCGAGGTAATCGACACCGCACAGATTGTTCAGGTGGTCGAACTGAGTCCGCTCATCGTGCTTGAGGAAACGGCCGACATCGGCAATCGCGTCGGCGGCGACTTCGATCCACGGGTCTTTCACCGTGAAGTTCGAGCCAGTGATTTTGGACTCGCCGAATTGAGCGACGAGCAGTTTGTGGAGGTCTTCGGCTGTCATGGGGAGTTGTCGGTTGTGAGTTGTGAGTGGCGATTGAAATCAAACGGCGGTTTTTTCGATTGGCTTGGGCTTTTGGTAGGCTCGGACCCAGTCGAGGTCGCCTCGTTTCCAGACGTAGGCGAAACCGACTAGCAGCACCACGAAGAAGACGGCGATGTCGATCAAGCCCGCGAATCCCAATTGCATCGCGGTTTCCGTGGTGATTGCTTCGGCATTCGTCAGCGTGCCAGGAGTTAGATTGAGCAGTTTTTCACTGAGCTGCGTGCGAGTTTCTGGTTCGAGTCGGTTGTCGGCGAGCTGCATCGCTCCGCCGTAGACTGAAGCCCACGGATAAAAGAAGGCGACTTCGACATCGAAAATGATGAACAGCAGCGCGACCGTGTAATACCGTAAGTCGAATTGAATGTAGCTGGAGCCGATCGTCGGTTCACCGCATTCGTAGATCGCATCCTTTTCGGGGGTGTGAAGCGTCGGCCGAACAAAGCGACCAATCACCAGCGGCGCCAGGATGATGCCGATCCCGGCGAGGATGAACAGGACAATGTGGCCAACGAGGTCTGTCATGTTTTGGGAGCTTCAGATTGCTGTAGCCGAAGTCATGAGACTTCGGTTGAGTTGATCATCGGGGAACCCCGAACTCTCACGAGTTCGGCTACATCAAGGTGCTACGGCGCCAGAATGCTGGCTTCTTTCTGTTTGTGTTTGACTTTGGCAGGTAAATCGTCGACTGGGCGGCGGCCGGCGAAACCGGTGTCGGTTTCGTGCCAGAAGGCAATGTCCGATTCACCCTGCTGCCAGCACAAGCAGACTTCACGGTCGTCGACTCGCGCAGGGAAATCGATCAATCCGATCATCGGATCTTTCAGCTCCGCGCCGAGTTCAGCCAACTCACGAGCGAAACCGTTGAGGCGTTCGATGTCCGTGTCGATGTCGGCTTGCATCTGTTCCAACTCGTCGGTGTAGACCGACTGAGTTCGCTGGCCGCGATTGGCGTCACGCTGCAATAGATCGGCCAGTCGTTGACGCCGATCTTGCACGTCGGTGAACAGCGCCACAATGTCGGCCACGATAACTCGCACCAACGGCAATCGCAGGTTGGCTTCATCAACGGTGAAAAAACGGCGAGGCAATTCTTGGTTCGAACCAGTTTCGTCGTCGTCAGTGCTGATCATGGTGATGACTCATCAGTTAGTGTTCAGTGGCCTCGAAGCCGAAGGGACTCGGTTCGCCTTTGACCCACACGGGTTCGTACAACACTTTGGATTCGGAGACAACCGCTGGGTTGAGCGTCGTTTGGCCCCAAGCCGTTTGCAACGGGAGTTTGGCGTAGTCGACAATGCAGCCGTCGCGGCTGTAGCAACTCAGGTCGAAGTTTGAGCCCATGAAGATGCAATCGACCGGGCAGGGATCGACACACAGAGCACAGAACATGCACTTGGTGTAGTCGATGGCAAAGCCGTCGATGCGAAAGCCCTTGCCGACCGGGCTTTTGACTTTCTCGATGTAAATGCAATCGACGGGGCAAGCCACCGCACATTTCTCGCAGCCGATGCAGGTCGTCAGGTCAAAGCGATGAAACCCGCGATACCGAGCCTTCACGGGCACGGGGACTTCCGGGTACTCGAAGACTTCGGTGAATGTTCGCCGCTGATAAGTCTTGCCCAGCGCTGTGATCGTAGCCAGCATCCCCTGCAGGACGGTTGAGACCGCGAACCAAACATTCCGAAACCAATTGAACATGCGACGTTCCGCAATTTGTGATGAGGACAGATGAAGACAATCAAGGCGGACGGGATTATTAAGTCTGCCGCGTGGCAACTCAAGGCAGCGGAAGCGACGGGGCCGGGCTGGTGAATTCTGGAAATTGAACCCAAGACCTCCTCATTTTTGGGCAGCTCTCAGAATAACATCGGGTATGCGTCTTGCCTTCTTGACATCTGGCCGATGGGTTCCCAGCAGCCGCTTTCGCGTGCTTCAGTATCTTCCCGGTTTGCGGCAACTAGGTCATGACTGCCTTGTGATGCCGAGCCGCCCCGATAAATACGACTCGTGGCCGCTGTTGGGTTTTCGGCTGAGTGGTTGGGTCAAACACTGGCATCGCTGGGGCGATCTTGTCAGGTTGAAGGACTGGCGGCCGGATGTCGTGGTGCTCGAACGCGAACTGTTCAGCGATGCGAGCTTCGATGTTGAACAAGCTTTGCGACAGGTTAGTCGCCGACTCGTTCTTGATCTCGACGACGGTCTGTTCGTACTGCATCGCGAGAAATTTGACATGTTGTGCGGCCTGTGCGATCACATCATCGCGGGGAGTCATCTGCTGGCCGAACGTGTGCGGCCGATCAATCCGCGCGTGACCGTCATCCCGACGTGCGTGGATTTGACTCGTTTTGGCAATAACTCAGCGGCTGGCGTCACGAGGAATCGGCCGCTCGTGCTAGGCTGGACGGGGACTGCGGCCAACATCGACTATCTGAAATCGCTCCGTGAACCGCTCGCTCAACTGGCTCGTGAGTTTCCGATTGAGCTATGCGTGATCGCTGAATCCGATCGGCCGCTGCGACGGCTTGGCTTGGAACAGGCTGGCATTGTCACGCGGTTCGTCCGTTGGTCGGAATCGAACGAGGTGGCGGAATTGAAACAGTTCGACATCGGCCTGATGCCGATGCCGGACACCGAGTGGACACGCTACAAGTGCGGGCTGAAGATACTGCAATACATGGCCGCGGGTGTGCCAGCCGTCGCGTCGCCTGTCGGAGTCAATCGTGACATCATTCGGAATGGCCAGAACGGATGGCTGGCGACATCTCCAGACGAATGGCTGTCGATCCTTCGGGACTTGTTGCGTGATCCGAATCAACGTGTCTCAACAGTTGCGGCCGCGCGGCAGACTGTGGCGGTTGGCTATTCTGTCGAATCGCAACTCCCGCGGCTGGTCGCCTGCCTGGAAGAGGTCGTTTGTCCCGCTAACCCGAAGCGATAGCGCGGGCGTGTGCTCCAAACGATTTGGAAATGGAAGCTTTGCAGAGCGCTCGCCCTTGCTAACACTTCGCGTTAGCGGGCGTTTCGGTCAATCATTGTCCGACTTCTTAGCCGCTGGCGATTCTTTGAGTGCGACTTTGAGAGTCGTGATCAACACGAAAGGGCGGCCGGCGTCGTCGGTCAGAATGCGACGGCCGAGTTTGTGTGGCGTGGTAATCTGTCGCAGCAACACGCCCCAGGTTGTTTTCCGATTCGGGATGGTGATTTTGATCTCGCTCAAGTCGATGCCTTGCAGTTCGATCGCGAAGTGGTCGATGACGATCGGCGTCTCCGAAGCTTCGGCCGCCGCGACCAAAACATCGGGAAGCGGAGCCTCATTCAGTTCGACAGGGACCATTTGAAACAATGCAGGGACTAGCTGACCTTGCGGTTTGCTCGGATCGAGCGGCCAGCCAACTGGCCAAGCGTCGGTGTCGTCGGAGCGCGGCGAGATGGCGAGTTCGATCTTCGCGCTCGGCGTGCGGAGCGGGCGGAACGACAAGCCAAACTCTCCGAGCGCCGCAGCCAGCACGCTGCCAAAGCTCAGGCCGGCGAGTCTTTGCCGAACGACTTTGTCGCGACCGAGTTCCTGGATTGTGCGTTCCGCTGCCGGCGTCAGGCGAATCGGATATTCGCGTGGGATCGGCAGTTTTTTCAGAACGCCGTCGAGAGTCAATCCGTTCGTTTCGACTTCGACGGGAGTGCTTAGCGCTTTTAAGACGGTGTTGAATTGCCGCTCATCCAATCCGAACATCGGCTTTCCGTTCGGAGCGCCCTGTGCTCCGTAGGCTTTGAGTTCGCGAATCCAGTCGGCCAACTTGTCGGCATCGCCGAGCGTGAAGGCTCGATTCTGGCAAACGATTTTGCCATTGCGGTCCAATTGCGCGACGACCGCGACTTGGCGAAGTCGTCCCGATTTCTTTTCGGTGACTTGCAGCTTCTCGCCAGCGATTGCTTGCCGAGTTTGAAATCCGATCTCAAATTTTTGCAACCGCTGTCCCCACGCTTGAGCATGTTCGGCCGCGGCGGTCGCGTCTGTCAGCAAGATCAAATTGACTTCGGTTTCCGATTGATCTTCAGATCGCTTCGTGGGTTTCGTCACACGTGGCGGATCGGCAAATAACGGTCGGCACAATCCTAGACCTGTGGTCGCCAGCAGCATTCGTCGTGTGATTCGCATGATCGAATTCCAAAAAGCCGACGGCACGCCGCTTCGCCCCCACGAAGCGACGTGCCGTCTGGCGGAAGCCCCCCGGCCTCAAATCGCGATTAAGGGAACAATGGACTGAACGTGCCGGGAGCGACTTGCACCCAAGGCGGTGTGGTGAAGATTGTGTTCGGATCGGCGATGGTTTGGAACGTATTGTTGTTGAACGGCAGTTCGATGCGAGCGTTGCCGCCAACTAAGGTATTGACGTCCAGCTTCACGCCCACGTTGTTCTGGAAGACCATTCCGAGGGGTGCCGCCGTCGCGGCGACGTTGGTGTTCGAGACGAATGTTTGCAGTAGGACATCGTCACCGGTATTCCCACTGAAGGTGTTCTCGGAGATTCGTCCGATGAAGTCTCCGCCCGTGCTGTTTCCGCTACGGAACACCACGCCTGCCCCTTGGAAGAACGAACTGAGGATCGGCGAGGTCGGGAAGCCGATGCCGTTGTTGCCTCGCACCGAGTTGCCTCGAACGTCAACGACCATGATGGGACTTGCCAATGCCGCTCCCGTGGTGAGAGCGACGGTCGCGCTGTTTTGTTGACTCTGGGTCAACGAGGAAGTGTTGACGATGTAGACACCCTCTTGGCCGCTGTTCGAGACTTCGTTGCCGCCCAGCGCCGTCAGATCGCCAATTGTCAACTGCAGGTTGCCGTCTCCTTGGTTGAGCACGTCAATTCCGCGAGCCGTGTTGTTGAGAATTGAGTTGCCCAGAATCCGGAGTTCGTCGCGGTCAAACACAATCGTTCCGGGAGTCGTCGCCAGGCGGGAAACCGCCAGTTCAATGCCGTCGCCGGTGTTGTTCTGGATCTTGTTGTTGAAGATCAAGCCCTTCAAGGCGTGAGTCGTGTCCGTTCCCGCTCCGGCAACGGGCGGCAAGAGATTGATGTCGATTCCGCCGGTCCCATTGGCGTCGCTGCCGGCCGTCAAACCGTTGAGCGTGATCTGATTGTTCACGATCTCGATGTTGCCACCGAGATTGATCTCGATACCACCCTGGCCGTTGCCGGTAATCAGGTTGCCCAAGGTGCGGTTGTCGGCCGGGTCGTTGCCGTTGAGGCCGATTCGCAGTGGATTCTGGCCGAGCAGTGGATTCGAATTCGTCTGCCCCGTGACCGCAAAGATCGCGATGCCATGCTCTGTGTTGTTGCGGATCGTATTCTTAGTCCACGTCCCGGTTTGCGATCCCGTGTCATTTGTTGCTTCGAAGCTCGACAAGCGAATGCCGTTACGATTGTTCTCGATCACGTTGTCGCGAATGTCCGTTTGCAGCAGCACGTCCCCTTCGCCTCGCAAATGAATGCCGGCCGTGCCCGAACGGATGTTGGTCGGGTCGGCGACGAGCACCGTATTGTTGCCGCTAATCGTGTTTCCTTGGATCGTGAAGTCGAGTTGATCAAGATTGCCGCCGCGAGCGTGCAGGTAGATGCCATCGAATACATTGTTCAGAATACGGTTGTTCAGCAGCGTGATGTTATTCAACGCGGCGTCACCACTCCGTTCAAACGTGATCCCCGCCAGCGTGTTGTCGAACGAATCGAGCGGCGTTGTCGTCTGGCCGCTATTGGCGATCAGGTTGCCTTGGATGTTCAGACCGTTGATCGTGGATTGTTGTCCGGTTTGAACCAAGATGCCGCCAGCGAACGTGCCCAACGTGGCCGTCGTTTCGTCGCCGATGACATTGTTCAAGATCACGCTGTTGTTGAATGTGGCAGTCGCATCCATCAAACCGGCCGTGCGTGTTCCGACGTAGATGCCGTGTCCAGCAAACGGCGTCAACGTGTTGTCGGTGTCAATCACCCCGTTGCCGTTGCGGTCTTCACCGGGATCCAAAGTCCCGTTACCGTCGCGGTCTTCCGATTCATTCGCGGTGCCGGTGATCAAGTTGTTCTCGATGCGGAACGTGCCGAGGGCGGCGTCTTGAGCCAAGATGGAAATGCCGGCTCCGGCATTGCTCCTGAACGTGTTGCGGTCGGTTGCCAGCGGGCCGCCAACGACCACATTGAACGTTCCGTTCGTGGCGGTCAGGCTCAGGCCGGGGCCACTTGCTCCGGTCGCTGTGCTGCCGTCGATCGTGTTACCGATGAATCGGCCGGTCAGAACCGAGTCGGTGACGTCCATAATGATACCGCCGCCACCTTGAGTGATGTTCGCATCGCGGATGGTCCCCAGATCGAACTCGCCGGTTCCGGTCACGAAGATTGCGTTGCCCGCGTTCCCGCTGAACACGTTGCCGAGGTCCAGCCGCTGGTTGTTGTTCAAGTCTTCGCCGGTATCGAGCATCGCATTGCCGTTGAGGTCTTCAGATTTCCCGCCAAAGCCGAGATCGAGCAGGCCGTTGTTATTGGCATCTTCGCCGAGGTCCAGCACTCCGTTGCCGTTGACGTCTTCCGTGTTGGCGATCTGAATGACTCCACCCAGCGACGCTCCCGAATTGTTCCGGCCTTCCAGCCGCAAGCCATTCGCGCCTGAACCAGTGACGGAGTTATTCGTGAACTGGTTGATCGTGATTTGACCGGTATCGGCCACGGCAGCGATACCGTCACGTGTGCTCCCGGAAATCGTGTTGCTTGTGATCCGCGTGTCGATCAAGCCGTTGTTGACGGTATTCAACGAGATGCCGTCGCGATTGCCGGTGATCGTGTTGAGGTCGATTTCTCGGAGCCGGATTTGGCCCGAATCAGCCGTGGCCGACAAGCCCGCTTCTGTGTTGTTCCGGATCGTATTCCCCACGACCGTTGCGTTGATGCTGGCGGTCGCGGCGAACTGAGTGTTCAGGCTGATGCCGCTAGTGTTCGTGTCGAGGTTGTTATTGCGAATTTGCAGATTGTTGAACTGTCCGTCTTCGATCGCCTTCGCCGAAATCCCGCTGCCGCTGTACCAGCGAACATCGTTGCCAACCAACAAGGTATTGTTGAAGACCGCCGCACCAGAGGCTCGCAAGTCGATCCCGGTGCCCGTCGCGGCGGCGTTGATGCCCGGCGACAAATTGATCGTCGCGCCCGTCGGATCGCCCAGAGTCGCGACCATCGTGCCGCTGAGCGATCGAGCTTGACTGGCATTGGCAGCGGTGACGGTCGCGTTCGTTGAGAAGATGCCGGACACCGTGGACCCGATGAGCTGATCGCCAGAGACCGCCCCGCCGCCAACTTGGCTGATGCCCAGTGAGAACGGCAGCGCGGATTGGGAGTCGAAGCTGTTAAACGACAGATCCAAATTCGTCGTGGTCGCGGCCACCGTGAACGGTGTCGTGGTCGAGCCGTTGACGGCGATCAATCCGGTCGCCGTTTGACCGGCCGTTGATGCCGAGAAGGGGGTCGCGACTGGATCGAATTCCAATCCGAGTGGCTGAGCTGTCGCTAGGTCGAGCGAGAATTGGTTCAGGAAGACACCACGTGGCGAGGTGTTCGCCACTGTGTACGACGGAGTCAATGGATTGCCCGTGGCCGAGAACGTCAAGCTGCCGCCGCTCGCTCCCAGTACGTTGTTGTTGAACGCCTGAATGTTTCCAACCGCCGTGCCACTGAGATCGACCACCACGCCGCCTCCCAGGTTGCCGACGAAGTTGTTGCCATCCAACGGGTTCGCAACATCCAGCAAATGATTGCCGTTCGTGTCCTCGCCCAGGTCGAGCTGGCCGTTGCCGTTCTTGTCTTCGCCGAAGTCGAGCTTGCCGTTGCCGTTCGTGTCTTCAGTTTGAAGCACTCCGTCGAAGTTCAAATCCTCGTGACGCAAGAATCCGATGTTGGCATTGATGAAGCCGCTGTCGGCGATGATCGACAACCCTCGACCGCCGTTCCCGGAACCCACCAGCAGGCTGCCGATGTTGTTTCGCGTCATCAGCAAATTCACGTTCGAGAGATTGTGGCTCGTGACCGCGATGCCGTCGCCGGTGTTGTTCGTGATCGTGTTGCCGGTAATCAAGTAGCCGCCATCTAACAGTCCGTTGCCATTCGTGTCTTCTGACTTGTCGAGCTTGCCGTTGCCATTCTTGTCCTCGGTGTCGATCCGGCCGTTGCCATTCTTGTCCTCGGTGTCGATCCGACCGTTGCTGTTCGCGTCCTCAGCCCGATCAAGCACGTTGTCACCGTCCGTATCTTCACCGGCATCGAGCAGGCCGTTGCCGTTCGTGTCCTCAGTCGGGTCGAGCACGCCGTTGCCGTTCGTGTCTTCCGTATCGAGGACGCCGTTGCCGTTTACGTCCTCGGTATCAAGCACCTTATTGTTGTTCAAATCCTCGGAACGATCGAGCCGCCCGTTGGCGTTCACATCTTCTCCCAAGATGTTGGCGTTGATTGTCGAAGTCACATTGGACGCCAGCACGATGCCTCGGCCGCGATTCAGCAGACCGTCGCCATCCAAATCTTCACCTGGATCGAGGATGCCGTTCTTGTTTCGATCCTCGCCACGGTTGCCGCTAATTAAGTTGTTCGCGATCCCTGCATTGATGACCGCTCGACCAGACATGGCTTCCAGCACAATGCCATCGCCGTTGTTGCTGATCCCGTCGATCACGCCGTTGGCATTCGTGTCTTCTGCCAGGTCCAGCACGTTGTTGCTGTTGAGATCTTCGCCGGTATCGAGCACGCCGTTGCCGTTCACATCTTCAGTCAGGTCGAGCAAGCCATTGCCGTTTCGGTCTTCGGTATTGTCGACGATGTGAGCGTTGATCGTCGCTTTGTTGCGAGCCGTGATCCGCACCCCCGCCCCGTCGTTGCCTGTAATGGTGTTCGCATCTTCTCGCAATTTGGTGATCGTGGTCGCAACTGTCGTGGCGGTTGTCGTAGTCTGTGATCGAACTGTCAGACCCGGATCAACATACCGGTCCATCAGCAAGTTGAGCGTCGAGTTCGGCACATTGTTCAACACTCGGAAACCATCGGTCGAAGTTCCCGCCAAGCCGGAGAAGACGTTGGCTTCCACGCGACCCACACCTGTGGCATTCGTCAGCGTCACGCCGTCGCGGTAATTTTGGAACGTGTTGTGATGAATGTTGAAGTTGTTGATGTTCGATCCGGCCATCGCAATCGAATTGGGGATCGCTGGATTACCGGTGGCCCCCTCGAAGACGAAACCGGCCACTTCGGTGTTGTTGCCCGCCAACGTCACGAGCGTGCCGCCCATCGGGCTAAACAGGTGCGGCTGATCAGGAGTCCTATCGCCAAAGTTGATCGCCGGCAAAGTGATCGTGCCGAGATTCGTGTCGAGCGCAATTCCGCCCGCCAGTGCGAATGTACTGAGTAACTTCTGATCGTCGAACAGCCGCAGGTTACCATTCGTAGGCACCATGTTGCCGGTCGCGCTGCCATCTACGATGATCAGCACGTTGCTGGGGACATTTGTGAAACCTTGCAAGGATTTCAACGGGTTTTCAAAGGTCCCCGTGCCGTTGATCAAGCGATCTGGGTCCACGAAGACGACCGAAACCGCACGACCACCTGGGCCTGCCAAGTGGACCGGCACGGGATCAATGTCAACCTTTGTATGCGTCTGCACGCGATAGCTTCTATTGACGGTCGAGAGCATTCGGTCTTCAACCGCCGTCGGCCGGAACCAGCGCCGAGCACGGCCGTCCGGTAACGTCATGTTGAAGTTGACCCACGCATTCGTCCCAAAGACCGAGTCGTTGGAGACGGTGACACCGACTTGAAATCCGTCCGTGACATTCGCATCCATGCGGACTCGCGGTCCCACGATCGACTTGTCGGTATTGGAATTGAGCCAATAGCCACCGAGATAACCGTTTACTCCGTAACGTCCGAGGCCGGGCAGCGGTCCACCCATTTCCGCGTCGAAGCCGTGCAGAGCCGACTCCAGCGCCGTCCGTTGATTCACCAGCAAGTTGTTGCCGCCGAAGAACGGATTCCCCACGAACGACTGCGAGGCAATGTTGTTCTTTTCGCCGAACGGTAGATAGCCGTTGATCCGCACGTCGGTGTAGACACCCAAGCTTTCCAGGCTGATGCCGGCTTGAGTGAACGTCCGCGAATGGCCGTCATCAATATCACCCCAGCCTGACAGGCCCCAGATCCGGTTATTCGACTCACTATAATGTCGAAAGCCCAGTCCGGCGCTGGCCGCTCCTTGGCCGGCGTACGTCGCGACACCGCGACCGTCCACAAACCAAACGTCATTGTCACCCGCAAATATCGGCACCAAGGCATTGAAGTTGACGGAGCCATTATTCACACCGAGTTGATTGTTCAGAATCGTTCCGAAATCAAACCGTGGACCCATCGCATCACGTCGCGCGTTTTGCAGCGTATCATAGGACGGAGGCAAACTTGGCGGCATCGGCCGATTGAAGTTGTAGCCGGCATCCAGCGATGGCATGTAGGGCGACGTCGTCATCGCCCCGCTAGGATCGCGATACGACTGTCGATTCGACGACGGAGACACCGGCGCAAACCCCGGTGATTCGGGAACGTTCGACTGACCAGCCTGAGGAAAACCTGCTCCTCGCGAGCCGTCACCGACTCGCGAAGTGCCTTGCTGAGCAAAAACCGGTTGCCACGTCGCGGCACTCGTCATTGCTGAGCAAAGCAGCAGATTCCTCCAGAATCTTGCACGCTTCATGTTCATTTGGGGGGGATTCCACTCGATGGGGGTCGGGCGAAAACCGTCGTGGCAAAGTGCAAAGACTTTGCCGGTGGTAACGGTTATCTATGGTTTTCGGCGAATTCATGGCGAGGAATTAAGTCAATTTGGGAGTTTCGGACATGACTTTTCCGATTTCGCAAAGATGACCGGCTGAAAGCACCGACAAACATCTTCCCAAATACCCAAAACTACCTGACTTCACTAATTCGACTTTGGAGAAGAAAACAGGAGAGAACGTAGGCAACAGAGTAGAGCCTTCGTTTGCTCCTCCATCGCCACTGTTTTCTCCTGTTCAAGATCTCCCCCCCTACGAGCGTGAAGGGCAGGCATCGGTCGTGGACAACTGCGTTGACTTGCGAAGTTGCGTTGAGTTTTCTGATCGTCTCGAAGTTACCGAT
The DNA here is from genome assembly GCA_031375695.1 of Planctomyces sp. Classification (GTDB taxonomy): domain Bacteria; phylum Planctomycetota; class Planctomycetia; order Planctomycetales; family Planctomycetaceae; genus SXKJ01. The sequence continues at coordinate 95,103 of JANMIF010000158.1, forward strand.
GAATCCGATGAAACAAGGTCGATAAAAATTGCCGTGTGTGTGCGCCATCGGAGTTCGTGATATTCGAGCCCGCGGGCCAGAACGACTCGCCTACGAATCTGGATTTCCTCGACCAAGGAACGGTCATCATGCAACTGACTTCATGGCTGCAAGCTTTTCGTCAATTTAGTTCCCGCGCGGGACACGATCGTCGCCGTGGTCTTTCACGAAGCGACACTGCCGTGCAACCAGTCGAAGCGCTCGAAGATCGTTCATTGTTGTCGGTCTCAGCCTTCTTCATTAATGGACAGCTCAACGTCGCCTCGAATGGCAGCGACAACATCACGATCCGGCCGAATCCGTTTAATCCCAGCTTGGTGCAAGTTCTGGCGAACGGCACGATTGTCAATTCACTGCCGACGATTACCGCCAGCACCGTGACCGCGATTGTGGTCGAAGGGGGCGACGGACCGAACACAATCGATGTCGGACAGCTTTCGATCGCTCGGCTCACGCTAAACCCGACGATCTCAATTGATGGCAAGCAAGGGGACGACGTGATCTCCGGGTCGCTGAACTTGAACGATTCGGTTCTGGGTGGGCACGGTCACGATTTGATCACGACCGGCTCCGGTGCGAACTTCATTGATGGCGGCGACGGCAACGACACCATCATGGGGGGCACCGGCAACGACACGATCAACGGGAATGACGGGCATGATGATCTCGACGGCAGTCTGGGAGACGACACGATCATCGGTGGTGATGGCAACGACACAATCGATGGTGGTAGCGGTTCCGATTCGATCACTGGTGGTGACGGAACCGACTTGATCGACGGCGATACTCCTGGCTTTAGTGGCGCAGGAAACGACACGATTTTTGGCGGCCAGGGAAATGACACGCTCCGTGGCGGCGACGGTGACGACCTAATCAATGGCGACGGCCAAAATGATTCGATTGCTGGTGGCGCGGGGAATGACAGCGTCATCGCCGGCAGCGGAGCCGACTTCGTGCAAGGTGGCACGGGGAATGACAGTCTCAGCGGCAGCAGTGGCAACGACACGATCGAAGGCCAAGCGGGCAATGATTCGATCGACGGCAGCACAGACAACGATCTGTTGCGGGGCGACGATGAGTTCTTCGCAACAACGGGCAACGACACCGTCGTTGGAGGATCGGGGAACGACACGTTGATTGGCGGCTTGGGCAATGACCTCTTAAATGCTGGAACCGGTCGCGATTCACTGCAAGGAAACCTCGGACTCGACACGCTACTGGGTGGCGCTCAAGACGACACGTTGGAAGGTGGCGACGGGAACGATTTGCTCAACAGTGGCGACGGCAATGACGTCGCGTATGGTGATGAGTCGTTGGATGGAGCGTTCGGCAACGACACGATTCTCGGCATGGCCGGGAATGACACGCTCTTCGGTGGCGACGGAACCGACAGCATTCTGGGTGGCTCCGGTCCCGACGTGCTGCGGGGGCAAGGGGGCGATGACACGCTCGACGGGCAAGGGAATGAAGACACGCTCAACGGTGGTGATGGCGATGACCTGCTGATCTTGAATCTGGGCGGCGGTAACGATCTGTTCGACGGCGGGGCCACGGGCAATGATACGGTGCGGATTAATGGCACGACCGTGGCGGATACGATTGCGATCACGCAAACCCCGGCCGGAAAGTTGTTCGTCAGCAACGGGACGTCGAGCGTGATTGTGAACAGCTCGGCCGCGACGGTCGAAGTCAACGGATTGGCTGGCAACGACAAGGTCACACTCGGAAACGTGTCATTGACCACGAGTCAGCTGATCCTCGTGAACGGCGGCGATGGAAACGATTCAATCGATGGTGCGGGAGCCGCAGTTGGCACGTCGAAGTTCACGGCTCACGGCGATAATGGCAACGACACGCTGATCGGCAGCGGCGGCAACGACATCCTGGAAGGTGACGCCGGTGAGGATTCGATCAACGGCTCGGGCGGCAACGACAGTCTATCAGGCGGACTCGGCAACGATGTTGAGAACGGTTCAGCTGGCGATGACACGGTGGTCGGCGGCGACGGCAACGATTCGCTGTTCGGCGGACTCGGCAACGATGTGATCTTCGGCGAAGTCGGAAACGACTCGTTGACTGGCGATGAAGGGAACGATTCACTGTCCGGTGATTTGGGCGACGACACGCTCAACGGCGAAGCCGGCAGTGATACGCTTTCCGGCGGCTTGGGGAACGACGGTCTCTCTGGGGGCGCGGATAACGACATTGCCGACGGCGGCGCGGGTGACGATGCGATCAACGGTCAATCCGGCGACGACCGCATCCGAGGTGGCGACGGCAATGATCAACTGACTGGCGAGAGTGGTGCGGATACGCTCTTGGGCAACGACGGCAATGACATCATCACGGGCGGCGACGGCAACGATCTGCTGGGCGGCGGCGACGGCGACGACACGATCAACGGTGATGCGGGTCAAGACACGATCTGTGGCGAAGACGGCAACGATCGGCTATTCGGCAACGACGATGCTGACACGATCCTTGGTGGCGACGGAGACGATGTCGTCAACGGCGGGGCCGCTGCCGACGTTGTCGCAGGGAATCTGGGAACCGACTCGCTATCCGGTGCTGTCGCCAGCGAGATCAACGAAGCCTTCGTACTGCCCGTTGATGTGCAGGCGATTTTGAATAGCTGACCACGGTTAGCCCGATACCAATTCCGGCACGCGACTGTCCGAGGGACGTTGCCGCGACATGCTGGTCTGGATGCCGAAGTCCACTTGCACTTGCTTGGTCAGTACCGCTCTGGCGGAGATCGGCATTCCGCAGAGATATCCCTGAGCCAGCGCGAACCCCAAGTCCGCACAGACCAAAGCTTCACCGGGCGTTTCGATTCCCTCGGCCAGCGGACTGGCTCCCAGTTCGGTGGTCATCTGCACCAGCGACTCAACTGTCTTGCGCCGCGAAAGGGGTGCGGTGTCGATGCCGCGAATGAGCTGCATGTCAAACTTCAGATACTCCGGCGGCAGGTCCATCAGTTCCACCAGCCGAGATTGGCCGTGACCGAAGTCGTCGTAGGCCAAGCCGATGTTCAATTCGCGCAATGTCTGTGTCAACGTGCGCATCATTTCGTAATCGCACACGGAACTCTCGTGAATCTCCAACACCAGTGACGCCTTCGGATTCTTCCGCCTGAGTCGCTGCAACGATGGGATCAGTTCCGGTCGCGACAGTTCCGCCGGATGGGTGTTCAAAAACAGAGCGGGTTGCTTGGCGAAAGCGGCCGCTTGACGCACTCCTTCGTAACGGCTCAGTTCGCTCAACTCACATTCCAATCCCGCCCGTTCCGCGGAATCAAACAGTTCTCTCGCGCTCAGCAGGCCGTCCGTCGTGGAACGGACCAGCACTTCGTAGCCGATGATTTCCCCGTCGCTCAGTCGCACGATCGGCTGATAATGCGGCACGATAGCTCGTTGAGCCAAGATCCGCCGCAGTTCGAAGGACGTGGCGATCACCCCATCGAAACACTGCGTTGCTTTCGATTCATTGAGCGTTCGTTCGCAGAGCTGAAACTCAATGCGTTCGAACTGAATCAGATCGTTCCCTTTCAGGGCAACACGATCTTTAATGCGAATGCCATTCAGAAACGTTCCGTTCGTGCTGTTCAAGTCGCACAGGTACAGCACACCCCGCTCAACAACGAACTCCGCATGGGATTTGGAAATCGTGTTGGACCGCAAGGTCAGGCCCAGACCATCGCGGCGTCCCACTTGAAACGGAAAGGTCCGCAGTTGGATCGTCTGGGACTGAGTCCCATCAATCCGGCCCACGAGAGACCATGCCGATTCGTCGCCCGGGAAGTTCGACGTGTTAGAGGGACTAAGCGACATTTCCAATGGACTCGAAGCAATTCGGAGAGAGACCGACAAGCAACTGTTCGGAGCCTAGCTCGCGATTGAATTCCCGATGGTTCGGTCGGACCATTAAGACCCGAAAACCTCCGCAGGCGAAAGCGATCCAACCGGTCGTAGCGGTTAGTGCGAGATTGGCCCGTCCGACGTCTCGCTCCGATACAGCCGCACGATCATCACAAAGCCGAAGTAATCGTAAACCGCGTGTGTCACGATCGGGATCAGCAGATTGTTCGGTTCGACCACCGTTTGCAGCCAGCTCAGGTAAACTCCGACTAAGAACGCAAACAAGCCGTAGAAGATCGTCACTAAATGAGCCGCTCCGAACAAAACACTTCCGACAAGCCGTCCCAGCCACAGCAGTCCTGTCTGGCCGAGCGGTTCAACCGCGAATCCCCTGGCGAGCCAGACCCAGCCGAGCGCCACGGCCGGCTCCAACCAACCTCGAAAAAACAGCTCTTCGGCCACGCCGGTCAGCCCAGCCACCAGGATCAGATCGAACCATTTCAGTTGAGCCAATGACGGAGCCAATTCCTGTTGCAGGAATTCTCGAATTGTCCGCGCTGCCGACCACGGAAGCTGATACACCGCGACAAATAACCCCGCCAGAGGCAACACTCCGACAAGACCCCAGCCCAACGCTCGCCAATCCCACGACAACCGCGCAGCCAGGTCAATGCCCGACAGCCAACTCAGACCAAACGCCGACAGGGCCAAGCCTCCCAGCACGTATCCCACAAAATTCAAAAACGCGCCACGATCCTGAAGATCCATCAACAATCCGCCCCTCCAGCCTGTGCGTCAGTTCGGCGGGCCATGCTATCGCGAAGGAGTTGGGGGTGATATCCGGCGTTCGGGAGATTCCAATACACCGCACGCGGGATATCGTGCCTGAACCTTTTGGGTGAGAGCGACTTCGAGAGTGACTTTCCATGCGCGATATTTTTTCCAATGACGCTTGCTACCGATGCCTAGTTGGTGTTGTGACGGTGGTCTGTTGGGTGGTGCCGTCGAGTTCGGTGGCGCACGCAGATGACGCGGACGGCGTGCGGTTCTTTCGGGAGAAAATTGAACCAGTGCTGAAGGTTTCTTGCTTTGTCTGTCACTCGCGGCAGGCTGATGAAGTGCAGGGTGGATTGCGGTTGGATTTCAAAGCGGGGGTGCTCCGCGGTGGCGACAACGGGCCGGCAGTGGTGGCAGGGAAGAGCGGTGAGAGTTTATTGATTCAAGCGATTCGCCACGAAGGTGGCCTGGCGATGCCTCCCAAGAAAGAGCCAAAACTTTCGGACAAGTCGATTGCAGACTTCGTGAAGTGGGTCGAGATGGGTGCTCCCGATCCGCGCGACCGAGAACCGACCGACGCGGATGATTCCAAGTTCCTTGAGGCTCGAAAGCATTGGGCGTTTCAGCCGATTCGTAGGATGGGCGCTCTTGCCCATCTGTCTGCGTTCATTGACGGCCGGACGGGCAGGAGTGCCCATCCTGCGGACAAGCGAACTCTGATTCGGCGAGTCACGTTTGACTTGATCGGCTTGCCGCCGACACCGGAAGAGGTCGAGACGTTTGTCGGTGATGAGTCGGACGATGCTTATGAAAAGCTCGTCGATCGGTTGCTCGCCAGTCGGCACTTTGGCGAGAAGGCCGCGCAGCAATGGCTCGATGTCGTCCGCTTCGCTGAATCCGAAGGGTACGAATACGACCGGCACATCCCCGGTGCGTGGCGATATAGGGACTACGTCATCGACTCGTTCAACGACGACAAACCGTTCGATCGGTTCCTCACCGAGCAGCTTGCTGGCGACGAGATCGAACCGGAGAACCGCGAGTTCCTGACCGCTTCGATCTTTCATCGGCTCGGTCCTGTGCGACGCAATATGGGGAATGCTGAAATCGCGCTGAGTCGTAACGAAGTGCTCACCGAACGAACCGACATCCTCGGCGCAGCGATTCTAGGGCTGACGGTCGGCTGTGCTCGCTGTCACAACCACAAACTAGAGCCGATCACTCAGAAAGATTACTACCGCTTGCAGGCGTATCTCGCGGCGACCGAAGAACACAATCTTGTGCTGGCCACTCCCGACGAACAGCGTGCGTGGGAGGAAGAAACCAAGAAGGGCAAAGAAGAGATCGGTCGCGTGCAAAAGCAAACTCAGGCCGCGACCGACGCCGCTGAAAAAGATCGGCTTGCACGACTCATTGAGGACTTGGAAGAAAAGCTCCCCGCGCCGCTCCCCACGATTCCCAGCACTCACAACGATTTCGCTAAGCGAACGGCGATCCATGTGCTGCGTCGCGGCGTGTGGGAAAACAAAGGCGAGCCAGTTCAGCCGCGTCCGCTCAGCGTGTTGATCGCGGATCAAGTGGCCGAACTGTCGCCCGGTGAGCTGCAGCCACGCACCCAATTGGCGAAGTGGCTCACTTCCCTCGATCATCCGCTGACCGCACGCGTCATCGCGAATCGAATCTGGCAACAACACTTCGGAGTTGGACTTGTGAAAACCGCGAACGACTTCGGCCTCAAGGGCGAACGGCCAAGCGATCCGGAACTGCTCGACTGGCTGGCGGCCACGCTGATCGACAACGGCTGGCGTTTGAAGCCGCTGCATCGGTTGATGGTATTGAGTGCGGTTTATCGGGGGAGCAGTGGCGAGGGACGAGGGGCGAGGGGCGAGCAAGACAGGACAGACTCAACTGCGTTGCCCTCTGGCTCACGCCCCCTCGCCCCTCACGCCTCGCCAATCCTCCACCCACGCCGACTCTCCGCCGAGGAAATACGTGACGCGATGCTGGCGGTCTCCGGGCGACTCAACCGCAAGGCCGGCGGGCCGAGCGTCATCGTGCCCGTCGATCCCGAATTGGTGGACCTGCTTTACAAGCCGTCGCAGTGGGCGATCACGGCGGACGCGAGCGAGCACGACCGGCGGTCGATTTACTTGATCGCCAAACGCAACCTGCGGCTGCCGTTCTTCGAGAACTTGGATGCTCCTGCGTTGCAGACCAGTTGTGCTCGGCGGGAATCGAGCACGCATCCGCCGCAAGCGTTGGAACTGCTCAATGGCACGCTGGCCAACGACCTGGCTCTCGCCTTCTCGCGACGCCTCGAACACGAATGCGGCAGCGATCGCGAACAGCTCATCGACCGCGCGTTCCAATTGGCGCTCGGCCGCCGACCAAATGCGGAAGATCGAAAACGCTCGCTCACGTTCTTGCACGAGCAACCCCTGAGCGAGTTCACTCTGGCAATGTTCAACCTCAACGAGTTTTTGTATGTCCGATGACGCTCGCCGTAGGTTGGGCACTCTTGCCCGACCCAACAACCGATTGACGTTCGAGGACGGGCAAGAGTGCCCATCCTACGTTCACGCTCGTGCCACTCGCACGCGGCGCGAGTTTGTGCGCGAAGCCTGTTGCGGCTTTGGTGGGCTGGCACTTGTGTCGTTACTGCACGACGAGCAGCTTCGGGCAGCCACGGCGAATCCGCTCACCGCCAAACGACCGCATCTGCCGACGAAGGCCAAGGCCGTCATTTTTCTCTTTATGGCCGGTGGGCCAAGTCACGTCGAGACGTTCGATCCAAAACCGCTGCTCAACAAGCTCAACGGGCAGAGGCGGCCCGAGGAATTCGGTGAGGCGAAGTATCAATTCGTCCACACAGACGCGCGGCTGCTGGGAACCAAGCGAACGTTTCGCAAATACGGCGAGAGCGGCATTGAGGTGTCGGATTTGTTTCCGCACACGGCGGCGTGCATCGACGACATCGCGGTGTTGCGGTCGTGCTACGGCGACAGTGTTGTTCACTCGGCCGCACAGTACGAGTTGTTCTCCGGTCGTGTTGTGCCAGGATTCCCCAGCCTGGGTTCGTGGCTGCTCTATGGATTGGGTGCGGAAAGCCAATCGTTGCCGTCCTACGTCGTGATGCCCGATCCGAAGGGAGCACTCGAAGCGGGTCAGCCGATGTACGCACACGGGTTCCTGCCGGCGGTGTATCAGCCGACGATGTTTCGTTCGGGGGATCGCCCGGTGCTCAATTTGGATTTGCCCAAGCACGTCACGCCCCAGCAGCGTCGCCGTACGTTGCCGTTCTTGCGCAGCCTGAATGAGTCATCGCTCGATCCCGCCGACGAGGAGTTCCACGCGCGAATCAACGCCTACGATGTCGCGTTCCGAATGCAGACCGAGGCTCCTGAAGTCCTTGATCTTTCGCATGAGTCTCAAGAAACGTTGGACCTCTACGGAATCGGTGCGGAGCCAACCAACGATTACGGCCGGCGTTGTTTGTTCGCGCGGAAGCTGGTCGAGAACGGAGTCCGCTTCGTGTGCGTCGTCTCCGGCGGCGGCCCCGGCAACATGCAGTGGGACGCTCACGGCGATATCGAAGAGAATCATCTCCGCAAAGCCGCCGAGACCGACCAGCCTGTGGCCGCACTGCTGAAAGACCTCAAGCGACGCGGCTTACTGGACAGCACGCTGGTGCTGTGGGGCGGCGAGTTCGGACGCACGCCGGATGCGCAATCGGCAACCGGAGGCCGCGATCACCACAATCTTGGATTCTCGATGTGGATGGCGGGCGGCGGCATTCGTGGCGGCCAAGCGGTCGGAGCAACGGATGCGATCGGACTCAAAGCGATCGAGAAGCCATGCCACTTCCGCGACATCCACACTACGATCCTGCATCAACTCGGACTCGATCAGCACCAACTGACGTATCCGCACCTCGGCCGCAACGAACGGCTGACGTTTCTCGAAGGCCGGGTCATCGAAGAGATCGTGTGAACGGCTTAGGCATTCGTGCCTCGTCTGTTTTGTACGACCTTCCCAACGGTGGCGCCGGAAACACCCGCGAGCCGCGTGGCCGACGAATACGACTGGCCACAACTGATCAGCCACAAAACTTCCATTCGCAGTTGAACTCGCGGATGCTCGAACCGCTCTCGCCGCAACTGCTGCCGGTCTTCCTCTGAAAACGTCCGTCGAGCCATCCTTGGCTCCTGCTTCACGTCGACTGATGCTCCATCAACCAACCGACTCAAGACTTCTCAAAAACACCGTTTCAGACAAGACCTCATTCCACGCCGCGCGAAGAATAAGCAACTCAACCCTAACCGGGGGGCTGACGCCACCCCGCTCGCCAAGTCGCTAAGCAGCGCGACGTGAATTGGCCGCATCCGCCGTGGCCCTTGTCTGAGCCAACCGACGCAGGAAGCGAAAGGCCGATAATCGCAACAACTGCTCACCCAGCCACGGCCAAACGTGAGCGGTTGCGAAGACCCAGCCAGCCGGCGGGAAATTGACGAGCACTTCCCGCTTCTGATGCCGGAGTGCTTTGACGACCGCGCGGCAGATCGCGTCGGTTGTGGTTGAACCGAGTTGCCAGGGCGTGCTCGCACCGGTTTCGACTTTCATCTTTTCGAACATCCCGCTGTCGTGAGCGAAGCCGGGGCAGATGACGGAAGCGGTAACGCCGGTGCCGCGATATTCGGCTCGCAGCGATTGCGTCAGTGAAACCAACCCGGCCTTCGAGGCTCCGTAAGCGGCCCCGAACGGCGGCCCGTACTTTCCGGCCAGCGACGACATGTTAATCACCTGCCCACGTCGCTGTTCCAACATGTGCGGCACCACGAGCCGCGTTAACTTGATCGCCGCCGTGAGGTTCAGGTTGATGGCCGCTTCGAGGCTGTCCAGATCCGTCAGATGAAAGTGTCGATAGTTTTCGATCCCCGCGTTATTCACGAGCACGTCGATCGAGCCAAGCTCAGTGCGAGCCGTTGCGACCAAGCGCTCCAATTGCGCGGTGTCGGTGACATCCGTCGGCACTACGATCGCCTTGACTCCCAACATTCGGAGTTCTGCAGCGGCTTGTTCAAGCGGCTCGCGGGAACGGGCGGCGAGCACGATGTTCATCCCTTCGGCGGCCAAAGTTTTCGCAATCGCCAAACCGATCCCCGACGACGCGCCGGTGACAATCGCATTTTTTCCTGAGAATGAACCGGTCGCTCGGCTGAACAATCTCGGCGAGTCGGCGGGCGTTAGCTCCCGGACAATCGCATCGGTTTGGGGACTAACGCCCGCCGGTTCGCTTAGCCTTTGGGAACTACTGAGTTCTTTCGCGACGATGTCGTTCAAGGTTTGCTCCATTTCGGCGAGGATGTGCGCGACCATACGGCCATCGAGCAGCCGATGATCGTAAGCCAACGTCACTCGACAGCGGTTTTGTGAATCGAGCGGTCCGAAGGTCAGGTTACCAGTGAGAAACGCTGGCGGATGTTGAATCTCGGCTCCCTGCGAACCGATCGTGGTAAGCGTGAACGTGCCAGCTCGTTTGGCACGCTTCGATCCGCCGACGCGCAGCGTCCACCACTGAAGGGCGCGCCGCAGCGGAGTCGGTAGGGCACTCAGCAGCCACTGCCGCTTGAAGATTGTTTCTACTGGTGCCGTTTGAAATTGATTCAGTTGCTTTTGCAGACTGGTGAGCGCCTTAGTTTCCGGCCGATCGAACCGCGACCAAAACAACCATGGTTCATCGTCAACGTCTCGATGCGTGACCAACATGCCGACGCTGTGCGGACTTTCGACCAAGTGTGGCCACGGCCAGCGGACGAACGCTTGCCGCAACGGTTCAAACTTTTGAGCCACGATCGCGTAGGCTTTCAGAAACAACACGGACCACGCGATTCGCTCCGGCGATTGTTCGCGTGCGGCCGCGATCCCACTCAAGTCGCATATCCGGTCGTGAGCAGTCGTCGGCACTTGCCGATGCCAGTACAGCACATCCATGATTAATCGGCGACTGCGCGGAATCGGCTTCCAACGCGATAGATTATTTGGTTGTTCCGTCATCTTCGGTGACTCCGTTCGCTTGTCACACAAACCAACACACGAGCGAGGGCGAAGGCTTCAAAAAACGTGGAATTCTTCGTCCTGTGAAGCACTCGCCCTCATTCTCGCGTCGGGTCAGTGTCATCGGCACCGTGACCGTAGCAAAATCGCGGGTGTTGCCAAAAGACCGAACTGTGTGGCTGGCTGGCATTCGGCGAAGTTCACTTCTAGAATCCCGCCCCTTCGCCGGGAGGCCGGATGTCGGCTGCGGCGAGCACCTGCGTGGTGATTTTCGTGAAACTTTTGATCGTTTGACCTTTATGCCCAACAATCCCAACGCCGCCAAAGCCGACCGCCAAGCTCAAAAACGTCGTCTCGTCAATCGAGCCCAGCGCTCCACGCTTAGGACGCTGGTCAAAAAATTCCGAGCCTCGGTTGATCCGAAAGCTACGGTTGCTGGCGAAGTCAGTTTGGCCGAAGTCTCGTGCCGGCTTGATCAGGCTGGTGCCAAGCGGCTGATTCACCCGAACAAGGCGGCACGCTTGAAGTCGCGTCTGGCGATTGCTGCGAACAAAAAGGCTGCGGCCAAGACGTAGAACAGGCGGCTCGCCTGTTCCGTTCTGCGAAAACCCAAATGCACAAACGAGCCGCCTATGCTACGGGCGGCTTGAGTTCCCGTGGCACCCACTTGCCCGACAGCCACAATAGCAACGGCATCGCGACGGCCCATTCGATGCCGATCACAATCAGCGATATCCAATTGGCGTAGCCGAAATCCACGGCACCCCATTTCACTCCGCCGTAGTAGGAAAATGGTCCGCTGATCGCTCCCAAGAACGCTGCTAACCGATATCGGCCTAGCAGCCATTTCATCGAGCTATTCAACGTCGCCGCGAAGTTCGGCCACATCAAGATCATCCATAGCGGCATCGGCCAGCCCCAAGCGACCGACTCGTGGAATTTCAAAACTCCTGCCAGCGTGATCAGACCATCGCAGAAGAAGCCAAGCCCGGCCGACGCCGCCAAGAATTTCAATTCGGCCCAGGGATGCCGTGCATTGATCAAATGACCGGTCAGCCAGCCGAAGATCACAACCGGCCCCAAGGCCGGAATCTCCATCGTTGAGCCTGACAATGCGGCGACGAATCCGAAATAAAACCAGAACCAGTTGGCAAACGGATGTGCGAACCAAGTCACCCACAACGAACGCGGTCCGGGCTTGGCAACAACAACGGGCGGTGAAATCGGAAAGTCATCGGGCATGTGGAGGTTGGATATCCGATATTGACTCGCAAGATGCGGCTTCTCAGCGCTATATTGTTGGCTCGGTGGAATCAACTGGCTGTGGTTGAGACTGCGGCTTTTTGGGGGCCGCGTGAGGCGTGTTGGCGGCGACGATCACGATGCAAATCGCCATTCCGATCATGCCGACCCACAACATCGGGCTAGGCGCGTGAGCCCCCGGTGCGTTGCGAGTTTGAAAATATCCCGTGATGGCCGAAACCGTAACCGCTCCGCCGAACACGATTGGCATGACGATGTCGGGACGTGGCTTGCCGGGGAAGCTGAACATGGCCAGTGTCAGCGTCAGTGCTCCGAACGCCCCCAAGCTTCCGCCGATGAAACCCCAGGTGACGCCGCCACCGCTGAACGAAAACGGCACTTTGGTGTAAATCATTCCGGCCGCTCCGCCGAGGATCGCCCAGATCAGGTATGCCACACCGATCATTAAGTACGGCTTGAAGGGATTGTTCCCCTCGTTCTGTCGAGCCACAGCGAGCGTCGGTCCATACAAGCCCCAAAACAAGGCGGTCAATAAGGCAAAGATCACGGGAGCCAAGTTATCATAAAGCTTCATGGATGCCTCGCAGATGCTGCTGGTTCAACGGACAAGATGTTACGGATACCCCGCACGAACGGGCGGAATGGTAGCGAGTTGAGGGCGATTTCCCCAATGCGTTGCGACACTACGAGTGTGTGAAACAATTGATCAACCGATGATCGCTCTTATTTCAGTTTATGCCACTGACGTGAATTAAGGACTTATGACGACGCGTGCGATCAGGTCGATTTTTTCACACACCCTTCGCGTCGTGAAAAACGTCGCGAAGCATCGGGTCACAATTTATGTGAGCGGCATGTGCATAGCTCGCGGAATGGCGACCGGCGACGAAAATCGGTTCAATACCAGCCAGCAGTTCCAAAGCATGGCGGCGAGTGCTCGTCGTGCGACTGCTTTGATTCGTTCAGGTTAGAAGGATACATCATGGTTTACCTCAGACGTCGGCTGTCGAATTTAGTTTTGCTGTCATCGTTTCTCGCCGCTGGTTGGGCGATGCCAGCGGCGGCTCAAGTTAAGCTGGAACACAAACGTCTCGAAGGCCGCAAGACAACGCTACATACGACGATGAATCTCAAGCAGGTGTTGTCTCTCGCGGGGATGAATTTAGAGACCAATTCGGATCGCTTCGTTATTACGACCTTGCAGGTAGGGAAGCGATCCGCGGATGGCAACCTTCGTGTCGACTCCACCACCGGCAAGATGACGCTCACGATCAAACTTCCCGGCGGAATGATGCTGGTCTTCGATTCGGATGATCCCAGCAAGAAAGCGGATATTCCGCAGTTGGAGCCGATCCTCGAACTGCTTCGGGCCGCCGCGAAAGCTCGCACAACGATGGTCTTCGACAAACAGGATGAATTGGTTGCGGTCGAGGGACTCGACAAAGCGTCCGAAGGTTTGTCGGACGATCTCAAAGGAGAACTCGATCCCGAACGGGCCAAGAAGGCGGCACAACAAGAGTTGAAGCGTCTGCCGACAGACCCGGTGAAACCGGGCGATACCTGGTCGAGGAATTCTGATCTCGATCTTGGCAGCGGTCAGGTGATGTCGTTCACGACGGAATATAAATACGTAGGAGAGGTCACCGAGGTGGGCAAGAAGTTCGACAAGATCGAATCCAAAACAACCGCTGTCTCATTCACGATTGACCAGAATTCCAAACTGCCGCTGCGCGTCGCCAAGAGCGATCTGAAACCGACAGAATCCATGGAAACCATGCTGTTTGACCGCGCGGCCGGAGAGTGGCAGCATGTGAAAGGAAAGGTCCGCATCCAGGGAGACATCGAATTCACGATCAACGGAACTCCGGTCCCAGGTAAGCTCGACCTGACGATCGAAGCGGAAGTCCAGCGGCAACAGTGAGCACTGTCAGTGTCAAGTGGTTCAACCTACGGAGGCCAGCCATGCGAGATTCCGCAGAGCGTGAAGCGTATGAACGGGATGGCTTCGTGATCGTCCGGCAGTTGTTGTCGCCGGGCGAGTTTTCGGAATTGAGCTGCGAGTTGGATCGCTACATTCGCGAAGTTGTGCCGACTCTGCCGGACAAAGACGCCTTTTTCGATGATCGCAGTCGCCCCGAAACGCTCAAACAGATGCAGCACATGCAAGGGGATCCGTACTTCGCCAACTATGTGCGGCATCCGAAATGGTGCGAGTTGGCATCGTCACTGATCGGCGAAGAGGCCGCCTGTGAAGGCCCCGAATGGTTTAACAAGCCAGTCGGCACCAATCACGTCACGCCCCCGCATCAAGACAACTATTACTTCTGTCTGAAGCCCCCCAAAGTGGTCACGATTTGGTTGGCGCTGGATGTCGTGGACGTCGAGAACGGTTGCTTGCGCTATGTGCGCGGCTCACATAAACTTGGCATTCGACCGCACAACCGATCCAACGTGCTCGGCTTTTCTCAGGGGATCAGTGACTACTCGGACACCGACCGAGCGGCGGAAGTCCCAATCCTCATGCAACTGGGCGACGCGGTCGTGCATCACGGCAACACGATTCATCGAGCCGACGCCAATTCGTCACCTACCCGCCAGCGCCGTGCGTTCGCTCAAGTCTTCAAGGGGATCAGTTGTCAACGCGATGAAGCGGCGTTTGCCAACTACATGGCCAACGTCAAACAGCAACACGAACAACTAGGCTTGAAAACGTAGATTCCCCGTAACCTAGCACAGGCAGCTCGCCTTTTCGATTCGGCGAAAATGACGGTGAGCACAGGAACACACAGTTGAGTCGCCTGTGCTACGCCAACTCATCCGGGGCGCAGGCCCACGGGGCGAGGGTTGTCTGATAGTCGATCAGTTCGTCGGCGCGGAAATAAATGGCCAGCTCGCGCTGCGCGGCTTCGACGCTGTCGCTGCCGTGCATCAGATTCATTTGGCGGCTGATTCCGAAGTCGCCGCGAATCGTTCCGGGGGCGGCTTGTCGGCCATTGGTCGGCCCCATCATGGTGCGCATCACGGTGACCGCTTCCGGTCCTTCGACGGCCAAAGCCACGACGGGGCCAGCCGTAATGAATGATTCCAACAGCGGGTAAAACGACTTACTGATGTGTTCGGCGTAATGTTTTTTCGACAGCTCTGGCGTGACTCGCATCATTTTCAGGCCGACGATCTTCAACCCTTTCTGTTCAATACGACTGAGCAACTCGCCACAGAGTCGGCGTTGGACGGCATCGGGCTTGAACAGGATCAGTGTGCGTTCGGCTGGCATCGGTCAGGATTCCTAGTTGATTTGGTTCTTGAGATTTCTGAATTTATGCCATGAGCTTGCGAAACTCGGCAAACAAGTAGTGGCTGTCGTGGGGTCCGGCGGAGGCTTCGGGGTGATACTGGATCCCGAAGGCGGGGACATCGCGGCAACGAATGCCTTCGATGGTTTGATCGTTCAAGTTGATGTGCGTGACATCGACGCTCTTCGGCAACGAATCGGCTTGCAACGCGAAACCGTGATTCTGCGACGTGATTTCTACTCGCCCGGTCTGCGTGTTGAGTACTGGTTGATTCGCGCCGCGATGGCCGAACTTCAGTTTGTACGTCTTGCAACTAAGGGCCAGACCGAGCAGTTGATGACCGAGACAGATGCCGAAGATCGGCTTCTTTCCAAGCAGGCTGCGAATCGTGTTGATGGCGTAGTCGAGCGGTTCGGGATCGCCCGGCCCGTTCGAGAGGAACACTCCGTCGGGTTGATGATTGAGGATTTCCGCCGCCGTCATGGAGCCTGGGACGACAGTGACTCGGCAGCCCAGTTGGCGCAGGTGACGCGGGATGTTCCATTTCATGCCGTAGTCGATCGCCACGACATGCGGACCGGCTGAATTGTCGGCAGTCGGTTGATGCAACGATTCGTAGCCGGGAGTGATCCGTTCGCGGACCAGTGAGTTGACTCCTTCGTCCCACGATCGCTGTTGCTCAGGCATGACTTCTTTGACGAGGTCGAGGCCGATGATGTTCGGACTGCTGCGAGCTTTATTGATCAGCGATGCGTCATTGAGATCGGTCGTCGAGATGACGCCGGTCATCACGCCATGAACTCGCAGTCGCCGCACGAGCGCACGAGTGTCGATCCCTTCAAGACCGATCACGCCGTTCTTGGCGAGATAATCATCGAGCGATCCAGTCGAACGAAAGTTGCTGGGGAACCGGCAGAGTTCGCGGACGATGAAGCCGCGAAGTGACAGGCCGCCGCTTTCGACATCGTCGAGATTACAGCCGTAATTCCCGATCTGCGGGTAAGTCATAGTGACGATCTGACCGCAGTACGACGGATCGGTCAAGATTTCCTGATAGCCGGTCATGCTCGTGTTGAACACGACCTCGCCGAAAATTTCGCCGACGGCTCCAAAGCCTCGGCCGGTGAAGACGGTCCCATCGGAAAGGACCAGTTTAGCAGTGCGATTCATCATGGCAGGCTTTTAGCAAGCGGCGTTCAGAATTTGAAGTAATGTGTCAAACCTTGTCGATTGGCCAAAGACCTCCGGGTTTGTTCGTCATCCGTAACGTGTCAGTTGTGGCGCGAGCCGAGGCGTCAAACAGGACAAAGTTGGCAGATCGTCGCGGCTTGATTGAAGGTCGCGTGGTAAGTTTGTGAGCGGGAACGCAGATCGCCTGCGGCCGATTCGAAGGCTGAGAAGAGATTGCCGAGAACTGATTTCCAAGAACTGTGGAGAGCGAAAATCATGACACGTCGAATGATTTGGGCGGCCGTCGTGGCGGGACTGCAAGTGTTGACCAGCACTCTGCCAAGTCAGGCGGGGTGGCCGCTGTTCGGCGGCCATTGCGGAAGTGGCTGCGGTCGCGGTTCGAGCTGTTGTGCTCCGCGATGCAACATCGGCTGTGGTCGGCGAACTTGCGGACGGCTAGGCTGCGGGATGCAGTATGGCTCGATGCCGATGTCCGCAGACTGCTGCGGATCGGACATGGGCGGAATGCCGATGGAACCAGGGATGCTGATACCTCCCGCCGGGATGCCGGGAGGCATGCCGACCGCCCTGTTGAATGGAGGAGCCGCATCGAATGTCATGGTTTCCACGGACGGCGTTCCGGGAACGCTGGGGCTGACGTATCAAGTTCCGTCGCGGCGCATCCCGGCCGACAAGCATCCACGGATCGGACAGGTCGTGATCAGTGTCGACCAGGGAACGTTCGATTCGTTGGCCGAGGGTGAAGAGGTCAAGGTGACGGTGGCGGACAACGCTGGTCACTTCGTCGAACTGGAAGGCTATTTCGGCACCGATGACAAATGGCACTTCGATTCGAAGCCGTTGTACATGACGATCCCGAACATCTACGACGCGTCGTTTGAAGTGGTTCGCATGGAAAAGCGGAAGGAGCGAAAGGGTGACAAAGTGATCGAGTGGGAAGTCGAGAAGCAAGTTCGCGAATTGGGAGTCCGCCGGTTCCGGATGATCCCCGGTCGCGAAGTAAAGCTGAGCTTCCCGTGAGACCTGCGGCTGGCGGACGGCCCGCCCCGACAGCCACGGTTCAGCACGGATCACGATCGCCCGGCTTGATCACATCGAACAAGCCGGGCCTTTTTACATGCCGCGAATCGCCGTTGTGTGATTTCTGATAGCCCGCAACACTGTGCGCGACACCGCGTTGGCGAAGTGGCAC
>JANMIF010000227.1:0-81701 GCA_031375695.1 Planctomyces sp.
CGGACGTTGCACTTCAGGCAAGCACAAACAATGTTCTCCCAACTCGACGGCCCCCCCTTGCTGCGTGGAACGACATGATCCAGGCTGAGATGATTCGTACCGAACTTCTTGCCACAGTACTGGCAGCGATTCTCGTCCCGCAAAAAAACGTTCCGGCGATTGAACTTGACCGCGTTGCGAGGAATGCGGTCGTAGTCCAACAGCCGAATGACGCGCGGAACTTGGATCGCGAAACTGACAGTGCGTATCCAGTCGTCCCACTCGGTGTAATCTTCGAGGGCCTGCCGAGCCTCGCTGACTTCCCGCCAAGCGGGGAAATCAAACGAGTGATATTGGCCGTCTTCAATGTGAACGACCTCAGCCATGCCGCGATACAGCAGCGAGAAGGCGCGTTTGACCGATACGACATGCACCGGCGCATACGCCCGGTTCAATGCCAATACATTGGCTTGAATTGCCGAACTCGGACCTGACCTGAGGGCCACCCCATCAACAAAACGTGCAGCAATCATAGAGACCATTCCAACAAGGCTATAGTTGGCCGGAACGGTCGAATCTCGCTTCCCAAGCAGGCGGGATTCTAGCGGTCGAGTTTTCCGCAAACAACTCCTGATCTGGCTTCTGCTTGCTGATCGAGTCCGCCTGAAATTTGGTGAGCTTGCCGGTTCGAACAAACCTCGACTCGGGCAACACCCTTGCGAGTTCTCAAGCGATCATCTCTGGAGAGAATTGGCCCTATTCGTCTCTCCGCAAAGTCACTCGTGCATTTAGAACATGCGGATTTGCAACGGGACCGCTTGGCGAACTTTCCGATCGGAACCGATCATCGACGACGGTGGGAATTCATGGCGATCAGTTCGAACAATCCGGGTCAATCGATAAGTTGCCGCTTCGACGGACTGGAATTAATGCTCAATTGGTGTCAAATTCCCGCACCTAAAAATCAAACTCTACTATGGAGCGGTAGACAATCAAACATGCTTTTGCTTTCCGTCATTTTGTTGCCGCTGCTTGCTGCTGTGCTCTTGGCGTTGTTGGGAGGCGGGCAGGCGATGGCTCGGTGGGTCGCGCTGTTGGCGGCAGTCGGGACGTTGTTGATCTCGCTTGGCTTGGCCGCGAAATACAACGGGGTTGTGAACGGAACGGCGAGTTCCGAACTGACCTCGCCGGAAGGAAGCCCGGTTCGCCCGAAGCTCGAATGGCGGCGGACGTGGCTGACGCTGGGTGAGGTGACTCGTGAAGCACCAATTCAAGTGAGAAAGTTTCAGGCTGGGAATGTTCGAGAAGATGGCGATGGAAAAGGTATTGAATTTGATTCCGCAGGAAAGCCGATTTTGCCTCTGGCGGAGACTTCACAGTCGACCGAGCGGCTGACCACTTCGACATCGGTACGTCTGGAGTTCTACCTCGGAGCCGACGGCATCAGCATTGTGATGTTGCTTCTGACGGCCGTGCTGACGATTTCGTCAGTGCTGATTTCGTGGGAGGCGATTCAGAATCGGGCGACGGAGTTTTACATTTGTCTGTTGACTCTTGAGGCGGGGATGTTGGGCGCGTTCATCGCGTTTGACTTGCTGTTGTTTTATGTCTTCTTCGAATTCACGCTGATTCCACTGTTCTTCTTGGTTGGGATTTGGGGTGGCTCGCAGCGGCAGTTTGCGGCGTATCGGTTCTTCATTTACACGCTGGCTGGGAGCGTTATCACATTGCTTGGCCTCGTCGCGTTGACGTTGAAAGTTCTGCAAGACGGCGGACTCGCGACGCCGTTTTCGATCCCGGACATTGCCGCACTGCTGACCAAGCGGCCGGACTTGCTGCCGGAAAGTTGGCAGATTGCTTTGATGCTAGCAATGTCGGCCGGGTTCGTAATCAAGGTTCCGCTGTTTCCGTTTCACACATGGTTGCCATTGGCTCACACCGAGGCCCCGACGGCCGGCAGCGTGTTGCTGGCAGGTGTCTTGCTGAAGCTTGGGACTTATGGATTTCTTCGCATCTGCCTGCCATTCTTTCCAGCCGCGGTCGCCAGTTTCGGTGCTCCGGTCTTCAGCACGATGGCGGTCATCGGGATCGTTTACGGAGCGCTCTGCTCGCTTGCTCAAAGCGATATCAAAAAGTTGGTTGCGTACAGTTCGGTCAGTCATCTTGGCTTTTGCATGTTAGGAATGTTCGCCCTGAATTCTGAAGGTGTCACGGGAGCCGTGCTGCAAATGGTCAATCACGGGCTTTCGACCGGAGCGTTGTTCCTACTCGTGGGCATGGTTTACGACCGCTATCACACACGTGAACTGGGTGATCTCGGCGGGCTGGCGACGCGGTTGCCGCTAATCTCGACTTGCATGGTATTCGTCTGCTTAGCGAGTGCCGGACTGCCGATGCTCAACGGATTTGTCGGTGAGCTACTGTCGCTTATCGGCATGTTCAACGCGAACACGATTTACATCGGCAGGTCCAACGCGAACCCGATTTACTCGGCGATCGGTGCGACCGGCGTGATCCTCGGCGCGTGGTATCTGCTGGACATGCTACGCCGCGGCTTCTTCGGCCCGCTGAAAGAACCGCAGTCCGTGCATGGCCCGATCACCGACCTCAACATGCGCGAACTGCTATCGGTCGCCCCACTAATGGCACTCTGCCTGTGGATCGGCATCTACCCATCCACGCTAATCGAAACCGTCCAAGGCGATGTGAAAGAGATTGTGAAGCTGTATCCCAAAAACGGTGCGACCGAGTCCAAAGCCCAAGTGGTCACCACCGACAAATGACCACCAACCAAGGACGATTGACCTTCCGGAGTTACTCGTGTTTCAGCATCTGACATCTGCGATCAATTTGGTTTTTCCGGAGGTCGTCTTGTTGGCGGCGGCGTGTGTGAATCTGGCGGTGGGACCGTTTTTGATCGGTGACGGGGGCGAGGCTCCGAAAGGGTTGAGGCATCGCTGGGGGATTTGGTCGCTGATCGCGCTGGGCATTGCCGCGTGGTTGTCGCTGTTGCCGCAGCCAGTGGTTGAGGCGACGCGGCTCGCGCCGTTTCAGACGGATGAACTGGTGTGGTTCGTGCGGTTGATCACGATTGCGACTGGGGCCGTGCTGGTGTTGGTTAATTGGAATCAGACGGACGATCGGGACTCAGCCGAATCGCAAGGTCTGTTGCTGTTCATCTTGGCGGGAGCCAGTTTGATCGGGTTGGCCAACGATTTGGTGGTGCTGTTTCTGGCTTTAGAATTGGTCAGCATCCCGACGTATGTTTTCTTGTATGTCTCGCGGCGGGATGCATCGGGACAAGAGGCGACGCTCAAGTACTTCTTGTTGAGCGTCTTTTCTTCGGGCTTCGTGTTGCTCGGCTTCAGCTATTTGTATGGCGCAACCGGGACGACGAATTTGACGGCCGTGCATGAAACACTGCGAGACGGTTCGCTAAGCGCAATGCCGATGCTGTTGCTGGTCGCGGTCGTTTCGATCGTGGCTGGCTTGGCGTTCCGAATCACCGCCGTGCCGTTTCACTTTTACGCTCCCGACGTGTTTCAAGGGACGGCAAATTCTTCGGCCGCGTTGCTGTCCTTCGTGCCGAAAGTCGCAGGCTTCGTGGCGCTGATCCGAGTACTCGGTCAGCCGTCGCTCGAACAGGCGATTCATGCGAACTACTGGAGCCTCGCCACAAAGAGCAGTTCCGTGTTGTTTCTGCTGGCCATCGCCACGATGTTCGTCGGCAATGTGCTGGCGTTGTTGCAGCGGAATCTGCGTCGGCTGCTGGCGTATTCGAGTATCGCTCACGCGGGTTACATGCTGGTCGGGCTGTGGGTCGCGATGAAGGTTCCGGCTCTGAACGTCAGTGGTTTGCCGGTCTCAACGACTCGGCTGGGCGGGCTGTCTTCGCTGCTATTTTATCTAGCCGTGTACGGCATCACGACCCTCGGTGTCTTTGCGTTGTTGGCTAGTTTGTCGCGTCGCGAACGGCCACTGGAAACGGCCGACGATCTGGCCGGGCTGAGCAAAACGCATCCGGCCGGAGCATTCCTCACCACCGTGCTTCTATTCGGCCTGACGGGATTGCCGCCGACGGCCGGGTTCCTCGGTAAGCTGACTTTGTTTCTTTCAGCCTGGAACCACGGCACCGATCTCGGCCGGCGACTCGCGATTTGCCTGGCAATTAACGCTGCGGTTGCCGCGTGGTACTACTTGCGACTGATCGGCGTGATGTACTTACAACCGAGCCGCGACGACACAAAACGCGAAACTGGAATCCCGGCATTCGTTGGTGTTGCGCTGTGTGCCACCGCCAGCCTTATGCTGTTCTTCGCCCCCGAATGGCTGTGGCAGGCGCTACAACGAGTCTGAAATCATTCATTGGATTGGTCAACGTCGCAACCAGTTATTTACCGCGCGGTTGTCTGATCACAATCCAGCAGTCCGCTGGCAAGCGTGCCGTGCGGTTTTGGATGTGGATGGACCGAAAGCCGTCTTGTTGCTCCTCCCGTTGTTGAAAGACACTGACAGAGACGTTCGTTACCAAGCCTGTGGCATTCTGCATGACTTGGCGGACGAGCGTGCGGTGACAGCCCTCGTGGAGTGCATGAAGACGGACAACGATCCGCAGGTGCGCGGAATCGCGGCGCATGCGTTGGGTGGAATCTGTAGGCAAGGAACCCATCCCAGCACTCGGTGAAACTCTGGATAACGATCATGTGTGTGACCAACTCGGATACTCACCGAGTTTCTGCGCGGCGGGAGCGTTGGATGAAATCCTGGGAACCATTGAGACACGCATCAAGGTGTCCTCGAAACGTTGCAAGATGCGGGCCGGCGAGAGCCGGACTTTGTCGGTCTCAAACGGCAGGCCTTGGCCTATTTTCAGAGTTGGTCCGATCACCGCCGCGACTTGGTGCCGTTTCCACCATCAGCCTGATTCACCCTTCACGGAGCGATCAGGGTGTTTCTGGCGGAATCACGTTTACTTTCGCCGACGCGTCAAGCTTGTCGCCGTGTTCGGAATTCATGCGGACCCGCAGTTCCAGTTCGCGCGAAGTGGGAGCCTGCTGCCACGGGAGTTCCAGGCGATAGCCGGCGCTGCCGAGTGAACTGGTCCAGGCGTCGGCGAGCATCGATTCGTCGAAAGTCCACAAGCCGAGACGCTGTTCTCCTTCGGGCTGAGCGGGATCGATGAGCACGCATTGCATGTCGCCCGTCAACTGCACGGGTTTGCCAAGATGATCGACCGGCGTCACCACGACCGTGACTTGATCATCGCCTAGTTGGCCGTCGCGATTGACGCCGCCGGTCAGGAGCGAATTGATCTTCAAGCTGGTGACACCGTGTTGACGTTCGAGTTCGTCAGTCGACGGCAGTTCGGCACCAGTCTGCGAAATTTTTTGGTTGAGCGTTTCGTTCAGGCGGCGAGCTGCGACGAGTTCTTTGTGTTGGCGTTCGAGCTTTTGGCGCAACGCGACGGCCTGGTCTTCTTGTTCGCGCAACCGAGCTTCCAGAACTTCGATATGTCCGCGACCCTGGCATCCGGCGACAAACGACAACGCTGCGGCGCTGAGCACCGAATACGGCCAAGTTATCGGATTTAAGAGCCTCATCCTTGATGGCCCCAGTTGAGCGGGCGGCTCGCCTGCTCGGATATGGTCCGAATTTCACAGGCGGTCCGCCTGTGCTACGCCTAGCTATTCGCTCCGATGCTGGGCTTCACTTGCAGCTTTTCCAAGACGTGGTCGATCAGTCCGTAATGCCGCGCTTCTTCGGCGGTCATGAAGTTGTCGCGGTCGGTGTCTTGCTCGAGTTGATCGAGCGTTTTGCCCGTGTGCTTTTGCAGGATTTCATTCATGCGGCGTTTCACTCGCAGTACTTCTTTGGCATGAATTTCCAGTTCCGTGGCGGTCCCTTGCATCCCGGCGAGCGGCTGGTGAATCATGATTCGGGCGTTCGGTAGGGCGAAGCGTTTGCCGGCTTGTCCGGCTGTGAGCAATACCGCTCCCATGCTGCTGGCTTGGCCGATGCAGTAGGTCGCGACCTCGCAATTGATGTATTGCATGGTGTCGTAGATCGCCATGCCCGCCGTGATCGAGCCGCCCGGGGAATTGATGTAAAAGTGGATATCCGCCTTGCTGTCTTCAAACTGCAAGAACAGCAACTGCGCCACGATGCTGTTGGAGACGTCGTCGTTGACCTGGCTACCCATGATCACGATGCGGTCCTTGAGCAACCGGCTGTAAATATCCATGACCCGCTCTTCGCGGCCACTTTTTTCAACGACCCAGGGGACCAACACCGACATGGAAGACTCTCTTTCGGGAATGACTGTTCGATTGCAGTTTCGATCGGGTTGTCCACGAATGAACCGAACCCTGACGAGTTTGGCTACGGACGATTTCGGGGCAACCGATTATTACGAGGGCGTTGGCTCAGGAGCCGATGGCGCATCCGATAACGAGGGAGGCAACGACGATAAGAACGACGAACCTTTGTTGCTGTCGTCGAGCGATTTGGAAAGAACATCGTCCACGAGTCCGTACGCTTTGGCTTCAGCCGCTGACAAGAAGCGATCGCGGGCGGTATCGCGGGCGATGATGTCGATCGGTTGACCGGTATGCTCGGCCAAGATGCCGTTGAGGATGTGCCGCGTGTCGAGGATGTCTTTGGCTTGAATCTCGATGTCGGAAACCTGCCCGCCAACTTCACCATATGGTTGATGAATCATCATCTTGGCGTGCGGCAGGATGTAGCGTTTACCTTTAGTCCCGCCAGCGACCACGATGGCTCCACCGCTGGCCGCAAGTCCGACGCAGTAGGTGGCGATCTTGCAATCGATGAACTGCATCGTGTCGTAGATGGCCATCGTCGCAGTGACCGATCCACCCGGCGAGTTCACATACAGATGGATGTCCTGATTTTTGCTTTCCGATTGCAGGAAGAGGAGCTTCATCACGATCAGATTCGCGACTCCGTCATTGATGACCCCTTCCAAAAAGACAATACGATTTTCTAGAAGCAAGTCACCGATGCCCATTTGGCGTTGCCGCGCGTAATCGCGCCGCTGATTGACTGTCTCCTGCCGTCGCCCCCCGAAGGAGGTTTGTTCCAACCATTGATCCCGCATGTTGTCTCCGCCCCTCGCTCTCGCGTCGGGTTAGTATCTTGTCTCTGCCCCTCGCTTGCGTGTCGGCATAACGAGCGTTCGCAAGAAAGTCCGTATCCCGCTACCGGCTGGCAGTGGGGCGGGTGGGATACCGGATGCCGACAACGAGCGTCAAGAGACATTGGATTGAATGACGAATTCTGAAACCCGAATGACGAAAGAAGCCTGAAATCTGAATGACGAAACTTTGCTTGCATATCACGACCGTGCTGGGGCCAATCGAGTTCGCAGGGCCTTGCGGCAGCGGCCTCCAATAGAATTTCGTCATTCGAAATTCGGGGTTCTGAGTTCCAAATGCTGTTTCCCCCGTCAAACGGATTGTACTAAGCTCTCGCCCCTGGATGACGAATCGACGCGGCTCAAGCCAAAGGACTGGCGATGTACAAGTTGCTGCTTTGCTCTCGGTATTTGCGAACGCGGTTTATCGCGTTAGCCAGCATCATCAGCGTGATGCTTGGCGTGGCGACCATGATTGTGGTCAACAGCGTGATGTCCGGCTTTGGGACCGAGATGCGGAATCGGATTCACGCGATCCTCGCCGACGTGGTCGTTGAGACGATCAGCCTGGATGGCGTGATGGACCCGCAACACTGGATGAAGATCATTCGTGAATACGGCGGCGACGATGTCGTGGCAATGGCCGCCTCGGTCGAAGTCTATGGCATGATGACTTACGACTTCCGTGGCCAACCGGTCACGAAACCGGTCACGCTGATCGGGATTGATCCCGGCACGAAGGCGGCGGTTTTCCCCGATGGCAACAGCTTTCAACAATGCCTGGACAGTTACCTTGCCATACGTGAGCGAGGCCGATTAGTCCGCGAACCGCTCCGTCCGATCGATGTGCCACCGAGCTGGGAACTGACGAGCGAAGCTGCGGCGTATCGGCGCGACATGATTGCTCGGAGTGCGCTGTCCATCGAACGGCACCAGCAGGACCAAGAAGCTTCACGCCACGAAAAGAATGCTTCGGACGACGACTCACCCTTTGATCGCCCGATTTCTGATCCGGACAAATCCGCGTCGGCGAACAAATCCGATCCGGTGGAGTTCGGCCCGATCGAAACGGAGACTCATGTTGCTCCGCAAGAAGTCGACCAAGCCGCGCCGCATTCGGCGCGAGTGATTGCTGGTGTCGGGCTGATTTCGTTTCCTTATGAAAATCAGGAAACCGGTGAGACCGTCACGATGAACATGCTGAGGCCCGGTGACGACGCGATGTTCACCACAGTCACGGCGGGGCGGCCGGAGTCATGTCGGTTTCACGCAACAATGGTCGATGTATTCAAAAGCGGCATGAGCGAGTACGACGGAAATCTCGTGTTCTGCAATCTGGCCGAGCTGCAAAAGATTCGCGGCATGATCGATCCGGAAACCGGCGTCGGGAACATCACGTCGATCCAGATCAAGCTGAAGAATTACGACAAAGCTCGCGACGTCGTGCGACGGCTGCAAGCGGCGTTGCCGCCGGGACTGTTTTCGGTTCGGACTTGGGAGCAAAAGCAAGGCCCGTTGCTGGCGGCCGTTGAGATCGAAAAGGCGATCCTCAACGTATTGCTGTTTCTGATCATCGCCGTGGCCGGGTTCGGAATTCTGGCAATTTTCTACATGATCGTGGTCGAAAAGACTCGCGACATCGGCATCCTGAAATCGCTGGGAGCCAGTTCCCGCGGCGTGATGACGATCTTTCTGACATACGGCTTGGCGTTGGGCGTCGTCGGCAGCGGCGTGGGTGTGGCGATCGGGCTGTTGTTCGTGCAATACATCAACGAAATCGAACGGGGCCTGACGTGGCTCACTGGCCGCAAAATTTTTGACGAGACGATTTATTACTTCCCGAAAATTCCGACCGATGTCAGTCCGACGATGGTCGTCACAGTCGCGCTGTCCGCGATGACGATCGCGGTTTTGGCCAGCGTGCTGCCGGCACGCCGAGCGGCTCGGCTGCATCCGGTGGAAGCGCTAAGATACGAGTGATGTCTCACTAACCCGAAGCGTCAGCGAAAGCGATCGCTTCACGAGACGGGAGTTTTGTTTGTCGTGTAGAGCGTCAGCTCTCGCTGACGCTTCGGGTTAGTGGGTCAAACGAAGGAACTCATCATGTCGGAAGTTCTCACGATGCAATCACCAGTCCGTAGTCCCGCCGCGCGAACGGCTGTGCCGATGCACTTATCGACCATTGCTCTCGAAAAGGCTTATCGCAAAGGACCGAACAAGATTCCGGTGCTGCGTGGAGTTGAAATCAGCGTGCGGCGCGGCGAATTCTTGTCGATTGTCGGTCAATCGGGGTCGGGTAAGAGCACGTTGTTGCACGTCATGGGGCTGCTCGATTCTCCGAATGTCGGCGAAGTGTTGCTCGACGGCGATCGGATTGACGATCTGCCGCAGCAGACACGTGACGAGATACGGAACCGAGTCTTTGGATTCGTCTTTCAGTTTTATCACCTGCTGCCGGAATTGAACGTTCTGGAAAACGTGCTGACTCCACTGATGATCCGGCATTCCTTTTTGAGTTATTGGCGTCGACGTGGCGAGTTCCGCGATCAGGCTTGCGAGATTCTGGAAAAGGTCGGACTGACTCATCGATTGAAGCACAAGCCGAGCGAATTGTCCGGCGGAGAAATGCAGCGCGCGGCAATTGCGCGTGCACTTGTGGCGAAACCGGAAATCCTGCTGGCGGACGAACCGACGGGAAATCTGGATGCCGGAACCGGCCAGGAAATCCTGGGGCTACTGCAAAACCTCAACGAGCAAAACCACTTGACGATTGTGATGGTTACGCACGACGAGAATCTGGCTCGTTCCGCGCACCGTATGGTCCGGTTGAACGAAGGCCGGCTGGAAGTTCTCAGCGGCGCGGCGTGAGTTGTCTCGCGGCGGCTTTTCTTTCGAGCCGTCGGTTTCTAACTTTTCGCCCCCGTTGCCTCGTAGCGGAAGTCGTGAGACTTCCGACCAGAGTTCTCACGAGTTCTGCGGCGTCGTTGGCTTGCGGACTATGACCTTTCGATAGCGAGACGATTCATGAAGATTTTTCTCAGTGGCAAGTTGGTTGATCCCGAACAGGCGGTGGTCAGCGTTTTTGATCACGGATTGCTGTACGGTGACGGCGTGTTCGAGGGGATTCGCATTTACGGCGGCAAGGTCTTTTTGCTGAAAGAGCACATCGATCGGCTGTACGAAAGCGCGAAGGCGATCCGCTTGACGATCCCGATGTCGCCGGCAGAAATGATCAAAGCGACGCGTGACACGGCGGCGGCAAATCAAATTGGAGACGGTTACATCCGGCTCGTTGTCACTCGTGGAGCCGGGTCGCTCGGCCTGGATATTCGCAAGACAGCGAACCCGCAGGTGATCATCATTGCCGATTCGATCACGTTGTATCCGCCGGAGATTTACGAAAACGGGATGCACCTGATCACGGCCAGCACAATCCGCAATCACCCGGCCGCACTGCCGGCGCGGATCAAGTCGCTGAATTACCTCAACAACATCTTGGCCAAGATCGAAGGGACCGACGCTGGGACGGTCGAAGCGTTGATGTTGAACCACAAAGGGGAAGTCGCCGAGTGCACGGGCGACAACATCTTCATTATCAAGCACCGCGTGCTGAAGACACCTTCTCCAGACGCTGGCATCTTGGAAGGGATCACGCGGAACGCCGTGCTGCGACTGGCGCAAAAGGCGGGCATCGAAACGCACGAGACGACGTTGATTCGGCATGATCTGTACGTCGCGGACGAAATGTTTCTGACAGGCACGGCGGCCGAGGTTGTGCCCGTCGTCAGCTTGGATGGCCGACAGATCGGAGATGGCAAGCCGGGTCTGATTACGCGACAGTTACTGGAAGCATTTCACGAGTTCACACGCCGCGCAGAATGACCAGCCGGAGAAAACCTCGAAAATTCTCGGAAAAAAAACAAAAACGAGGCGACTCCGGCTGTTGATTTCAAGAATCTGCCCCGCTAATTTCCTGCCCGCTTCGCGAACAACGCCGCGAAATTGAAGTGTCACTTCGAGTCGGGCATACACAATTCAACGCGATCAGTGACTGGTTTCTTTTTTACACCCCGCACACAGATTGAAAGGGATGCACATGGCGGAAAAATCAACTAAGGCAATGTCGAAGTCCGAAATTCTCAACAAGTTGGCCGAGTCCACCGAACTGAGCCGCAAGCAAGTTGCTGGCGTTTTGGAAGGACTGTCCAATTTGGTTGGCGAACAAATCGGCAAGAAGGGACCGGGGTCGTTCGCGATTCCGGGTTTGTTGAAAATCGTCCGGATTTCCAAGAAGGCTCAGCCCGCCAAGAAGGGCGTACCGAATCCGTTTAAGCCGGGCGAATTGATGGACGTCGCGGCCAAGCCGGCCAAGAACGTCGTCAAAGTCCGTGCTTTGAAGAGCTTGAAGGACATGGTCTAAATCCGACCAACTGGAGTTCGGTCAGGTTGAATCGACCCAGTCGTCACGACGGCTGGGTTTTTTCGTGCGCCGAAGTACGTTTTGACTACGTCCCGACCCTGTGGTCATTTGACCCAGTTCGGGCTCGGACGGTGGATGGAGTCTCAACCTAAAGCGAGCGAAGTTCATTCCAACTGATGTCGGCAAACCAAGCTGGTCCGGCTTCCACGACCAATCGAATCTCTGGCGTTTCAGGAGCGTTCGACAGTGTGAGCACGCCAACCAGGAGGGTATCGACGAATGCACTCCAAGATCGCTGGCCTCGCTCAAGTCTCAGGTCGTGTGGTCTCTCAGAATCGCCCTTCAACCGAATCGGATCTGTTATCAGTTGCGACGGGCTAGTCTCATTCGGACGAATCGCCAGCCAGGCCGACTGCGATTCGATCCGCAGCACTGAGCACGGAGCTTCGCCACGCAGTGATCCGAAATGGATTTCGACTGCGGTCGCTTGATGCAACCACACTCCCAGATCGATTGCAAACAGGTCGGGCGGATCGAAGCGTCGCGAAGCCACACCGTTCGTTCCTGCCAGCACCTTGGCTTCGTCGTCGTTCTCGACGAGCTGCCAGATTCCGCTGCGAGCCTGCCAGTGTCTCAACGAGTGGCCGTCGAACAAGTCGCCTCTCTTGCCAGTCGCGATCAGTGATTCGGGCTTCAGGTCGAGCTTGCGAGTTGGCCGCGTGACGCGCCAGCCGAACAGGCTCAGCGTGGCCACACTGCCAGCCATCCAAATCATCTTGCGGCGTGACCAACGACTACTCGGACGGAGAAGTTGAGCTAACGTTTCGGGTGCCAGTACAGTCGGCGCTTCGGTGAGGTTGAATACTTGAGTCGCGGGAAATAAAGCGGTCACAACGCCGGAAGACTCTTCGACCGCTGAGGCGGCTTGAGCGGTGATTGTTGACAACTTTCCAAGAAAACCTCCAGACGAGCCGGAGGGCGACATGGCCGGCAGATTCGACTGCGTCGTCAGGCCCGCGCCCCAACGATGGCCTTCGATCAAGTTCAGCAGCATCTCATACGAACCGACTCGCTGTTCCGGCTGACGCGCCATCATCGCCGCGATCAGCTCATCCGTTTTGTCGCTGATATCGGGTGCCAACGATTTTGCACGTGGTGCTTCGGCGGTCAACTTTTGAGCGAGCACTTGCGTCAAGTTCAGTCGGCCGAATGGCGGCTGCCCCGTCAGCACATGAAATAGCGTGGCCCCCAGTGCGTAAATGTCCGCTCGCGCATCGACCGGCTGACCGCTCAATTGTTCCGGAGCCATGTAATGCGGACTGCCGACCGCAGTGTTCGCCGCCGTCACGCGAGTTTTCACGTCCGCCTCATTCGTCAGAAAGGCGAGACCGAAATCGGCGATTTTCACGAGCGGCATTCCCGGCGGCAGAGGAAATCCAGCGGGCGGTTCGACCAGCAACAAGTTGGCCGGCTTGATGTCGCGATGCACGATCCCTGCTTCGGCCGCATGAGACAGCCCGGATGCTGTCTGTTTCGCCAAGCACCACGCCAATTCTTCCGCACTTCCGCCAATCAGGCCGGACTCACGAAAGTTCTTCAAGCTCGATTCGAGGTCCGTTCCTTCGACAAACTCCATGACGAAAAACAAGCGTCCATCCTGCTGCCCAAAATCAAACGCCTGGATGATGTTTGGGTGCTGCAACTTGGCGACCGCACGAGCCTCTTGTTCAAACCGCGTGGCGAATTTAGCATCCGACATCTGACTGACCAGAATCGCCTTGATGGCCACGATGCGGTCGAGTGTTCGCTGTCTGGCTCGATACACGACCCCCATGCCGCCGTGACCGATCAAACTCAACAGTTCATAGCCGGGAATGACGTCGTTTGGTCGCCGCAGCGTTTGCAACACATCCATCTGAATCGGCGACAATAACCCGCGCCGAGCCAGCAAACTTTCGGCCGACTCGCCGCTGCGAGTCGCCTCGCGCGCCAGATTCTCAGCCGTCTCCGACGACAACATCGACAACTCGATGGCCAACGTCAGCAAGTCTTTGGGAATCGTCATGGAAGAATCTCGAAACTGAGCGAAGTCTTTGAACAGGAGGCAACGCAGGTGAAACAGTCGACTTTCCGTTGCTTCTCCGTTTCCTCCTGTTCAACCAGTCTGGTGGGCTAACGCCCGCCGGCTCGCCTGATGGATTGGCGAATGATAGCTTGCGGTCTGTTGGAACCGTGAACCGAGAACTGGGAAATCAACATGCGTATTGTGGAGATTGCTTCGGAAGCTGTCCCGTTTGCGAAGACCGGCGGGTTGGCGGATGTCACCGGCGCGCTGAGCAAGACGCTAGCCGATTTGGGTCACGAAGTGACGTTGATCCTGCCAAACTACACTCAGTTCTTAGCTCGGGCCGGTATTGCGGTGAATGGCTGCGGTGAGCCGTTTGAGATTTCTCTGGGTGATCGCCGCATACTCGTTCGGTTATTGCAGGCTCAGTTACCGGAATCGAAATTGCGTGTGGTTCTGGTCGATGTTCCAGAGTTCTTCGATCGCGAAGGGTTGTATCAAGAACCACAGTCGAAAGCGGATTACTCCGACAACGCCGCTCGATTCATTGGGTTCAGCAGAGCCGCTCTGGAGGCGGTCGCCAGATTGCGGCTGCGGCCGGAGGTAATTCACGTTCATGATTGGCAAACGGGGCTTGTGCCGGCGCTGCTCAATGCCCAATTTCGTCAGTGGGTTCCCGACCTCGAACACACGGCGGCGGTGATGACTTTGCATAATATGGCGTTCCAGGGAGCGTACCCGGCCGACGCAATGCCGCTGACGGGGCTCGGCCAGGAGTTTTTCAACTGGAAGCAAATGGAATGCTGGGGCCAGTTGAACTTGTTGAAAACCGGGATCGTGTTCGCCGACGTTGTGAACACTGTCAGTCCGACGTACGCACAGGAAATCCAAACGGCGGAGTTTGGACATGGTCTTGATGGAGTCTTAAGCGATCGCACCGCCGATTTGAGCGGCATCTTAAACGGCATCGACCCGCACGAATGGAGCCCAGTCACCGATTCCCTGCTTTCGGCGCGATACGATTTCGATTCTCTGGACATCGGCAAAGCGGCGTGTAAACGGGTGCTGCAACAACGTTTCGACTTGCCGCAGCGCGCCGATGTGCCACTGTTCGGGATGGTTTCGCGGATGACGTGGCAAAAGGGGTTTGATTTGATCGCTGGCGTGGCCGACCGACTATTTGAACGAGATGTGCAGGCAATCTTCTTGGGAAACGGGCAACCGGAATTTGAAGAGTTGTGCCGCCGCCTAGCCTCCGTACACGGAAAGAAAGTTGGGACGCTGATTGGTTACGACGAACAGCTAGCGCACGGAATCGAAGCGGGATCCGACATGTTCTTGATGCCGAGCAAGTTTGAGCCATGCGGATTGAACCAGATGTATTCGATGGCCTACGGGACTCCACCCATTGTGCGTGCGACCGGCGGATTGGCCGATTCAGTGATTGGAGCCACGCCGGAAACTCTGATCGCCGGCACAGCGACCGGTTTCAGCTTCGACGATCACAACGCGGATCGATTCTGGGAACAGCTCGAATGGTCGCTGAAACTGTTCGCCGACAAGCCGGTCTGGCGACGCATTCAACGAGCGGGCATGACCCACGATTGGTCCTGGAGTCGCTCGGCCCGCGAGTACATCGCTCTGTTTGAACGAGCACTGGCCAAGCGCAATCCGTAATTTGGCGAGACGCTAAGCGCCTTGCGGGGGGCACGCCGCGGAGCGTCGTGCCACACTCACACGACGGTGAAGTCCATTGGGCTGCAGTCATCCTGATGCCCGTTGTAGTTCACGGTGATTTCATCGCCGGGCTGAATGTCTTTGATCGCCGTGAAGATTTTCGTTTGCGGCGGTTGATCGTCGTAACGGGCATTCGGCTTGAACGAGTGGTTGTAAATCGAACCAAAACCGAGCGCCAGGGCGACTCGACCGCGACTCCATTCAAAGACATACGGATACAACGCGGAGACACCTTCGTCGATTTCCAAATGCGTTTCCGGAAACACGATCAGCGGCACGCGCTCGATCACGGTCCCACGCTTGATGAATTCGCGAGCAAAGACTCCGCGGCCTCGGCCACGAGAACGTCGAACTTCAATCACATCTTTGGGAATCAAGGGCATGACGGGCTTTCAAAGAGAACGTAATAACCAAAATACACAGGCGAGCCATCTGTGCTACGACGCAGGAGCCGTAGAGACGATCACTTTGCTCGGACGGACCACACGATCGTGGATCGTATAGCCTCGCTCGACCTCCATCAAAACAGTCATCGGCGGATGCTCGGCGCTGGGGGCTTGCGAGATCGCCTCGTGCAAATTGGGATCAAAAGGCGTGCCGACTCCGGGGATCGAGCGGGCGTAATTCTTTTCGAGCACCGACTCAAATTGCTTGAGCGTCAGCTCGACCCCTTTGGTGAGCTCTTCAAGCTGCCCTCCCTTTTGAGCCGCCTCCAAGAGCCGACGCAAATTGTCGAGTCCCGGCAAGACGTCCCGAATCACCGGCACAGCGGCGTACTTCGCGGTCTGCTCGGCTTCGCGAGCTTGCCGCTTGCGATAGTTGTCGAACTCCGCCTGCACGCGGCGCCAACTATCGAAGAATTGGTCTCGTTCCGTCTGCAAGGCAGACAGAACTCCCTCGGCGGAATCCCCTGCCGCCATCGCTTCAGCGACCGCTTCTGCCGCATGGGCCATGTCAATCTGAGATGCGTCCGAAGACGCGGTACCCTCTGGCTTGGACTTTTCTTCATTCATGCTGCAATACACCCCTGCACTGTGACATTGGACAAATCACACCACGCCGCCCCACCCAGGCGAACCGGCTCGCCGGGGAAGCCGTCTCCGGCCGTTCCGGCAGAGCAAATAACGGCCATGCGAAAGCTGGTCAAGCGCCGACAAGGAACATATTGGGTTGTTTCCGAAGCTTGAACTGGAATTTGGAGTGCCTCGATTCATCGTCGCTTTCATTGCCTTTTGTCCGTCGCTGGTTTTAACTCAGATTTGGGCCTTGTTCGGTAATCACCCAAGGCAATGAAAACGGCAATCAATTGCCACACTCCAAATTGAGATTGATATCCCGATGCTTTCCGTTGCAGATGCAGTGAACGCTGTTTTGCGTGAGGCCCGGCCGCTCGATGTCGAGTCACGATTACTTACGGATGCACAGGATTTGGCATTGGCCGAAACAGTACGGGCGGATTGGGATTCGCCGCCGTTTGATAAGTCGCTGGTGGATGGGTTCGCCGTACGGATTGCGGACGGCTCACTTTCGTTGCCGATCGTTGCGATCGTTTCGGCGGGGGAGGTTCCGAATCACTCGGTCGAGGCAGGCGTAGCCGTGCAGATCATGACCGGTGCGCCGCTACCGAATGGCACCGAAGTGGTCGTGCCGATTGAGTTGACTCGGGAACAGATTGGCGATGATCGGCAACGGCGAGTCGAGATCACTACGGATATTTCACGGTGGAAGCCCGGAACGAACATTGTCCGGCGCGGAGCGTCAACTCGCGTCGGTGATGTTGTCGTCGAAGTGGGAACCGTGCTGAGGCCGCAAGAGTTGGGGGCGATTGCGGAATTGTGTGGCTCGGTTGTGCAAGTCCGTCGCCCGACGCGTGTGGCCGTGTTGGCAACCGGCGATGAATTGGTGCCGATTGAGCAAACACCGGGACCAGGTCAGATTCGGAACTCGAACGAGATCATGCTGTGCGCACAAGTTCATCGAGCTGGTGGCGAACCAGTGCCGCTTGGCGTCGCTCGCGACGAACGTGCGGAGTTGCATTCGCGGATAGCGGCTGGTTTGAGCGCTGACGTGTTGGTGTTGTCGGGAGGAGTCTCGATGGGCGAGAAGGATCTCGTGCCGTCGGAACTGACTGCGGCCGGGGTGCGGAAAGTTTTTCACAAGGTCAACGTGAAGCCGGGGAAGCCGATTTGGTTTGGAGTACTTGACCGAGCGGATTCTTCTCGTTGTTTGGTGTTTGGGCTTCCGGGCAATCCGGTGAGCAGCATGGTTTGTTTTGAATTGTTCGTGCGTCCGGCGCTGCGGCGGTTGATGGGAATTGAACCGGCCGAGTCGCATGTGATTTCGGCTCAGTTGACGCAGGCTCACACGACGAAAGGGGACCGTCCAACGTATCACCCGTCGCGAATGGAATGTCTGCCGACCGGTGCAGTCGTGACACCGGTGCCATGGGTTGGATCAAGCGACTTGCGTGCGACCGTAGCGGCCAATTGCATGGCGCTGTTTCCGATCGGGGACAGCATGTATGCGGCGGGAACCGGCGTGGATGTCGTGGAATGGTGATGGAACGCTTGGAACTTATGAGATAAATGGAACCTATGAGTTCAAACAAACCCATAAGTCCCATTGATCCCATTTCCGATGGCGTCGATCATCGCTTTACGACACCGGCACAAAGCCTTCCAAGAAGCCTTTCAGTTGCTTACTGCGAACTGGGTGTTGCAGTTTGCGAACAGCTTTGGCTTCGATCTGGCGGACTCGTTCACGGGTGACTTTGAAGATGCGGCCGACCTCTTCCAAGGTATATGTGTAGCCGTCGCCGAGACCATATCGGAGTTTGATGATTTCTCGCTCGCGGTACGTCAGGGTCTTCAACACGTTGTCGATCTTGTCCTTCAGCATCTCTGAGGCGGCAGTTGCGACCGGATTGTCTGTGCTGTGGTCTTCCAGGAAATCGCCGAAGAAGCTGTCTTCGCCTTCGCCCACGGGCTTGTCGAGGCTGATCGGGTGCTTCGCGATCTTCATGACGCGACGGGCCTCTTCCAGGCTGATGCCAGCGAGTTCGGCGGCCTCTTCGATGCTTGGTTCGTAGCCGTTTTCTTGCAACAGCGCTTTCTGCACGCGGCGCAGTTTGGTCATCGTTTCGATCATGTGAACCGGAATGCGGATCGTACGGGCTTGATCGGCGATGGCTCGCGTGATCGCTTGCCGAATCCACCAAGTGGCATAAGTCGAGAACTTATAGCCACGGCGGTATTCGTACTTATCGACCGCTCGCATTAGGCCGGTGTTTCCTTCCTGAATGAGGTCTAGGAACGCCAAGCCGCGGTTGCGGTACTTCTTGGCGATCGACACAACCAGCCGCAGGTTGCCTCCCGACAAGTCGCGCATGGCTTGCTCATACTCGCCGAACCGGTCGTTCGTGAGCTTGAGTTTGTTGCGTAGCGAGGCGGGAGTTTCCAACGTCAGTTGCGTGAGGTCTTGCAGTTCCTTTTGCAAGTTAGCGCGATCGTCCTTGTGGTTCTTGAGCCGCGGGTCGCGCAGCATCCGTTCGAGTTGCGTCATCCGCGCGGAGATTTGCTCCAGCTTTTTGAGGATCGGCTGCAAGCGCTGCGTGCGAACCGACAGCTCTTCCACCAGCGTGATGATTTTGCGACGGCGTTCGGCCATCGACTTTTCGGCCGCGCGGCGTTTGGCTGAGCCAGGTTCGGAACGCAGCCACACGGCGCTGTCGGCCACATACTTTTGCCGCAGCGTGTCGATCGTTTTCAGATTGTACGGCATGCGGCCGAGAATCTGGGTTTTCTCCAAGCCTTCGGTCATCGAGACCTTGATCGTGCGGTCGAAAGGCATCTCGCTAGTGCTGACTTTCTTCAAGATGTCGATTGTCGCCGTCAAAGCGAAGTCGGTCTCCAGAAGCTG
Source organism: Planctomyces sp. (assembly GCA_031375695.1). Lineage (GTDB taxonomy): Bacteria > Planctomycetota > Planctomycetia > Planctomycetales > Planctomycetaceae > SXKJ01. The sequence goes on from JANMIF010000227.1 coordinate 19,273, forward strand.
CCGGCGGAAGCGGCGACGCGTGATCTCGATCAACTTGGCCAACGAAATTTCCTGATGCCGAGTCAGCAATGGAATCTCGCCCATTTGGTGCAGGTAGACTCGGATCGGGTCATCGAGCTTGCGGTCTTTGAATTCGTCTTTGACCTTGGGCTTGAGCTTCTTGGACTCCGCTTCGGTCAGCATCGGCGGCTGGTAGTCGTCTTGGACGATTTCCAGGCCGTGCTCTTCGAGCAGCATCAGCAGGTCGTCCAGCTTTTCCGGGTTGACCGCTTCGTCGGGAAGATAGTTGTTGATCTGCGTGTAGCTAAGAAATCCGCGTTTCTTGCCTTCGGCAATCAAGGCCATCAGAGGTTGGTCGAGCTTATTCACGGGGCAGTTCCTTGGTGTTGTGTGAATTCGATGCGGGTGGGAACTGAGGTTGGAAATCCGAATGGCAAATGGTTGTCGTACACGGGTTCATTCTCTGTGTTCATCGTGATGAGCGGCAGATTTGGTTTCACCACGAGGTACGATGAACACAGAGGTTCGCAATTATTCGAGTTTCGGATTTCCGTCATCGCCGCCCCGTGATCGCTGCTCGCTTCGTATGGAAGTCGCTGAGCTGTTCGAGAAGGGCTTTGGCGTTGTGGTTCAGGCCGGAACTGGGTTCGGGAGCCTGTTGGGCGAGTCGCCCGGTGGCACGTTGGTGCTGAAGCTCTTCACGCCGCCACCGCAAGCCGTCCAGCGTTTGCCGGAGATATTGTGGCATCGTCGTGTTGTCGTGAGTGATCGAATTGTCGTTGAGTTTCTGAACAATCTCCTTTTTTCGGGCCTGTTCGTCGATCCAAACTGCCACATGCTTCAAGGTCACATCTTCGAGGGCCGTCAGGATTCGGTCGAATCCGGGCGGCTCACCGAAGTCCCACAAGTCGAAGCAGACTTGCAGGAGCGAGCGGGTTTGTTCGTGTTGAAAATCCTCGTCGCCGATCTCCTGCCGAATCGGGGTCAGCAGTTCGGGAGCGACGAAGATGATCTCCAACAAGTCGCATTCAAGTCGTTGTTCTTTGGTCAGGTTTCGGCCGCTGAAGTCTAAACCCCGATTGGCTGTCGAGCCGTCGATGCGCACTGTTTTCTGAGTATTCGACCCACCGAGTGCGCTGTTGGTCCGAGTCGTTGCGTTGACGGCACCCTGTGGTCGCGCGACATCGCGCGCGTTGCCATTCGGCAACATGCCGTTGTAATCCGACGCGTGAGTGAGAGCGTTTGGCCGTCCGCCCTCGCTTACGCTTCGGGTGACATCAACTGGTCTTGCCGCTCGCAATTCGACCAATCGCTGCCGCACGACCGACTCGTTCAATCCGACGCGGCTCGACAACCGGTTCAGAATTACGTCTTCTTTTGACGACCCGCGAAGTTTGTGAACCTTCGCCAGCAAACTGAGCATATTGGTCAGCACGCGATGCCGAGCTTCGATCGTTTCCAGTCCGTTGCGGTTCAGTTCCGCCTGCAACTTGAAATCCCAAGCCGGAATTGCATTCTCGATCAAACTGCGAAACGCTTCGGCTCCATGAGCAAACAGGTATTCATCCGGGTCTTGCCCGTCGGGCAACACGAGCACTCGCAACTCAACCGATTCGGCCAGGAAGTTGGCGAGCGCCTTTTCGGCCGCGTCTTGTCCCGCTTGATCGCCGTCGAACATCAACACGAAACGATCGGCAAAGCGTTTCATCCGATCGACGTGCGACTGCGTCAACGACGTGCCGCATACGCCGACAACGTTCGTCACCCCAAACTGATGCGAGATGATGCAATCGGCATAGCCCTCGACCACGATGGCCGTTTTCGACTTTCGGATCGTGTCGCGAGCCGCATCGAATCCGAACAGTAGATTGCTCTTGTTGTAGACCTCGCTGTCCATGCCGTTGATGTACTTGCCGACTCCCTCCTGAGCGAACTCCGGCAACACGCGGCCTCCGAACGACACGCACTGACCTTTGTCATTCCGAATCGGAAACATCACCCGACCGCGAAAGAAGCTGTAATGTCCGGACCCTTGCTCGCTCTTCCGCACCAGCTTGGCCGTTTCCAGCAATTCGTTCGTGAACCGATTCCGCGCACGAGCCAACAGCCACTGCCCGTCATTCGGCGCGAAGCCCAGCTTGAACTTGGCAATTGTCTCGTCGGTAAAACCACGCTCTCTGAGATAGTCTCGCGCCGCAGCCGACATCTGCGAATCGAGCAGACAGCGGTGAAATTCGTTCTCGGCCCAAGTCAGCGCATCGAAGACGTCGGCCTTCGGGATCGAGCTTTCTTGCCGCCGCCCCGCGAATGTCGGCATCTCCAGTCCGGCCCGCTTCGCCAGAGTTTCGAGGGCCTGCCGGAATTCGACCTTGTCGTATTCCATGACCCAACCGAAGCAGTCGCCACCGGTGTTGCAACTCCAGCAGCGAAACGTCTGCCGGTCGGGATACACGATCATTGAGGGATTGTGGTCATCGTGAAACGGACAAATCGCCTTGAACTCCGCCCCGCCGCGCGACGGCGTCAGACCCACCGATTCTTGCACCAACGCGACAAGATCGGTTCGCGAGCGAACCAATTCTTTGAAGTCATTGTTGGCAATATCTGGCGACACGATGTCTCTCGCATGTTGAAAGAAAGCGAATGGGCCGACCGTAACGACCTTCCGCATCAGCAAAGAGTGAGAACTGGGGCTGGCTGTCACATCGTTTGTGCCAAGCGCGGCAAACGACGTTGGGAACTGGGGCTGTCAACTGGCAAGCATCACAACAAGCAATCGGGATCAGAAGAAACCGGGGACGATCAAGTTGGCGGCGTCAATTTTCCGCATTCGACAAGTTCGCAACTGATCAGAATTTGAGGGGCGTCCGTGCCTCGCCGCGAACGGGGCAAGTCTAGCCGACAACCCCGGTCGGTCAAGCACTTGGTCTCTCGCTGGGAATCGTTAGTCCTGCTGGTAACCCGAAACTCGGCAAATCGTTGAGCTTTTGCCGGACCGCGCAAGTCACGGTCCTTCGATAGACTCTTCGAAATCGAATCAGGCCCCGAAGTCAAAACGTGGCTCAGGCGGCTTGCCTGAGCCGCCTCGACACTGGAATCACAGGAGTGCCGCCCGTGCTACTTTGTGGTCGCGCAGATCGTCCGATATTCTGCGTTCACTTCGAGACCACTCAAAACTTCCAAATGACGGAGATCGACCTCATGGATCACGCGACAGACCAAGCGACTCAAACCCCCACGGATTCCCTCGTCGATCGCCGAAGTTTTTTGGGAGCCACGGCGGCAGTGGCGGTGACAGCCTTCGCGCGACAAGCGCTGGCTCGCGACTTCGGGCCGAATGCTCAGCCGACGCGGTACCCCGATCCAGACATCGTGACGCTCGACAAACGGTTCAAGAAGTACGCACTCGGCAACACGCCGATCCAGCGGTTGTATCACAGCGACCAGATGCTGTGGGCGGAGGGGCCGGCGTGGAACGGAGTAGGACGGTATTTGCTGTGGAGCGACATCCCCAACAACGTGCAATTGCGTTGGCTGGAAGAAGACGGGCATGTCAGCGTGTTTCGGAACCCGGCCGGTAACAGCAACGGCAACACGTTCGATTATCAAGGCCGGCAGATTTCGTTTCAGCACGGAACGCGGCGAGTCGTCCGTTATGAATACGACGGCTCGGCGACGACGCTGGCTTCCGAATTCAATGGCAAGTCGCTGAACGCACCCAACGACGGCGTCGTGCATCCCAACGGCGACATCTGGTTCACCGACCCCGGCTACGGGGCGTTAATGAACTACGAAGGAGTCAGCGCCAACAACGGCTCGAAGCAACCGTATCAGAAGGAAGCGGTTTATCGGATCGACGCCAAGACCGGGAAGCTGCATCAAGTCACGGATGAAATCTTCAAACCAAACGGCATTTGCTTTTCCCCGAAATACGACAAGCTGTACGTCGCCGACACCGGCGCATCGCACTACGACGAAGCTCCCAAGAACATCAAGGTTTGGGACGTGGTGGAAGAGAAAAAACTGGCGAATGGCAAAGAGTTCTGTTCGATGAACCTCTCCTTGCCAGCCACGATGCAGGGAGGCAACCCAGTCGTCAAAGCGGGCTTTGCGGACGGCATTCGCGCTGACGTAGACGGCAACATCTGGGCAAGTGCTGGCTGGGTCGGCCACGGTTACGACGGCGTCCACGTCTTCGAGCCGAACGAAGGAGTTCGGATTGGCCAAATCCTGCTGCCGGAGATTTGCAGCAACGTCTGCTTCGGTGGATCGAAACGCAACCGCCTGTTCATGACCGGCAGCACTTCGCTTTACGCGGTGTTTGTCGAGACGCAGGGCGCACACATTACTTAAGTGGTAATTTGCCCCTTGATTCGAGACCAGTTTCGAGTGGTCGGAGAAACGACCTCGGGCTCGCCTGCAATGTTTACTCGTGCCTTGCTAGCGCGCACCACTTCGGAAACGATCCGCGATCATGCCGCAACCAACTCAGACAACCGAACGATCTTGCGCCGACCGCCGCGAATTCTTGCGTCAGGCTGGCGGCGGCTTCGGAGCACTTGCGCTGACGGCGATGTTGGCAGCTGACGGAATCGAACGACAAGCGATCGCTGGCCATCAATCTACGAATCCGTTGCTACCGCGTGAAACGCATTTCGCACCGCGAGCACGTCGCGTGATTTGGCTCTTTATGCACGGTGGTCCAAGTCATGTGGACCTGTTCGATCCAAAACCTGAATTGACCAAGTTAGGAGGCCAGCCTTTACCGGAGTCGTTCGGCAATGTGATGACTCGCCGCAAAGTGGCGACTAATCCACTGTTGCCGGCGATCAAGCCGTTCCGTCCGCGCGGCAAATCCGGTTTGGAGATCAGTGACTTTCTGCCGCACATCGCCGAATGTGCCGACGAGCTTTGCGTGCTGCGCGGATGTCATGGCGACAGCGTCAATCATCCACAGTCGGTTTATCAAATGAACACCGGCAGCATCCTGACCGGTCGACCGAGCGTTGGGGCCTGGGTCGCGTATGGCTTGGGCACGGAAAATCAGAATCTGCCGGCGTTCGTCGTGTTGCCCGATCCGGGAGGGGGCGTGAAAGGTGGTCCGCCCGCTTGGGGAAGCGGTTATCTACCGGCCACGTTTCAAGGGACCACGATGCGGCCTGGCAATAGCCCGATCTTGTACTTGCAGCCCCCCAATGGGATCACGTCGGAACGACAACAGCGGTTGCTGTCATTTGTGCAACAAGCCAACTCGCGGCATCTGGCCGAACGAAATTTCGACGATCAACTTACGGCGCGGATCAACGCTTACGAACTCGCCTTTCGAATGCAGTCCGAAGCGCCGAACGTCGTGAACCTCGGCGAAGAAACGTCGGCGACTCGGCAACTGTACGGCATCGGCGAACCGGACACCGACGAGTTCGGCACGCGCTGCCTGTTGGCTCGGCGGATGATCGAGCGAGGCGTTCGGTTCGTGCAGTTATACTCCGGCGACACCGGCGGCTGGGACGCTCACAGCAACCTGCTCGACAATCACACGACAATGTGCCGCCGCACGGACAAACCGGTCGCCGGTCTGCTGCGCGATCTGCGGCAACGCGGATTGCTCGACGACACGCTGGTCATCTGGGGTGGAGAATTCGGCCGCATGCCCATGAGCGAACAAGGCCAAGGCCGCGATCACAATCCGTGGGGCTACACCGTCTGGCTGGCCGGAGCCGGCGTGAAGCACGGCATCGCATTCGGAGCGACCGACCCCGTCAGCCTGAGAGCCACCGAAGGGAAAGTTCACGTGCATGACTTGCACGCCACGATTCTACACCTGCTGGGACTCGACCACGAACGACTAACGTATTTCCACAACGGCCGCGACGACCGTCTAACCGATGTCGCCGGGCAAGTCGTGCGTGAGATTCTGGCCTGACTTCACTGCTCCGCCAGATTGCTTTCCACCTTCGGCCCGATCATCCTGCCGTCCGGTTTCGTCGCCGCCGCCATGTCCGCCAGCAACATGCTGATCGTCACAAACAAGCGAACGGTGAAATGAACGAGGCCCCCAGAAAAACTCGCCCGCCTGGAATTTTGGAGCCGTCATGCGAATTCAAATCGCTCGATTATTTATCCACTTGTGTTTGCTGACATTGCCTGCCTGTGGCTCATACAAGGCACCGAAAACTGAGTACTTCGCCACGGAACCGAGTCCCCCCGCGACGTCATCGTCCTCTGGATCATCCAGCGTCGAGGTGGCGACAGCGGACAGTGCAGAGACGTCGGCACGGAAATCATCGCAAACCAAACAGCCACCTAAATCGTTGCTCACGTCTGACGAGATTACCGACGGTTGGGTTCAGCTCTTCGATGGCGAATCACTTTTTGGATGGAAGCCGAATAGCGATGTGAATTGGTCGGTGGCAGACGGTGTCATCACGGCAGATAAAGGAACGAAGCCGGGGTTGTTGCTGACGTCAGTGCCGTTTGCGGACTTTGAATTGCGGTGCGACTTCTGGATGGCCAAAGGAGGCAACAGCGGCGTGTTTCTGCGAACGCCGACCGTACCCACCGATCCGGGAGTCGATTGCTACGAACTCAACATTTGCGACACGCACCCACAAGGTTTCAACACTGCCAGCTTCGTGAAGCGGCAAAAAACAACGAAAGAAGTTTCCGGCGAAGAGGCTTGGAAAACTTTTGTCGTTCACGCCGAAGGGCCGCGCGTGGTCGTGAAGCTCGACGGCGATGAGGTGCTCGACTTCACCGACTCAACCGACAATCCGCTAAAGTCGGGCCACATCGGGCTGCAAATGAATTCGGGTTTGGTCAAGTTTCGGAATGTGTTCGTCAAGCCGCTCGGCGTGAAGGATTTGTTCAACGGCAAAGATTTAGCTGGCTGGCGCGAAGTCCCCGGATCGAAGAGCAAGTTCGAAGTGATCGACGGCGCAATCCACGTCACGAATGGGCAAGGCTATTGGGAAACGAAAGAGATGTTCGCCAACTTCGTGCTGCAAGCTCAGGTGAAGACGAACGGCGACGCGTTGAACAGCGGCATCTTTTTCCGCGGCCTCCCCGGCGAGGCTGGCCCATATCCCGGCTATGAGTTCCAAATTCAAAACGGCATCAAAAACGGCGATCGCTCTCAGCCGGCCGACTTTGGCACCGGAGCAATCTTCCGCCGCCAGCCGGCTCGCTTCGTGGTCTCGAACGACCGCGAATGGACCACGCTGACACTGGTCGCCTCCGGTCTGACCTTCGCCACATGGGTCAACGGCATTCCCGTCACAGTCTGGACCGACGAACGCAAACCTCACGCAAGTGGGAACGCCCGCGAAGGCCAACGCCTCGAAGCTGGCCACATCAGCCTGCAAGGTCACGACCCGACAACCAACCTCGACTTCCGAAATCTGCGAGCGGTTGAGTTGCCGAAGTGAAACGATCACGACGGCGCAACAGCGACGCATTCGATCTCGAACTTCAGCGACGCTGGCAGACAGTTTGTGATCGTTGTTCTCGCGGGAAACGGCGAACGAAAGTATTCACGATAAAGCTGATTGAACAGCGGAAGGTCGGCGTCATCGCGGACGTAGTTGCGTGTCTGCACGACATGCTCCAGCCCGCAGCCAGCGGCTCTCAAGACTCGTGCCATGTTGTCGAGCGAGCGGCGAAATTCTCCCTCGAACGAATCGGTCACGATCTTGCCGGAGGCATCGACCGACGCTTGGCCGGAAACGAAAACCATGTTTCCAACTTGGACGCACGGACTGAACGGCAGATGCGACCTCGGCGTTTCGGGATCGATCGGGTAGGTGACGTGCATCGGCATGAGAGTCCTCGGCGAGATCGTGAGTTCATCGCGGCTATCACGACAAGCAGGCTGCTTGTCGCTACGAGTCGAACGAAATGAATTGCTTCCAGTTCTCGAAGATGATCCGCTCGATCGCTTCAGCGGGGAACTTTGGGAAGTTGGTTCCGTTGACGATGTCGTTCACCTTTCGCAAACCGGCGATCGCTTGTTCCGGCGTGGCCGAGGGAAAATCTGAGCCGAAGATCAGCTTCTGTTCGACGCCGTATTCGAGCGCGGTCATGAAGGCTTGATAGTGTCGCAACGGGCGGTAGTGGAGAGCACTCGTGTCGGCGAAAAGTTGTGGGTGCTTGCGGATCAACACGACGCACTCAGTCTCCCACGGATGTCCCATGTGCGAAATGATCATCCGCAGGCTCGGACACGCGATGGCGATGTCCTCCAATAGAATCGGGTTCGACCACTTCAGCGGCCCATTCCGCACGAACGACGTCCCTTGATGCCAATTGATCGGAATGCCGAGCCGTTCGGCTTCTTTGAACAGCGGCAGATGCTTCGGATCGGACGGATCGAAGTTCTGATAGATCGGCCCCAGCTTGAGTCCGCGCAGGCCGAGATCGTTGACGCAATGCCGCAACCGTTCGACGCAGTCCGGCCGGTTCGGATCGACCGAGCACCAGCCTTGAAACTTGTCTGGATGCTGCCGCACAAACTCGGCAATTGTTTCCTGCGAGCCGTTGATCCCGGTGAACGGCGCGTCGATCGCAAAGACGATGACCTTGTCGCAATTCTTCGTCGCCGCGAGCAACTGCTCCGGCCGGCAGTCAAAGTTGTGCCGATAGCTGTGATCGCTGACGTCGCAATGCACATCCGCCGTCAACCGCATCTTGGCTTGCTTAGCCGCCCACGATTCGTCCACGAACTGGTCTGACAAATGATCGGGATACCAAAACAAGTTCGTGTGAATATCGACCAGCATGATGCACTCCAAAGTTACGTCGCTGGCCGCTCAATCACCGGCTGCTCCGACGCGGCGACGCCCACGAGCGGCAAAGGCTCCGGAACCGGCGGCGGACCCGGAATGTAAACCTGATCCAGCGGCGTTCCGTCATCCGCTTGACGCAACAAGAAATAGATCACGGTTGTTGCCGACCAGAAAAAGCTGACAAACACCGCCGAGACAATCATTCCACTCAGTCCACTCCAAACGCCGAAATCCGGCTGACGCGAGACGTCGGAACTCCACTCGGCCATCTTCCAGGCGATCGCGGCGATCCCGTGAACAAGAGCATTCATCACCCAGCCAACGAAATGCGTCAGGCAGACCAAGAACGCGAAATACCACGGCCGATTCATCACATAACCGAACGCGCGGCTCAGCCCATCGAATCCGTCGCTCCCTTCGGTGCTGATGGCCGCAACCATCAACGGCCAGCTCACGGCCATCAAGACCAACAGCAGCCCGATTGCCAGTCCGCAAAAAAGTGGGATGAAGCCTAGATAGTTCATCACGCCACCAGCTCCCCACCAGCGGTGCAGCCAGCCGACGCCGCCGCTCAGACTGGCGAAGAGGCCGACCGCCAGCATCGGCAGTAACGGCCCATACAAATAACTCTGCCAATTCCGGACCGAGAACCTCAACGCCGCACACCGCGGTACTGACTCGTCGCGTGCGAATCGAACGGCGGCGATACGAGTCATCGCGCCACCAACAATCGCCCAGATCAGCAACGCCAACAATAATAACGTCCAGGCTGACGCCACTGTCGTCCACGAATTGTTCCGCTCAAACAATTGCGATGCGGGAGTGATCACAGTCGTCCACGGCAACATCTCGTCGATCCAGATCATCTTGAAACCGCGCGGCAGCGACTCGCTGATCGTCGGCCAAACCTGCCCGCCGCGCAGGCTGGATGTGTTCACCTGCCAGGACTCCAACAATTGGATTCCAGCCTGAAACGCTGCCAGTCCCAAGAGGGCAATCAAAACCATTCGCACTCGCAGAGCCAACTGGATCGCTCGCAACAAATGCAGCCACGGCAGGACGCTGTGCCAGCGGACGGTATCCACCGTGATGTGCTTGTCGGTCATCGTCGCCTCCGGCGAACTACGGTTGAGGTGCGGAATCGGCGGCGATGATAAGCGGGGGAAAATTGGAGCGTCAAACCGCTGAGAGTCTTGATACTACTTCTTCGGCGGTTCCGTCACCTTGATCGTGACCGGTCGACTGGCCATTGAAACCAGTGTGTTCGGTCGGTCTTTGGCGGTGGCGTCTTTGTTGAACGGGACTTGGGCTTGGCCGAGGACCGACATCGTATACTCGGCGGGGCGAGTTCCCGCCTGAACGGTGATACGTAGCGTGATGTCGTTTGTGTTGGCGGCGATCGTGCTGTTCGGCATTTGGAAATTCCCTTTGAAGCCCAGCGGGATCACGTTGATCGAGTTCGTACACTCCGGCCACAACCGCTTGGCAACCAGTTTCAACTCGACCGTCTTGCCTGCTTCAACCTCGATTTGATTCGGAACGAGTTCCAGTGAGTAAGGAGCCTTCTCGCGGACGGCGAGAATTTGTTCGCGAGTTGGCCGGCTGCTCGACAAGTTAGCTTGATTCCAGACTCGTGTGTACGGCCGGACTTCGCGGCGGATTGTTTTGTCGCCGACTTGAGCGGTCGCGAACAACTTGATCGGCCCAGCGAAGTCGGAGGCGGTTTCATCCGACCAGAAAACCATCGTTGCGCGTTGATCATCATTGGTCGACGGCGAAGAAAACACTCCCGGCGGCAGACCTTCGGCTGTGATTGTGTAGGAACCACTGAAGCCTTCCCGGAAATGCGTGACGACGTCGAGATACGCGGTGCCACCTTTCCACAGCGTCAGATGACCGGGGCCGGGGTTCTGGCTGTGAATCGCCGCTTGGTACATGTCTGGCTGCGGCTTTCGCAGCGACAGGACGTACTGATATCGCGGACCGCCTCGGCCGTAACGCTCTTGCACGAGCACTCGGTACTTGTGGTCTTTGACCAGCGACAACATCCCGACGGGGTCTCGCAAGTGACCGTCGAAGGCGTTCATGCGATGCCCAAAGTCGTCGTACTCGCCGACGCGGTTCCGCTTTTCATCGAACGCGACCACAACCGGATCGGCTCGGCCGCACAGCCGTTCGCAATAAACCTCGACCGCGTAGTTGCCATTCTCCGGGACGGTGACCTCGAACCAATCGGTGTCGCGCGGCTGATCGAATCGCCCGGCGACAATCGCGGGCAGCGTGATCGGCTGTGCTTTGTCGAAGTCGTTGTTCGGTTCAGCTTCCAGTGTCACCGGCTGATTCACCACGAGCAGCCGATGTGCGTTGAGTGCCGCTCCGGCACCAGGCAACTCCGGCCGAAATTGGAACCCCGTGAGCGTGCAGGTTCCCGCCGTCGGTGCGAACGCATGATCGGTCGGATGTTCGAGGAACCGATAACTGCCAAGCTCCAACAAATCTGCCGGCGCGACAACCGGCAACACGATTTCATCGAGCGGCGAATCGACAATCTTCGCTATCGACGGCTTCGCTCCGCTACCAAGGTTTCTACCGAACACCGTCAGATGCGTCGATTGTCCGGCGGTGACGGCTCGCGGAAAAACGTTCTCGACATGCGGTCGATCCGAAATAATTAGCCGATATGGCGCTCCCCCGTTGAACGTCAGATCGTGAAACTTGATAAAGAACTCGCCGTCTTCGGGCACGACGAAATCGAGAAACGGATCTGTCCCGAAGTAATCGCTGTTTGATGCCAGTGTCTTCCCTGTTTTGTTCGTCAGCGTCAGCGTTCCGTCGAGCGTCGAATCGAGCCGCGTGCCGAAGCATTCGACGATGACTCGCTGCCCGCGTTTGGCCTCGAATCTAAACCAATCTTCACCGTTCGAGTCGCTGACCCCGTTGATCGCCGAATTCACCGCGACCGCTTGAGCCGCTGTCAGTTCGTTGTTCGGCTCTTTTTCCTCGATATCGCTCAACCCGTGAGTCACCTGAAACAACCGAGGATTGCTGACACCAAACCGCCCGACCAATCTCACGTCATACGTACCCGCTGGCACTTCCGCCGCGACCGCGACCTTGAAGAGTTTTCCGTCTTTGACGTGCTCCGACTTCAACCCCGGATGATCAAATTGCAGTTCAGTCACGCCTTCCACATCCGCGCCGGCAATCTCTACCTGCGTCGTGGAACCAGCCGTCGATCCAATCGGCATCAAGCGGTCGAAGCGGATCAACGGAAGTTCGGCCTGAAGGGTGTCGCTCAAACCAGCCACGAGCCAAAGTGATCCGAGGCAGGCCAAGCGAAACAAACTCGTAGGTCGCACAGGAGGGCACCTCCCGAATGAATATTTGGTTGCACTTGTCCGGATTGACTTGTCGATCGGGTTTGTCCGCAATCCGGATTAGGAGATTGGCACTCCCGAGCTACGTCACTTGTTCCGGCATGATTCGCACATCGACGGCGTTCGTTCGTGGAACGGCTTCGCCGAGGATTTCGGCGAGATCTTTGCGGTCGATCGTTTCGTTTTTCAACAGGCTTTGCGAGATCGCATCGAGTTCGTTGCGGTGATCGGACAGCATCTTGAAGGCGCGATGGGCGGCGTCGGTCAGGAAGCGTTGCACTTCTTGATCGATCGTGTGAGCGGTCTCTTCGCTGAACTCGCGGGCTTCGTGGATTTCTTTGCCGAGAAATGGGTGCTCTTCGCCTTGGCGGAACGCGACGGGTCCAATCACGTCGCTCATGCCCCAGTGAGCGGCCATGCGGCGGGCCAGCGAGGTGGCTCGTTTGAGATCGTCTTCGGCTCCGGCGGAGTATTCGTCGAAGACGACTTTCTCGGCCGCGCGGCCGCCGAGCATCATGCACATTTGCGAATGCAACCGCTTTTCGCCGTAATGATAGCGCTCCTCTTCCGGCATGAGCTGCGTGACTCCGAGCGCTCGGCCTCGCGGAATGATCGTGACTTTGTGAACGGGATCGACGTCGGGCAAATACCAGGCGACGAGCGCGTGGCCGGCTTCGTGATACGCGGTCTGCTCGCGTTCGCGTTCCGTCAGTTTTTCTTCGCGTTTTGCGCCCATCAGGACGCGGTCGTGAGCGAAATCGAAATCGTCGGTGATCACGACTTCACGCTGATTTCGGACGGCGTTGAGGGCTGCTTCGTTGATCAAGTTTTTGAGTTCGGCTCCGGAGAAGCCGATCGTGGACCCGGCGACATCGTCAAGGTCCACATCGTCCCCCAGCGGAACTTTGCGCACATGCACTTTCAGGATTTGCAGCCGCCCGCCGCGAGTCGGCCGTTCGATCGTGATGTGTCGATCGAAGCGCCCCGGCCGCAGCAAAGCGGCATCGAGCACGTCCGGCCGATTGGTCGCCGCCAGCACGATCACGCTTTCGGTCGGCGAGAACCCGTCCATCTCGGACAGAATTTGGTTGAGCGTTTGTTCGCGTTCATCGTGACCGCCGCCGAGTCCCGCGCCGCGCATTCGGCCGACGGCATCGATCTCGTCCACGAAAATGATGCACGGCGAATTCTCGCGAGCTTGCTGAAACAAGTCGCGCACGCGAGTCGCTCCGACTCCGACAAACATCTGAATGAACTCGGAACCGTTGATCGAAAAGAACGGCACGCCCGCCTCGCCCGCCGTCGCGCGAGCCAGCAACGTCTTGCCGGTTCCGGGCGAACCCATCAGCAGCACGCCTTTTGGAATCTGGGCACCGAGCTTGTGAAACTTATCGGGGCTTTTGAGGAACTCGACGATCTCGGCGAGCTCGGCTTTCGCTCCTTCCATCGCGGCGACGTCGGCGAATGTTGTGCGTTGATCGGTCCCCTTGAATCGCTTGGCCCCGGACTTCCCGAAGCTGCCGATAAACGACGCTCCGGTCGGGTCCATCGAGCGGCGCATCAAAAAGAAGAAAACGGCCAACATGCCGAGCATCAGCAACGTGCCGGTCAGCATCTGCCCAAACAGCGCCGGCGTCGGGTCATCGGTACGAACTTTGACCGCCTTCTGTCGCAGCGCTTCCGCCAGCTTCGGATCGTCGCGAGTCGGCTCCGGCAACCGCAGCGCGAATTTCTCGCCGATCTTGGTTTTGTCGTCGGGAGGCTCGGGTTGTTTCTTCCAGCGGCCCGTGACTTTGAGGCCGTCAAAGTTCAGCTCTTCAATGTTGTCCGCTTCAAGTTGCTTCCAGAAGAAGCCGTATTCGACGTCGCCCGCCGAACTGCTGAGGTTCTTCCACGACCAAATCGAAATGAACGCCAGCAAGGCCCCGATCAAAATGATCGGCCCCCACGGCGAAGGGCGAGGCAATTCGTCGCGGTCCTCGCGCGGAGCGGGATTAGGCGGCGTGGTAGGAGGGGGTGTCGAAGGGCGCTCGGAATCAGCCATCAGCAGACAGTCACAAAAAGGTGGGATCAATCGAACTGGATTTTGTTGGATCGAGCGGTAGTCATACAGCGCGATAAGTCGGGATCGTAGCGAACCACCCCGGCTCGTCGCGAGGGAGTCATCTCGCGTCGGGACTTCGCGGCCTCTTAGCCGCCCGCTATTCTGCCGCCGACTTCAATTCCTCGAGCCTCCACCGAAAGGAGTCTGTTCATGACGAAAGAAGAAATCCTGCAAAAGGTCGCCGCCGGCGAGATCACGCCCGAAGCCGCCGGAAAATTGCTGCTGACCGAACCTCCCAAGCGAGGCCAGTTGTATTGCAAGGTGAGCGAAAAAGGGGCGATCAGCATTTACGGCCTGCAACGGATGCCGGTCACGCTGTACGTCGAACAGTGGGAGCGGCTGCTCGCCTTCGCCGACGAAATCAAGCAATTCATGACAGACAACAACGCCGCATTGAAACGCAAAGGCGAATAATTACTTCAATCCGTCGACGAATCGCAAGAACTGTACGTCGAGCCAATCGACGTCTTTGTGGATCGTGTCGCGAAAGTCGGTGAGCCGATCGGCGGCGGGATAATCCGCGAAGGGGTCGCGGGCGGCGATCCGCTTCAGGTAGGCCGCGAAATTGCGCGGCCGGGTTTCGATCAAAAAGAACGTCAAGGCCCACGACTGCGCGTAAAAATCCAACACCGCTGATTCGTACAGCGAGTCGCTTTCGATGAACGCTTTCAGCGGCTTGGCGGGCCGGCGCGACTTGGCAAAGTTTTGGAACTCGATGAATCGCTCGCGGTTCAGTCGTTGCTTGATGTCTCGTCCAGCGGAGCTGTCGCGAACTCCTTCTGGTTCAAACACAGTGGCCAAGCCTTCGACAACCCAACGCGGTGTTTCGCCCATCCGCGAATGCAGGCCGAAGTTGTACGCGATCTGATGCGTTGCTTCGTGAACCATCGTGGACTGCAGATCCCCTTGAGCCGCACCGAACAACGAATCCAAACGCGGCGTGAACAAGCCTCCTACTTGGCAATCGTTCCGCGCGAGTGCGAACTCATGATCGTGCCCCGATCCGAGCGGTACCGAATCGGCGACGGCCTTGCTGCGAGACTCAAACAGTGCGACGCGGTTCGTGCGAGGCGAGTAATACCCAAGCATCCCGGTCATCGTCTTCGCGCCATCGGCCTGAGCGTATTTGGTGAATTGATCCCGTGTCGGAAAGACGATGGCGACCAGCGGAATTTCGACGTCGTTTAGGACGAAACTGCGGGTCTTCAGATATCGCTGCAACGTGGCATATTGTTCCTCAAAGACCGCCGCATAGTTCGCAGCGCGTCCCGATGTCGCAACAACCAAATAGTGCCGCGTCGTGCCGATCTCAAACTCTTTGCCAAATTCGCGCGACAGTTGATTGCGAAACTCCGTTACCGGGAAACCTTGAAATGAACTGGTGACCGGCTTGAGAGGCGTGTCTTTCAGATTGACGTAGTGCAGCGCCCCCGTCCGGTCTAACAGTACGACACGCTCCTTGCCGCGAGCCAACACCTTTCCGGTTGTGACGGTTTTTCCGTTCCGTATCTCGACAACCGCCTGCGATTCACCGGCGGCCGCGTTAGCCGAACAACACATCAAGACAGCGATCATCCAGCAGTTGGCACGCATTTGGTCGTCTCGCGAAGGCAGGAAATCCTCAATTGAACCTAGGTCACAATCGAGATCGAAGCGAACATTTTTTTCGATTGTGCTGTTTGCAATTCATCCGTGGCCGTGCCTGAATCCGTAGGGGCAATTGCTGGCGGCTCACCTTGCGGATTCAAATGTCTCGGTGCGAGTGCAAGTTGGAAGCTTGCACTACGGCTTGCGATCAGGTTCCCTCATCAGCAGACTCTCGCCCCCAAAGTGCGCATCAGGGTATTGAAACGTCACTCGAACAAGGTGCTCCATGAAACCATGCAGTTTCAGCTCAGTTGTTGGCCGCCTGGCCTGCGGATTCGCTTGTTGGTTGAGCCTGATCGGCGTCGGCAGGTCGGACGACATCGACCTTTATGGTGTTCGCGAAGAGCACTTGATGATTCCGATGCGGGACGGCACGAAGTTGTCAGCGTATCTGTACTTCCCGCCGGGCGACGGTCCGTGGCCGGTGCTGTATGAGCAGCGGTATGCCGACTTAAAAGGGGTCGGGACGCGGCAGGGGAATGCGAGATTGGCGAAAGCGGGCTACGTTGTCTGTGCCGAGAATTTTCGCGGGTCCGGCAAGTCCGAAGGGACGTGGGTCGGCTACCGGGCACTCGGCTGGGGCGAGTTGCAAGACGGATACGACACGGTCGAATGGCTGGCAAAACAGAAGTGGTCAACTGGGAAGATCGGAACGTTCGGCAGTTCCCAGGCGGGGTTCGCGCAGAATTTTCTGGCGGTGACGAAGCCGCCGCATCTGGTCGCACAATACATGATCGACACCGGCTTGAGCCTGTATCACGAAGGCTATCGAATTGGTGGAACGACTCGCCCGGAGCGGTTCAAGGGCATGGGGGCCGTCTGCCGCGAACCGGCTCATAACCTGGCGGTGCTCACAGAGTGGATCAAGCATCCGACGTTTGACGATTACTGGAAACAAGAAGATTGCTCGCGGCACTTCGACAAAATGGATGTCCCGTGCTTCACGATCGGCAGTTGGTTCGACTTCATGAATATCGGCTCGATCGAAAGTTATCGCGGTCGGCAACATCGAGCCGGACCGAACTCGCGCGGAAAGCAACAACTCTTGATCGGCCCGTGGCTGCACGGTGGTTATCAAGGCAAGAACACGAACAAAGTCAGCGAGCTGACGTTCCCAGACAATGCCAAGTTCGATGCCGAATCGCATTTGATCCGTTGGTTCGATTACTGGCTGAAAGGCCAAGACAACAACGCGGATCGCGATCCGACAATCCGGTATTACGTCTTGGGTGCGGTCGGCGAAGAAGACGCGCCGGGCAATGTTTGGCGAGAATCCAACGACTGGCCGATCGCTTCGACACCGACCGCGTACTTCCTGCGAGACGGCGGTAAGCTGACGACCTCCGCGCCGACGGAAGCCGACGCGAGCACAACATTCCTCGCCGATCCGCTCAAGCCGGCGAACATCCCGAACCCACGGGGTTTTCCCGGCGCGGCGGACGCTCGCAAGTTTGAAGAACAGGCCGAAGTCCGCACCTTCACGACCGAGCCACTCACCGAATCAATCGAATGGACGGGCCTCGTCAAAACGGAACTGTTCGTGACTTCGTCGGCGAAGGACACCGATTTCATCGTGCGTGTCACGGACGTTTATCCTGATGGTCGCTCGATCCTGTTGATCGACTACATCCGCCGTGGCCGATATCGCGACGG
Organism: Planctomyces sp.; assembly: GCA_031375695.1. Lineage (GTDB taxonomy): Bacteria > Planctomycetota > Planctomycetia > Planctomycetales > Planctomycetaceae > SXKJ01. The sequence goes on from JANMIF010000227.1 coordinate 36,834, forward strand.
TTACGAACGCGAAGTTTTCTTTGAGCCAAATAAGGTTGAACGAGTCGCCTTTGATGTCGGCTGGATCAGCCAGATTTTCGCCAAGGGACACCGCATCCGAGTGACGGTCGCCAGCACCGGGGCACCGTTCTTCGAGCCGAATCCGAACACAGGCGAACCGCTCGGCATCGACTTTCCGGCGAACTCAGTCGTCGCAAAGAACACCCTGATGCTCAACAAACAATACGTCTCGCGAGTCGTCGCGCCGCTCGTAAAGTGACTTTGGGTTAATTGTTCCAAAGATGGAGGAATGTCATGAGTGAATTAGCACATCGGCTACTCGGCAAGATCGTGATCGTTAGCTTTCTGCGCCCGGAGGTGACTCCGCTCAAAGGAACGCTCGCAGCAGTTGACGATCACTGGATCGTGGTGGAACACCTCAAAGGGACGCGAATGGAACCAGTCTACATTCCGCTGACGGCGATCATGCAGTTGATTGAACACGCCGATTCGTAAGATCTCTCACAGCGATTGCCCGATCGCGTACAGGGCGGCGGTGTCGAGCACTTGATCGTTGGATTCAAACAGTCGGACGATCGCGGCTTTGTGGATCTTCATTTTCGTTCCGCCGACGCCGATGGCGCCATAACAAAGGTGTCGGTCCCGTTCCTTGGCTTTGTCCATGACTTCGATCCCGCCGATACCGAGCGGCGGGACGGCATTCAGATCCACGGCGACTTTGAGTGAATTCAAACTGGCTCGGCGTTCGGCCGACAGCAGTTCAATCCCCGCTGCGCCGGCCGCGATGATCAGTGATACGCCGTCACAAGCTTCGGACAGTTCGGAATCAGTGCCGGTTGCGACCGGAGTGACTCGCGCGGCCGAGACGACTTGGGCGATCGCGAAGCAAGTTTGCTCGGCCTTGTCGCGAGTGCGCGAGCCGACGCGAACTTCGGCCCCTTCGGCCGCGAAGATTTGAGCGGCTCGATGCCCGACCGGCCCGGTGCCAGCCAGGACCAGCACATGTGCGCCGGCCAAAGACACATGTTTTCGACAGGCCAGCACGGCGGCCGCGGCGGTCGTGTTCGAACCGTTGGAGTCCATCATCACCGAGACGCGCATCGGGCCAAAGAATGTGTTTTGAACTTTCGCCAAAAGTTGCTCACCCGCCGCGACATTGCTGCCGCCAATGAAGATCGCGGTGTTCTTCAGATCGGGAACACCACGAGTGAAAATCGCTCCGTGAACCAACCCAACCACGTTCTCGGACGTCACGCCACCATAGCTGAAAAGCTCATCGACCCCGGCATCAATCGCGACAACGCGGTCAAAGACGGACGGAAGTGGATCGGTATCAAACTGAATCAGAATTTTGCGCATGGGCAACCCCGGAATGACGAGCGACCCGGCCTCTACGCGAAGCCGGGTCGCAGGTACGTCGTGCGTTCTGTCTGGACCAACCATTAGCCCGCGAAGAACGGGTGCTTAGCGGTCTCTTTCTTGGCGAGCATTTCGTCGGCACTCGGCTCATTCTTCATGGCGCGAGCGATCGACAACATGGTCGCCTCGTAGTTGTATTGGAAGATTTTCTTGTCGTCGTTGGCCTGCCAATGAATGAACACGCCGCAAATGATGACCAACTTCTCGGCCTGGTCCTTGGGAATGATCCCCTTTTCGACGCTGTCGGCCACCGCTTTGGCCACGGCATACTGAGCAGGACCGAACATGTGAACCGCTTGCTTGGCACCCTTGATCGTGACCTTGGTGATCATGACGGTCGCTGGCTTCACGGCCAGGTTCGGGGTGAGCACGGCCAGCAGGTTGCTGTGACCGGCACTCTGTCGCGACAGGGCATTGGCAAACGCGACGCCGACGGGGCCGTCCTTGTCGCCGATCAACAGATCGATGTGAGCAATTTCGTTACCTTCGCCACACAGGGCTTCGCCGACGTACATCGACATTGTTGCAACTCCTTGTTGGGGGGTTTGAGATTCGCGAGAACCCAGCCGACGAACTGGGCAATTCCCATTTCGCCACCGGTTCGTCGATTTGAAACGGGCGATGGTGTATCAACTCTCCGTCCATCTGGCAACGAATTCGACCGACAGCGCTCGACCGTCGCTGAGCTCGTGAGAGTACGGGGCAATTGGTCATCGACCTCCCTGACTTCTCACGAATTTATCGAACTATTCATTACTTTTTCCAATGAACACACCGGAACTGCTTCTAATGTCCGAGAGTTTCCGTCCGCTGCTACTGATCGGATCCAGCGTGCGAGCGGCAGCGACAAGCGCGGTTCTGGCCGGATTCAAGGTATTCGCCATCGATCGCTTTGGCGACACAGATTTACAGCGACTTGCGACCGTGGTGCCGATCAGCAACTGGCCGGGAGACGTCGGTGATGCAGTTCAGCGTTTGCCGGTGATGCCGTGGATGTATTGCGGTTCGATGGAAAACGAACTGGAGCTGGTAGCACGAGTTAGTCGACATCACCCGTTGTTGGGCAATGACCCCGACGTGTTGAAGTTGATCCGCAATCCGTTCTGGGTTGAGGCAACACTGACCGCGCGAGATCTACCGACTTTGCGTCATCTTGCCGTGACCAATGCTCCGCGCGACGGCGAGTGGCTGATTAAGCCGATCCGAAGCGGCGGCGGGCATGGAATTTTCGTTTTCGGTCGCGACCTGACCACTGACGACAACTATTTGCAGGAGTTTCGCCGCGGTCGTTCGATCTCCGCGTTGTTTGTCGCGGCAAAGTGCGATATCGAGTTGATCGGAATTTCCGAGCAACTGATCGGTCGTGAATTCGGTGCTCCGACCGACTTCGGATATGCCGGATCAATCGGCCCGATTTCAGTTCCCAATCAAACGAATCAATTGATCAAACGGATCGGCCACGAGTTGGCGCAAGCGGCCGAATTACGCGGCCTATTTGGTATCGACTTCATTCTGGCCGACGACGTGCCTTGGCTGACGGAGATCAATCCGCGATATACGGCGTCGGCGGAAGTTTACGAACGAGCTTGGGGCCGATCACTTGTGGCGGAGCATGTTGGTGCGTGTGACAGGGGTCAGGTTTTCAAAAAATGTCATTTTGGGAATCACGACCCACGCCGAGTGGTTGGCAAACGCGTCGTTTACGCGGCCGCCGACAGCATCGCACCCGATTTGGAAGTCGAGTCATCCGGTCTGGCCGAATTCATCGCCGACATCCCGGTACCGGGCAGCCACATCGCGGCGGGATGGCCAGTCTGCACCGTGTTCGCGACAGGGGCCAGCGAGTTTGCCCTGAAGTCCGCGTTGCAGGATCGCACGGATGCGGTGTGTCGTCTCGTGTTTTGATCACACCATTTGCCATCGCCTACTTCGCCGTCAACGCGAGATAGTTTGGCAATTCGCCGCGAAGATGCCGGTCACTCTCAAATCAAATCGGCACTGTCAGCGGTTCGCCATTGTTTTTGACCGAAATCTTCAACAAAAACGGGACGGCCACCTCGGCCCAGCGAGTGGCGTCGGGATAGCGGTCGGCGGATGAACCGAAGCAACTTCGCAGCATTTCGGTGTTGATGATGCCGGGGTTCAGCGGCACGGCCGTCAGTCCGTCAGGGAGCTCTTGAGCCATCGCCTGAGTCAGTCCCTCGATCGCCCATTTGGTCGCGCAGTAGGGAGCCACTTCGGCCGAGGTCGATCGCCCCCAGCCCGAACTGAAATTGACGATCACGCCGCTTCGCCGTTCGATCATCGCCGGAACGAAATGTCGGATCACGTTGGCCACGCCTTTGATGTTGACGTCAATCACGGAGTCAAAATCTTCCGGGGAAACAGCCCAAAGCGCCGCGTTTTGATTGATGATTGCCGCGTTGTTCAACAGCAAGTCAGGCGGCCCGATCTGAGACAACACCGACTCGGCCCAATCGGCGACTTGGCAATCGCTCGCCACGTCAATCGCATCGAAGCGATGCGGTGTCGGCAGTTGTTTTCGTAGACCGGCGATTGCTGCCACCGAGCGACCGCAGCCGATCACCGTATGCCCCAGGCTCGCAAATTTAACCGCCATCGCTTCGCCCAAGCCTTTAGTCGCTCCCGTGATCAGCACCACTCGACTTTTCTCAGCTTTCGACATTCTGGATTCCTCGCGATTAAGATTCACGGAACTGGGACTCCGCCACAATACGGCTCATTCTTGATGCAAAATCCTTCCGCTGCCAATGATCGGCCCGCTCTTGATCCCGCCGCGCAGCGGGAGTTCGCGATCGATGTCGTACGCCGGTTGATAGCGAACGGTTTCCATGCGCTGTGGGCCGGCGGATGCGTGCGAGATCATTTGCTGGGAATGACTCCGCAGGATTACGACGTCGCGACGAACGCGACGCCCGAACAAATCCGAAAAGTTTTTCGCGGACTAAAGACGCTCGACGTGGGAGCCAGCTTCGGCGTGATCGTCGTCGTTGCTCCGAACAAAGCGGTGGGAGATGTCGAGGTGGCCACGTTTCGTAGCGACGGGACTTACTCGGATGGCCGACGCCCCGATTCCGTCACGTTCAGTTCGCCAGAAGAAGATGCTCAGCGCCGCGACTTCACAATCAACGGCATGTTCTTCGACCCGCTCGAACAAAAGGTGTTCGACTTTGTTGGGGGCGAACGAGACCTCGCCGACGGCATCATTCGTGCGATCGGCGATCCGCACGACCGAGTCCGCGAAGACAAGCTCCGCATGTTGCGAGCTGTCCGCTTCACCGCCGCGTTTGAGTTTCGTCTCGACGAGACCACGAAGTCCGCAGTTCGAGAAATGGCCCAGCAGATCCATGTGGTCAGTAAAGAACGTGTGACCGAGGAACTCAAACGAATGCTGAAAGATGTGCATCGCAGCCGGGCGATTGAATTGGCTGGCGAATTGGGACTTCTGACGGCGATCCTTCCCGAACTGGTTCCGTTCGCCGTGACGCATCCGTTTTGGCATGACACTCTCTTAACGCTTCGGCAGCCAATCGGCTTTCGTTTTGAGATTGGGCTTGCCGTTCTCTTCCGATTCTTGAAAGTCGTCGAACCCGTTTGCCGACGGCAATTGCGACTCTCCAACGAGGAAGTTCACAAGACTCTGTGGTTAATCGAACATCAAGAAGCCATGCGGAATGCAGATCGGCTTAGCCTTGCGCAACTCAAACGCCTGTTAGCTCATCCGTTTCGCGACGACCTACTGGCGTTCATGCGAGCCTGTCTGCTGGCCAAACATGCCGACTTGCAACCTGTGTTGTTTTGTGAACACTTCTTGGAAACGATTCCCCCTGAAGTTCTGAACCCGCCGCCGCTGGTTACCGGCAGTGACCTGATCGCCTTCGGTCTGCAACCCGGTCCGAGATTCAAACAACTTCTCGACAAACTTCGCGACGCACAACTCAACGGCGACTTATCAAATCGGGAAGAGGCTCTGATGCGAATCAAATCCGGCTGACTGTAGTCCGATCCCTTGCCGGTCGGTCGATTCGATGTTTGTGCCCATTTTCAAGGCGTGACGCGGCGCTCGTCACGGCGACACTTCGGGTTCGTTCCGACCGGCGATACACTTCGCCGCCTTTGATTTGGAGTTTGCACGGAGGCCTTCACGGAAGTCAAAATGCTACAGCGATTCATGACCGGAGTGGTTCGCAACCTCGCTCTGCCGTATTACGCCAAACGATTTCAGTCATTCGCCCGTTTGCTGGACCGATCTCGGCAGGTTCAGCGTGAGTTGCTGTTGCACTGGGTCCGGCGCTGTCGTGACACCCAATTTGGTCGCGATCATGGGTTCGTGCAGATTCGCGATTTGAACGACTTTCGCCGACAGGTCCCAGTTGCCCGATACGATCAATTCGAGCCGTACATTAACGCCGTGGCTCGTGGTGATTTGAATGCGCTGTTTCCGCCCGAAGAGCGAGTCGAGCGTTTCACGATCACGACCGGCAGCACCGGGACGCCGAAGCTCAATCCCGTGACACCGACTTGGCTGCGGGCTTATCGCGCGTCGTGGGATCTGTGGGGCTCCAAGATGCTGGTCGATAATCCCACTCAAGTGGGCGGCAAGATCATGCAGATCATCGGCTCATGGAACATGGGCCAGACGCCGAACGGGACGCCGATCAGTATGGTCAGCGCGCTGCTGGCCCGAAATCAGAGCCGACTAGTGCGGCCGTTTTATGCGATCCCCAACGACGTGACCGATATCCCGGAGGCCGTGTCGCGATATTACGCCACGATGCGGTTAGGTGTCGCCGAGTCGATTGGCCTGATCGTGCTGATGAATCCCGGCAGCTTGATCCGACTGGCTCGACTGGGCGATGAACATCGTGAGTCACTAATCCGCGATATCCACGACGGCACGTTGTCATCGGCGTTTGAGATTCCTGACTCGGTTCGCAACAAACTGGCTCCGCGATTGAAGTCCGATCCGCGCCGCGCACATGAACTGGAACGGATCGTTGAACATACCGGCCGGATGTATCCGAAGGATTATTGGCGAGACCCGATCATCGCCTGTTGGCTCGGCGGGACGGCGGGATATCAATCTCGGTATCTGCCGGAGTATTTCGGTAATTCGCCACTGCGCGATCAAGGCTTGGTGTCGAGCGAAGGGCGGCACACGATTCCGTTGGTAAACGGTAAGCCCGAAGGAGTGCTCTCGATCCAGACCGGGTTCTATGAATTCCTGCCAGTGAACGAATCGAACTCATCGCAACCGACGGTGCTGGAAGGTCACGAACTGGAAATCGACTGCGACTATCATCTGCTGCTCACGACGTTCAGCGGGTACTTCCGATTTCACATCGGCGATGTCGTTCGCTGCCGAGGCTTTGTCGGAGAAGCGCCGGTGCTGGAGTTTCTGCAAAAGAGCGATCGCTGTGGCGACCTCGAAGGGGAAAAGGTTACCGAGCATCAATTCCTGGATGCGGCGACCGGTGCAGCGACCGAGTTGGGCCTGCATCCGAGCTACATGACGGCTGTGCCGCTTCGTCCGACAGACTGCTCGCCCTGTTACACCGTGATGGTAGAGCACAGTGACATCGCCGATTGGCAGACCGCTTGCCGGTTCTTGGACGGCATCGACCAACGGCTGAAGAAATCGAACTTTCTGTATTCGGCTCGACGTCGCGAGGGAGTCTTGGGAGCACCTCGCTTGATGCGCATTCCGCAGGGAGCCTGGGGAACGTACATTCAAGCCGAGTCCGATGAACGCGGGACCGGTGACGTTCACTACAAGCACCCTGGCCTTGTTGCCGATTCCAACTGGATCCGCCGCTTTGAGGAAATCGACACCGTGCAACTGCCGGAAAGTTGAGGTATCGACGTGATTCGACAGACGGCAACTCAGCGAGCAATCACAGCCTTTGCGCGAGCGGCGGCGATTCCGTATTACCGCTGGAAGCTGAAACGCTTTGAGAGCCTCTTGCAGACAGCGGCGGCGGTTCAGCGAGGGCATCTGTTTGAAAAGATTCGACGCTGTGCCAACACTCGCTTCGGCCGCGATCATGGCTTTGCGAAAATTCGGACGGTCGAAGATTTTCGTCGTCAAATTCCGATCTCACGCTACGAGTACTTGTCGCCGTACATCCGCTCGGTGAGCGAGGGGCACCTCGACACACTATTTCCCGCCGATGAAGAATTGCTGGCCTTTGCATGCACGACCGGGACAACCGGCGATCCAAAATTGAATCCGGTCACGCGGAGGTGGCTCAACGAATACAAACGCTCATGGGAAATCTGGGGAGTCAAAGGAGTTCTGGATCACAGTTGGATGATCGGCAGTCGCATCTTGCAACTGACGGGGCCGGGCAACCTCAGCCAAACGCCGAGCGGACTTTCGGTGGGCATGGTCAGTTCGGTGGCGGTTCGATTTCAGAGTCCGCTGGTTCGTTCGTTTTATGCCACGCCGCTGGAAGTCGCCGACATCGCCGAACCGACCGCGAAGTATTACACGATCCTGCGATTGAGCATCACGCAGTCGATCGGGTTCCTGGCCGGAATCACGCCGTCCAATTTGCTGCGACTGGCGGAAGTCGGTCACGAACACCGTGAGTCACTGATCCGCGACATTCACGACGGCACGCTGCGATCCGATTTGCAGGTGACTACAGCGTTCCGGCAGTTGATGTCGCAACGTCTCGCGATCAAACATCCCGAACGCGCTCGCGAACTCGAACAAATCGTCAATCAAACCGGGACGTTGTACCCCAAGGATTATTGGCAACTGGGACTGATCTCTTGCTGGCTGGGAGGGACGATCGGCTATCAGTCACGCAACTTGTCCAATTACTACGGCACGGCTCCGGCCCGCGACCTCGGCCTCGTCTCGACCGAAGGCCGGCACACGATCCCGCTGCAAGATGGCCGCCCGGAAGGAGTCCTCGCAATCGACGGCACGTATTACGAGTTCGTGCCGGTCGAGGAAATCGAATCGCCGAACCCGACGATCCTGGAAGGCCATGAACTAGAAGAAGGCCGCGAATATTTCTTGATGATGACCACGTCGAGCGGCCTGTATCGCTATGACATCGAAGATGTCGTGCGTTGCAACGGCTTCGTCGGCGAAGCTCCGGTCCTTGAGTTTCTGCACAAAGGCAAACAGTGCGCCGACATGGAAGGAGAAAAGATCAGCGGCTATCAAGTGGTCGAAGCGGTCGAAGCCGCCTCGCGTGAACTCGGTCTGCATGTCGCTTGCTTCACCGCAGTCCCGGTGCGACGTCCCGGAGAAACACCGTATTACGCGCTGTTGATCGAACGGTCGGTGCTCGAAGATGACACGATCGCGCGGAAGCTGCTGCAACTCGTCGATCAAAACTTGATTCGCCACAACGTGATGTATTCCGGCAAGCGGCAGGACCGTTACATTGGCCCGTGGCAACTGGTCCGCTTGGCCGTCGGCACTTGGGCGAAGTTCATCGCCGAGGAAAGCCAACGTCGCGGAACTGGCGATTCCCAATTCAAACATCCGCCACTGGTCACCGAGACCGCCTGGATGGACCAGTTCCAAACAGTCGATACCGTGCGATTGACGTGACGGAAAGGAAACACCGACCTCGCAAACGCGATGCGGGACGCGATCAATTCCGCCCTTCCAGCTAACCTGCGACGATGTCCGCTTTCGTGCTCTCGACAATCGCCAGCAGTTCGCTTCGTTCGGGGGCGGGAACCTGAAACTTGTCGAACGTCTGTCGCAAGTCATCCAGAAACACTTGCCACTCCGGCTCAGTGATCGCGAGGTCGGCGTGTGAATCGGACATCGAGCGGCCGGTGTATTTCTGAGGCCCGCCGCTCGCCCAGCAGACTTGTTCCGTGACCAGATACTTGAAGCCCGCCTTCGACACGCGGTGGTGAGCTTCATCGACTTTCGGATTCGCGTTGAGCCGCGGGTCAATCATAATCCGGTCGATGAAATCATCGACAACCGCCGCAATCGCGTACACGCCGCCAAGCCGTTCGTACAAGCTGGACATGACTGGTCACTCCCCAATCCGATACATCGCCTTGTCCGTGCGGACGAACAGCGAGGAATCGACGGCCGCTGGAGTTGCCATGATCTGGCCGTCCAACTGATTCGTGGCGAGCAGTTTGTACTCGCGGCCGGGCGCGAACACGAACGTTTGGCCTTCGCGATTGCCGACGTAAATCCGGCCGTCGGCGAAGATCGGCGACGAACAAAAGTTGCCGCCGAGCCGTTCAGTCCAAACGACCGTTCCGGTCTTCGCGTCGAGACAGGTCGCGACCCCTTTGTCCGCGATGAGGTACAACTCGTCGCCAATCAACAGCGGCGACGGCATGTTGGGAGCTTGCTTTGCGAAGCGCCAGGCAATCGTTGGCTCCTCGTCCAACTTGACCGCCAGAATCTCCGGCTTCATGAACGTCGTGCTGAAGTACAACATCCCGTGTCCGACCACCGGCCGAGGCACAATCGAAAAGCCCAGCCCCCCGTATTCGATCTTCCAGACTTCCTGGCCGGTCGCCGGTTCGTAGGCGTACAGCCAGTTGGCGGCGGGAGATAGCACCAACTCGCGGCCAGCGACTGTCGTGACCAGCGGCGTTCCGTAGGCTTTCTTCAACTGCGGATTCTCGTCCATCTTGCCGCTGCGAGCTGTCTTCCAAACCAGCTTGCCGTCCTGTTTGTTGAGCGCGGCGATCGACTGCGTGTCGCTCCCGTCGCAATGCACGATCAGCCACTCTTTGAAAATGATCGGCGTACTCCCCGGCCCGTTCTCGTGCTTGAGTTTCAATTCGCGATTCGTCCAGACAACCTCGCCGGACTTCGTGTCGAGGCAAGCCGTGCCGTTCGTGCCGAAGTGACAATAAAGCCGCCCGTCGTCGATCACCGGCGACGGCGACGCGAACGAATTCAATTGATGAACTGGGTCCGGCGATTCTTCCGTCAAGACTTCCACATCGCGCAACAGCTTGCCGGAGTTGCGATCCAAACAGATCGCTCGCAGGCTGAGCTTGCCGGAGATGTTCAATTCCTGGCCGGCGAAGTTCGCCTCTCGCTTCTTGGTCTTTTCGACCGCATCCAATTCGGACTCGATCGCCGTCGTCAGCCAAATCTGCGATCCGTCGATAACGGGCGATGACCAACCGCGCCCCGGCACTTCCGTCCGCCAGGCGACATGTTCCTGCTCCGACCATTCCACCGGAAGATTCTTGGCATTCGCATGCCCCTGCCCTTCCGGCCCACGCCACTGCGGCCATTCGGCGCTGACCGCGAATACAATTGGCAGCAACCAAACGGCCACAAACAACGCTCCAAGATTCACTCGACTCACGGCAAACTCCTCGAAAACCTGAACCGCCAGACCGAACCGCAGCGAAGTGTATCGGCCGATCAAACCCACGACAGCTATCTCAAGCTGTCGTGTGGCACACAGCGTTGAAACTCCGCCATCTCGACGGTGCTCCCCATAATCAGCGGCGTGCGCTGGTGGATCGCTTCGGGTTGCAGATCGAGCACTCGGCGACGGCCATCGGTCGCCACGCCGCCAGCTTGTTCAATGAGGTATGCGATCGGATTGGCTTCGTACAACAATCGCAGTTTGCCCTTCGGGTGCTCGGCCGTGGGCGGGTAAAGAAAGACGCCCCCCTTCAACAACGTACGGTGAAAGTCGGCAACCATCGAACCGATATAGCGCGACGCATAGCGATGGCCGAGTGACCCCAATCGCAGCCGGTCAATGAACTCGTTGTAGCCCGGCGGAAAGCCGTCTCGGTACGCCTCATTGACCGAGTAGTATTTGCCTTGCTTTGGCATTTGGATGTTCGGATGGCTGAGCAAATAGGCTCCGACCGACGGGTCCAGTGTGAAGCCATGCACGCCGTTGCCAACGCTGTAAACCAGAATGGTCGATGAGCCGTAGCAGACATATCCGGCCGCGATCTGCTTGCTCCCCGGTTGCAACAGCCACTTTTCCGGCTCGTCGCATCCGACACCTTCGGGACGCCGCATCACCGAGAACGTCGTTCCCACGCTGACGTTCACGTCGATATTCGACGAGCCATCCAGTGGATCGAACACGACCGCATAATTCGCCTCTTTCGAGCAGTGAGCCATAATCTGCGGCTTTTCGTTTTCCTCCGAAGCCAGCACGCCGATGCTGGCCCGAGCGCTCAGGCAGTGCATCAACGCCTCGTTGGCGTAGACGTCCAGCTTCTGCTGCACTTCGCCTTGAACGTTGACGTCGCCTGCATCGCCGAGAATGTCCGTCAGCCCCGCGCGTCGCACACGAGCTTGCACCATCTTGGTCGCCAGCGTGATCCCCGACAGCAGCCAAGAGAATTCCCCCGACGCTCCGGGGAATCGCTTCTGATCCTGCAAGATGTGTTGTTGAACGGTGACGATCATGATGTTGTTTCCCGTGCGTGTTCGTGAGCATTGCGCTCACTTGAGAAGAATCACCAACGGCTGCTTTTCGATGTTGCCCGCAGCATCGCGGGCCGAGGCGGTAATCTCAACCAAGTCTTGTTTCGGCAGCGTGACCTCCCACTCCGTGAAGTTGTCTCGTACCGCATGTGCCGCGACGCCGTTGACGGTGACCTGCTTGATTTCACCGCTGTCTGCGGCCGAACCGCGAATCAACCATCCATCGGTTGAGCGAATTACGCGCGTGATCACGGTTGACGGCGGTTGATCGTCGATTGGATAGAGCAGTTGCGGGAACAGGACGTCGCGAATTTCAAGCACTCGCGATTCGTCGCCGGTCAGTGGCGGGGCGGATTTGTAGGAGTTGCCGTCAGTTCGGACTTCGCTCGACTTCGCACTGACGACTCGCGCGTGGCGTCCAGAGCCGTAGAAGTCGTGCAGAATGACCGGGACGCTGGTCGGCGTCTTCGGTGGCGGACGCGGACCGCCGCCAAGGTTGACGAGCGCTCGGCGGTTATTGTCGTTCCGGTTGAGGACTTGCACGTTGCGAATGTGCGTCTCGGCCGAGCCGGTTGGGTTGTGGTCGGTGATCTGGATCAGCGGCATCGAACTGTTGTGATGGCCGGAGAAGGTCAGGCCGTCCACCGTCAGTGAGCCATGCTGAATGCTGTCGTCGTCGTGGCCGCGGTTGAATGGTTCGGCGTCGCCATGCTTCGACGATTGTGTGATCGAAAGGTTGCGATAAACGTGGCGGTCGAAGTTTGGGTGATAGACGCCGTAGATCGAATTGTAGATCTTCATCCCTTCGACCAGCACGCACGGCGATTGAACTCGGAAGGCGTAATGAATCTCCCAAATTTTCGTATTCCGCATGACGAACGGATGCTTAGCATCCGGGCCGACGCGGTTGACTCCCTCGCCGAGATTGATGCCGTACAGGCCGTCGCAGTGAGCCTCGTTATCCTCGAACCGCACGAACGGCAGCGTGCGAATATCGGTCGGTTTTGTTTCTCCGCTCGCGTCTTGCACGGGCAGCGTAAGCTTGAGGGAACTCGTTTCGGTTGCCTCGAAGCGATAGCCGTAGCGGTTGTTTTCGCATGAGACATTGCGAGTGAACGTGTTGAGGCTGTTCGCCCACCAGAAGCCGGCTCCGTCGTTTTGATCGAACGGAAGCACTTGTTTGGGCAGCTTCTTGCCGTCCATCGCCTGTACGGCGAGGTTGCGGTCGAGGATGTTTTGCACCTCGGTCCCATCTTCCAAAAAGTATCCGTGCCCGATGCTGCGATAGCCGACGCAATCACGTACCACGAGATAATTCGTCCCGTGAATCGTCAGCCAGCGGTTGTGGCTGTTGTGAATCGATGCCCCGATAACTGAGCTGCCGCGCATCGTGTTGCCGACCAAATGAAAGTGCAGCGTATATCGGCCGAGCACATCTTTTTTTCCGAGATGGCGGAACTCGGCATAGCTGATTGAGCCAGACGAACCTTTGTGATACATCGTGTGGCCGCGGACTCCTTCCGGCTGAGCCGACTCGACGGTGACGTTGCGACTGAGATTCGCGACCTCGCCCCGGAACTCACCCTCGCCGAGATGCTCTCGCTTCAACGGCTCATCGACCGTGAGCTTCGCACCGTCGATCGCCGTGACGGTTCGCTCTTCCGTTTCGAGCAGATCGGTTCCGCCGCCGTTATCACGACCCAGATGCGTCGCGGTGACGATCACACGATCGCCGATTCGCCAGCCAGTCACCGCTTCCGACAGTGCGACCGAAGCGTCACCTTTCTTCGAGGTCGCGCCGAGCTTGACCCATGTCCGGTTGAGCGGTGCTCCGTGAAACTCCATCCGTCCTCCGCAGCAGACGATCGCTGGACACGACTGCTTGTCTTGTCCGTCAAACGGCATGAGCCGAATCAACGCCGTGTGCTTCGCATCAATCGGCTGCTCCGGCGTTCCGACCAACAACGCCGGCCGCACAGTTCCGGCAGGCAACCCTTCGATGTGCGCGTCGCAATCAAAACCCTCTTCTGTCGGCTCGTCGCCGGCTTCGATCTTGATCACGCCGACATCTAATCGCGTGTCGCGATCGGCCGCGAACGTCAGCGTTCCGGCAACGTAAACCGAGCGGATCGGCGTCTCCGACTTCACGTCGTACACGACCACATGTCCTGGCCGCACATGCACGCGAGCACCGGCCGCCGGAACTTGATTTCCCGTCCAGGTGGTCGCGTCTGACCAAGAACCGTTGCGAGCCGATCGCGTCCAGTCGACGTCGGCCGCTGATGCGGAGCAGCTCGGCAGCAGGCCGGTCACGCCCACGAAGATCATCAACATCAAGTGCAACTTGGAACGGAAGGCTCGGATCATGGGCATGACTGGCTCCTAGTGTTTCGTGCGTGTGCTTCATTCGCGGGTGCCGAGTTTATCGAGGCAACAGGTTACTGACGCCGTGAGCCGTCAAAATAAGCTTGATATTTCGTCCACGAGAACTCGGCAATCTTGCGGCCAAGTTTTAGACCCTCAGTGTTGTCCGTGCGAATGTGATAGCCACCCCAGAGGCGTGAGACGGCCGCCATTTCGGCTGTCGCGGTAAACGTGGGCAACGCCAGTTTGATGACTTTCGATTCGGGGACGTTGGTGGCTGGCTTGCCGTTGACTGCTTGCATGGCCTGTGTGGGGAATTGACCTTCGGTCAACTCGCCAACTTGGCGAAATGCGACCGCGCCAAATTCATCGCCGCCAGTGAACAGTTCCAAAATTTTGGCAGCACCGCCGCTGGCGGTCGCATGGCCGGAGGGATATCCGGGAAATGGTGGCGTGACAAACTCCACAGGAGAATACGGATGCCAGTCTTCGGCCGCGATGACGGCCGTCCCTCGCCCCGGGCCTGCCCAGCCATTGATCTTTTGACCTTGGTAATCCAGCCGAACCCACCAATAGGGCCGACCGGTGTCGTAGAAACGTTTGGCTTCCCAGCTCGCGACGAACGTGTCGAACACCACATTGGCTACGCAAAAAAACAATTTGACGTCTTGGTCGAGAGAATACCGATCACGCCGCGACACATCTTGAGCAAACCGCAACCAATGGCCCGACTGCCCGGTGGATCTGGGTCCGTCGCGCATGAATTCGACAACCGCTTTCATCTCAAGAGTCAACGCCGCGTTCAACTCAACGCACTCGGCAACGTCTTTCCTCAATTGTTCCGAGCCATATTCCGGCGGAGGTGGCGGACGAAATTGATCGGCTCGGTCCAAAGCGAACGGTCGGACGCGATACCAGTGCGCTGCCAGAAATCCGGGTGAGAAAGTCTCGCCATTCGGTTTACGAAACGGAATCGGCAGCCAGTGTGTCGGTGAAACAATCCGCTCGGGAGTGTTCAACGGGCGGTAGTACGTGTAGTCGGAATAAGGTTGGCCGTTGCTGCCCGATTCATCGCCCAATTGATTCGCTCCATCGTGATGCCGGGACTCGATGACCGCATTTGCCGCCGCTAGGCCGATGCCGATGGGTGACGACAAGTCCACAGAATGATCGTTTGGATCGAACTTCATTCGCCGCATTTCACCCCGAATCCAGTCGGCTTCGTCCGGGAAAACGTCGAGCAATGAACGATAAACGGCATAGGCAATGGCGGTCTCTTTGTTCCCCTGAGTTCGTTCGGAGGGTGGCCGTCGCAACGAGTGGCCCAATCGAGTGCCGATCGCTTTGTCGTCATACGCGGCCCAAGCGTCGAACATTGAGGTGACGGCAATCGCCATCGCACGCGACAAGATCGGAGGCCGAGCTTGATGCCGATCGACATCGCGGGCCGATGCCTCCAGCAAAACCTCCAACCACTGATTCGCCGCCGTCGGGTC
Organism: Planctomyces sp.; assembly: GCA_031375695.1. Classification (GTDB taxonomy): domain Bacteria; phylum Planctomycetota; class Planctomycetia; order Planctomycetales; family Planctomycetaceae; genus SXKJ01. Next base: position 52,548 of record JANMIF010000227.1, read on the forward strand.
GAGATGAGCCGCCTGATGCACCAATTCGGCAGACTTCGACGTGCCAGAGCTTCCAATGAGAATTCCGCACATCACAACCAAACTTGGCCACGAATGAACCTTCGTGTTCCGCATTGCATTCTCCGTTCCCAATGGTTCACTCGGTGTTAACTGTCTCGCGGCTTGGGACTTCACCAGAATCTGTGGGTGAAACGAGTCGGGCGTTTTTTGCTGATGAAACCGTTCGCGAATTGCCGCCAGCCAGAACTCCGCATTCCCAAATCAGCGGCTCAGAAATTGGCTGTCAAAGGCTTTGCTCGCATCGACGCCTCCCGGCTTGAGGGCGTCTCCTTCGACCAATTGGTCGGCCAGAGTTTGCCAGCGCTCAGCGGTCATGCGGCCCAGTTGTTCGGGTGAGTCGAGGCCAGTTTCGCTCAGCGGCTTAATCGTTTCCGCGCCGAATCTAAGGATGTCGATTCCCATTTCCGGGTTGAGTTCGTGAATACGCGCGTTCGTGGTCGCGGGGTCGTCGAGGTATTGTCGCCAGCCAAGTATACACGCTTCGACCATGCGGCGGACGAGGCGAGGCTGTTGCGAAATGACTTCGCCACGAGTAATCAACACGCTCGTATACGGGTTGAATCCGATGTCGGCGACCATCAAATTGACCGTATCGGCACCTTGTTCTTTGGCGATGAACGGCTCGCTGAAAACATACGCCTGTTGGCCCATACGTTCGTCGGCCAGAAACGGCGCGACGCTGCCGCCATACGGGATAATCCGCACATTGATCAGAGGTAATCGCTTTTTCACAAAGCCCAGAAATGTTTGATTGGCATTGATCGCCAGCGTGATGTCTTTCAGATCGTCAAACTGGGTGATGCCTGATTTCCGGTGCAGCATTAAACAGCGCGGGCTTTGTTGCAGCGGGGCGAAAATCGCCACGACATCCGCTTCTTGGGCTCGGTTGAGTAACACTTGATCGGCATTCGTGACACCGAACGTCATCTTGCCACTGGCCACGTTCTGCACAACGGGAACTCCCGGCCCGCCGGGAACTATTTTGACTCGCAAGTTCCGTTCGGCGAATAGACCGTGGACATCAGCCGCAAAGAACCCGCCGTGTTCGGCTTCGGGCAGCCAGTTGAGCGCGAGTTCGACTTCATCGACAAGTTTCTTGTCAGACGAATCTTCCGCGCTGTTGGTGTTCGACGATCGTGACGCATCGGGTCCGGATGCTTGCGGCGAGCAACCGACAAATGTCAGACAAACTAAGAACCAACCGGTGAAACTAACAAGTCGAGATGGCATAAAACCCCCAGTGAGGCCGCGCCTCAGGCCGGGGTTGGGTGTTTGGTTTTTGGAAATTGGCGGACACTAAGCTTGACCAACGAATCACGCTTTCTTCTCGCCAATTTCCAAAAACCAAACACCCGACCCCTCATGGAGACGACTATTCATCCAAAAGATTTTCCGACTGCCGCACGCCGCGACTGAGTTGCAACGCTCCGGCGGAGCCTCGGCCGATGCGGCAGCCGTGAATCATGTTGCCATGATGTCCATCAGTCGAGCGCCAGACGATCGCGTGTCGCATCAGTTTGTTTGGCCGTTGATCGAGGATCGTGCAGCCGGAAATCAGCGTGTCTTGGCAATCGTCGAGCACAAGGCCATTCGGGGTTCCTTCCAGAATCTGGCAGCCGGTGAGATTCATGCGGCGGCAACGAGTCAGTTCGATCAAGCCTTCCTTCTTCGTTTCAACAACTCCGGCAACGGTGTTCTGGCCAGCCATTGCATCTTGAATGATCAGGCCAGTCACCGTGCAGTCCTGACAATCGACGAAGCGGATGCCAGTCGAAAGTTCTTTGTCGCCGTAGTCGGGATTGTGGCCGAGCGTGTTCGCGCCGATCGCGATGCTCCGCGAGTTTTCGATGACGATGTTCCGGTCGTGGCCGCTGTAGATGTAATTGGCGCTGATCGCAAAGCCAAGAGCCGACGTGAGATGAATGTTGGTTGCTTGGCTGCCGATCAGGTTGCCGGCGATTGTCCACATGCCAGCGCGATGATTGCCCTTCGAACCACTGCCGATGAACCGAATGTTCGTACCGTTCGGACTGTATGTCGCTTGCAACGTGTTGCTGCAAATGGTCCCTTCGCGGACGGAGCCATCCTCCACGTCGATGTAGATTTCGGCAGTCGGCTCTGCATCGGCATCGCGGACTTCGAACGCGCGGTTGTTGTTGTATTCGATGTCATTGCCGGTGATCTGGAAGTTGCGAATTTCGCCCCCTTGAACGCGGACGCCTCCCAGACGGCAATAGCTGATGTGGCTGCCGGTAATGATTGTTTGGTGCAAATTGCAATGATCCAGAAACACACCGATACCAGTGTTTTGATAAATGTGACAGTGGCTGATGAGCACGTTCCGCGAGCGCTTCGTCACATGCACGCCGTTTCGAACTTTGCGGATCAGCACGTTGGTCAGAGTTGGCTGCATGACTCCTTCGAGTCGCACGCCGTCCGCCTCAGGATGATCGCCGACGATTTCAATTTGGCTAAGCAGCGGCATCCGTTCGTGTTGCCAGATCCCGGGCTTGAACCCTGCGGGATCTGCAGTTTTGTCGTGACTTCCTGCGAAGAAAAAAGTCGGGCCTTTGCCCGCCATGATGATCTTGGCCGTGCCGCCGGCCCCAGTGATCGCCGTACGGCCGACCGTTGCCAGATCGACGACGATCGGCTTCGTGATCCGATACTCGCCGCGTGGAAATTCGATCAAACCGTCGGCGTCTTGAATGGCATGTTGAATGGCATTTGTGTCGTCGGTTTGTCCGTCCCCGGCAGCTCCGTAATCACGAATGTTGCTCATGCGGCTGGCTCCCAAAAGCGTTGGCTTGTCACACTAACCCGAAGAGCCAGCGAGGACGAGCGCTCCGCACGACTCGGAATTGGCGCTTCGTTGAACGCTCGCCCTCGCTGACGCTTCGGGTTAGTGTGTCGAGACCTCTTTCAATTGTCGAATGAACAAAAAACGACATCCGCGCTTGTTGTCTGGCGGTGAGTCCACATAATCCGCGTCTGGGATTTGCGGATTGATGCGCCAATAAAAAAGGCAAAGGGTGGCGTCAGCCACCCGGGTGATGTGTAACCGGCGAAGCCGGGGGCTGACGCCACCAAGCTCGCCAAGATTCGAACTTTTTCAAAGGAATTCAAGATGCGTTCGTTCTTCGGGATCATGTTGTTGGCGGTGTCGGTTTGTGTCAGCCTGAGCGGTTGCAGCGGCGGATCGGACGGGGAGGCTCGGACTTTCGACCCAAAAAAGGACATGTCGCACGACGCTGAGCATGGGCATGTTCACGGCCACGAACATGGCCATGATCACGGGCCGAATGGCGGCGATCTGATTGAACTGGGCGCAGAGGAATATCACGCCGAGGCGTTGTTTGATGAAGAGCATCACAAAGTCGTGCTGTTCATTTTGGACGGCGAAGCCAAGAAGGCGGTGCCGATCGAAGCCAAAGAGATCATTGTCGAACTGCCCGGCAAGGACGCACCCGTGACGCACGCGTTGACCGCCGCGCCGCAAGAGGGCGAAGCCGAAGGTACGTCGTCACGGTTTGAACTCGCCAGCGAAGAGTTGATCGACGCGTTTCACGACAACCCGAAGACCGTCGGCAAGTTCAAGATCACGATCAACGGCAAAGAGTTCACCGGCGACCTGAAGCACGACCACGACGATCACGGTCACGAACACAAGCACGACGAAAAGAAGTAATCTACGTCGCCGAACTCGTGAGAGTTCGGGGTTCGTTGAATGGTCAACTAACCGAAGTCTCATGACTTCGGCGACGACTGGCTCAAAGCGTCATACGGGATCGAAAATGACTTGGCATTCCGGCAGACTTTCAAGGAATTGCCGGCCGTAGCGTTTGGTTTTGATCCGAGGATCGAGGATCACGACTCGGCCGGTGTCGGTGCGGGTGCGGATCAGTCGGCCGAAGCCTTGTTTCAATTTGATGATCGCTTCGGGGAGCGAGTACTCGAAGAACGGGTTGCCGCCGCGTGCTTGAATCGCCTCCATGCGAGCTTCTTGTAGCGGCTGATCTGGGACGGCGAACGGCAACTTCGTGATGATCACGTTTTGCAACGCCTCACCCGGCACATCGACACCCTGCCAGAACGTGTCGGCTCCGAACAGGACCGCTCGTTCGTCGGAGCGAAACCGGTCAAGCAACATCGTGCGCGGCAAGTTGGCTCCTTGAACGAGCAGCGAGTAATTGTGCTCGGCGAACCACGGAGTGAGCCGTTCGGCGCAACCATTTAGCATTTTGTAGCTGGTGAACAACACGAAGGCTCGGCCAGCGGTTGCAGCAACGTGTTGCTTGATCTTGTCGCACACTGCCGACTCAAACTGTGGAGCCTCTTCGTTGGGATCGGGCATCCGGCCGTGGATCACGAGTTTCGCTTGCTTGCGGTAATCGAACGGGCTGCCAAGTTTCTTTTCGAGCGATTTTGTTAGCCCCAGCCGAGTCTTAATGTAGTCGAAACTGCGTTGCGCGGTTGAGAGCGTGGCACTTGTCAGGATTACGGTCGGGACTTGTGCAAACAGTTCGTCGCGCAGCACGGGGCCGACATCGATTGGGCACGAGATCATCTGCGTGTTGATGAACTTCGTGCCGGAACGTTCAACCCAATAGACCGCTCCTTCGAGTTTCTGCTTCAGCCAGTCGGTCAGGCTTTCGGCCAACTGCGTGCAGCGGACTGACGCGGCAGTGAAGTTCAGCCGTTCTTCGTCATTCGTCAGCTTGTCGCCGTGCTCAAACAGCAGTTTGGCTAGTTCAACGAGCACGGGGCTGAGATTGTTTTCGACCTCTGGTGGAGCACGGAATCGGCCGTTGCGGCTGCCGATTTGATGTTGGCAGAATTCCAATTCCGAGGCCAAATTGTTCGCGAAAGTTCGCGCACGGTGAACCAGTTGTTGAGCTATCGGAAGCGGTGCACACAGCCCGCGCATACGTTGATCATTCCACAGTTTATTGAGCTGATAGTTGATCTGACCGCTCGTGACCGACAGACCGAGATGATCTCCAGCGACCGCTTCGACCGTATGGGCTTCGTCGAGAATCGCAATTTCATAGTCGGGGAGAATTGACGCTCCTTCACGACGCACGGCGAGGTCGAAAAAAAACAGCGCGTGATTCACAACGAGGACGTCGGCACCCCAAACTCGCTGCCGAGCCGCGTAGTAATGACATTGCTTGTGGGTCGGACATTTCTTGCGCAGGCAATTGTCACTGTCGCTGACAATCTCGTCCCAAATGTTTCCAAGCGGCTGAAAACTCAAATCCTGGCGGCTGCCGTCGGTTGTCTTCTTCCCCCAATCGGCCAGTTGCTGAAGCTGGTCCATTTCCTTCGGCTCGCCAAACAATTGACCGGCACGTTCCAGTGTTCCGGCCAGTCGCCGCAAGCTGACATAATTCGATCGACCTTTGACCAACACCGTCGAAAATTCAACAGGCAGGATCGCCTTCAGAAACGGGATGTCGCGAGAAAAGATTTGTTCTTGCAGTGCTATCGTGTGCGTTGAGATCACGATGCGGCGACGTTTTTTCTTTGGTGCATCCGGCTCGTCGAAATCATCGTCATCATCGACTGGCCGACGTTTCTTTTTCGCCGGTTCAGCCGGCTGCGACTGTGCTTCGTGTAGCGACAAAATCGCGGGGACGAGATACGCGAAGCTCTTTCCGACTCCGGTTCCAGCTTCGGCCAAGAGATGCGTTTTCTGACGAATCGCCTGCTCCACCGCTTCGGCCATTTCGAGCTGTTGTGGCCGGGATTCATACGTCGGCAAACGCAGAGCGATCCGTCCGTCGGGGCCAAGAATTTCTCGCGTGCTCAGAGAAACCGTTGGTTCTGTCACGAGACCCTCTGGAAGCCGACTAAGCAAATGTCGTCGCTTTGAGCTTTCCCTTCGACAAACTTTTCGACGTCTTCAACTACCCCTTTGACGAGCGTGTCGATTTTGGAGGAATTCTCGATGACGAACTCGGTTAGCCGCTTCGTCCCGTAAATCTGCTTCTGCGATTTCATCGCTTCCGTCACGCCGTCGGTGTACACCAACCAGGTCTCACCCGAAGTCAGCGAATACACCGACTGTTGAAATTGCTGATCCGGCAGAATGCCCAGCGGCATGCCCGAATCTTTCATGCCGATTTGCTCAACCGAGCCGTCTGGCATACGTCGCAAAGGGGGCAAGTGCCCGGCATTAACCAAAACCATTTCGTGCGTGGCGGTATCTATGACCATCACCAAGCAGGTGATGAAGCGATGCCCCAGTCCGCTGACCGAAATCTCGGCGTTCAGACCGGTCATCGCGGTGGCCGTGTCCGGCGCGCTCAGCAGGTGATAGCGAACCGACGAATACAATCGCGCCATCAAGAGCGCCGCCGGAACTCCCTTGCCTGCGACATCGGCGAGTGCAATGGCCAGACGTCCGTTCGGAAGCTGGATGTAATCGAAGTAGTCGCCGCCGACGCGCTGCGCCGGCTCATAGTAGTCGAAGAATTCGTAGCCGGTGATCTTCGGTCGCGAGTGCGGCAGGAAGCCGAGTTGCACTTGAGTGGCAAACTCCAAATCGCGTTCCATGTCGCGCTGCTGCATGGCCGCGTGATACAGGTACGAATTCTCAACCGCCAAGCTGACCTGCGACGCCACGCTGATCAGCAGATCGAGGTCTTCCTGCTTGAACTGGTTGGCCGTTTCGCTGGTCGTAATTTGAATCACACCCACCGGCCCCAGTTCTTTCGCCGCCAGCGGAGCGCAAATCATAGAGCGAATCCGCATGTTCGCCATGCTCTCGCTGGCCTTGAAGCGGCTGTCGTCCAGCGTGTTGGCGCTCAGAATGCCTTCGCTCGATTCCAGCACTTTCCGCACGACCGTCATGCTGACATGCACCTGATCGTCCGCTTCGGCTCCCTTGCGGCGCGTCTTCGTGGCCTTCACGACGAGCTTCTTCTTCTCTTCGTCGCGGAGCATGACGAAGCCTTCGTTCGCCTGCGGAAAGATGCGGAACAGTCCCTCCAGCGTCTTGTCCAAGACTTGACCAATTTCCAGCGCGCCGGCCAGAGCCTTGCCGATATCCAGAATGGCTCTCAGCTTCACTTCCGGCTTAACCGTGATTCGCAGATCGGACGACGAACTCCCGGCTTCCAGTGTGCTTATGATCGACGAACGATCTTCATCTTCGATCCGCACGCTGCTCGGTTCGTCATCTTCCTCAACAATCGTTTTGATGTTCGCTTGTTTGCGGTCCACGGACGACATTACCGACTTCGGTCCGACCCTCAGTTCGGTGTCCGTCGCCGACTCGCCTGGCTTCAGAAGCTTACTCTCCGGCGGGGCGTGTGACAAAAACCGAAACGTGAAATCACACACCCGGATCACGTCCTGATCCTGAAGTTCCCTGCGGCCATCCACCGGAGTCTCATTGACGTGAGTCCCATTGCGGCTCCGCAAGTCCTCGATCAAGTACTCACCGTGCGCGTCGATGATTTGAGCGTGATAGCGGCTGATCGCCGCATTCTCGAGCACGACCTGGCAATGCGGATGCCGTCCGAACAACGTTCGGTCACTCTGCACCGGAATCAATTGGCCCGGCTTTCGACCCTTCAACACTTCCAGGACGGCCACGGTCGGCACTGCCTTTGATCTTCAGTCAATATGCTTTCGCCGTGTCCGACTCACTTGGCCACGGCTCGCGGGGCGGGATTCTATCCCCGTGAAATTGGAACCCACAAGCCGTTACTCGCAGAAACAATCCGCTCAAAAAAAAGGCGTTGCTCAAACAATTGAGCAACGCCGTCTTGATTGACCGGTTTGCGACTGACTCAGTCGCTGAATTACGCCGCCACTGCGACTCGGCGGGACTTGGGCTGCGGGAACGGGATGAACTTTGGCGTGATGCCAGAAACACGGTCCATGCACGCTTCCAAGAACAACTCAAAGACTTGCATGTCGAGCGCAGCTGCTGTGTCGCCTTCGGGATGCCACTGCACGCCGACGCAGAACCATTCATCGTCGATCGATTCGTAAGCCTCGACCACCCCGTCCGGCGCGATCGCACTAACCTTGAACTGCGCAGCCAATTGGTCCACGCACATGTGGTGATCGCTGTTGATCCGGATTTCTCCGGGACCGTACATCGCATCCATCCGAGTTCCCGGAACGATGTTGATGATGTGCCGCAACGTCCGCTCGACCGGATCACGATGCGCTAACGCACGGGGAAAGTCTTCGGGAATGTGCTGATACAAGGATCCGCCACAGACCACGTTCAGCGTTTGCATACCGGCCCCGATCGCCAGAATCGGCAACCGCATGTCGTAGGCCATCTTCGCCAAACGCCGATCAAAATCTTCACGGCGAGTTGGCATCAGCTTCGTCGCCGGATGCTTATCCAAACCCAGTCGCTTCGGGTCCAGGTCCAGCAAGCAGCCTGCCAGAACTACGCCATCGACGTTGTTCAACAGCCGTTGCAAGTCCTCTTCTTCGGTCAAGGGCGGAATGATCATTGGGATTCCGCCCGGCGATTTCTCGGTTTTTGCTCCACTGACTTGGTCGTAGTAGCCGCTGCACAACCACGTCAGAGCGATGTGCTCCTGAGAGGCGGGGCGAAAGTCGGCGTTAATGCCGATGATTGGTTTCATGACGTTCTTCGAATTCATGCTCATGCGGGATTCCCTTCCTTGGGGCACCGGAGTGCCGGTTCGATTGGCGAGAAAATCAAACTCCGAATCGGCCCGCGCCTTCGAGCCTCTTCGGATTCGGCTCGGTCAAAGAAATCGCGCACAGGCACTCCGAACACGTTCGCGCAGAAACAGCAATCGCGATTGACGAGCGAGCGACCGAGACGATTCCGCCGACAATGTCGGTTTCCGCCATCGGCTCAAAGCGAGCGTTGCATCCATGCGAACATCTCCAGGACCATTCCTTTGGTCCGAACCCGCCACTCTAGCATCAGCCGAATGACGTCCGCTTTGCCAGCCAAGTCGATCATCTGAGTGTTCGTCGCAGCCGACCCATCCATTGGCGGTGGCGAAGAACCAAAATCAACTCAGTCAAACAAAGCGGACGGGATATTAGCCGTTGCCACAGCCGATGCAACTTTTCCGGCTATCTTGTGCCTACCGAAACTCAGACACCGTTAGTTGTGGTTGCAATAACCCGAAGCGTGCGCGAGGTCGAGCGAACTAACCCAACGCGAGAGCGAGAGAAAGCGTTCCGAATGACGAAAAAACCTGCGTTTCGTGCGGTGCTCACCCTCGCTCACTCGTCGGGTTAGTAAGGCGGATTCGTGACGATTGTTCGACTTTGCCGGATCGCACCAACTCGAACCATCGTCAGGAGTCGCTCAATTCGCCCGAGTTTTTGGCACATTTCGCCGCTTTTGGCTCAGCCGCAAAGATTCGTCGGGTAGGCTTCGGCCGGAAACCTTATCCGCTCCGAATCGAGCCTTTCATGCTGGAAATTCGCACTCGCAAATCGAATCGGACTTCGTGGCCTGCGTTCGCGCTGACGGCATTCGCGATTCTTGGAATCGTGATCATCAGCGCTGACTGTTCGGCTGCTGAGCCATCGTCGCCAGATACCGGCAGGCGACCATCCGCCACGTTTTTGGATGTCACGACATCACGTGAGATGAGTGACACCACGTTGCTTGGACCACTCGAAGACGATCCGCCTGCAGCCAAGAATCTGCCGAGTGGGCCGGTGTTGCTCAACCCGATCCCGATTCAAGATGACGCGTCGGAAAGCGTGCCAACTCCCGCGAGAACTTTGCCGAACGCGCCGCAACCGCGTGCGACAACTCGGAAAACACATTCTTACTCGGCTCAAAGTAAGAACAGCGGACCGAGGCTGATCGCCCCGCCAATGGCTGAACCGGTGGCGGTACAGCCGGTGTCATTGCCAGCTGCGCGATATTGGATTGCCAGCACTCGTTGTTGCTCGCAAAAGGCTCACAAGTGCGGAGTGGCCTGCCGCTTCGTGTGTCACCGCGCAACCGACAATTGCCAGCTTCAGCCGGCCTGTCTGGAAGAAATGTTGGCGTCGCTGATTCCCGGCGTGCCAACATGTATCTTCGTACATGGCAGCTACACGCGAATTGAGGATGTCGCGGAAGATTCCGAGTTCACGTTCCGTTGGGTGCGTTGTGCGTGTCCTCAGGCTCCGTTGAATTTCATTTACTTCACTTGGCCCAGCGAAGGTCAATGCACGTTGTTGCCTGGGAATCCGTTTCTGACTCCCGCGCCATGCGTGGACATGGCGATTCTCGGCCGGCGCTCTGAGTTGAATGGATTTTATTTGGCCGATCTGGTCGGAGCGATGCCGCCGCAAAGTCCGGTCTGTCTGTTAGGTCACAGCCTCGGGACGCGAACAATCGCCTCGGCTCTGCATCTGTTGGGAGGGGGAACGGTTCGCGATCAAGCTCGTTGGAATCCAGTCGATGGCGGCCAACGGATTCGCGCAGTGCTCGCCGGAGCCGCGATCGAGCACGATTGGCTGAACCCCGGCGATCGTTACGGATGTGCGTTGCGGCGAACGGAATGCCTGTTGAATCTGAAAAATAAAAAAGACATCGCCCTGTTGTTGTTCCCGCTCCGACACCCGTTCTCTAGCCGGGCACTGGCGCGAGCGGGATTCACTCGCAAGGACCGCTGCAAGCTTGGCGAACATAATGGTCAGGTGACCGAATTGGATGTGACTCCGTGGTTGAAGCATCATCATAGTTGGCCGGAGTATATCCGCCGCCCGGAAGTCGCCGCGGCGATCGCTCCGTATGTGTACTTCGAGCAATACGGACCAACCTTGCACTCGGTTGAGACAACTCCAGAATACGCTCCGTAGCTTTGTGGTGCCACAACCGGAGGACTTCATGCAGAATTTGCTCAGCGGCTTGCATCAATTTCATTCCGATGTGGTGCAGCGCGAACGGGATTTCTTCAAACAATTGGCGACGGGACAAAATCCCAGCACGTTGTTCGTGACCTGTTCTGACTCGCGCATCGATCCAAATCTCATCACGCAGACTAACCCCGGAGAGTTGTTCGTTCTGCGAAACGCGGGGAACATTGTCCCGCCGCACGGAGCCTCGAACGGCGGCGAAGCGGCCACAATCGAATACGCCGTCGCCGCGCTCGGTGTCAAAGACATCGTCATCTGTGGGCATTCGCACTGCGGAGCGATCAAGGCCCTACTGGCCCCCGAATCGACTGCAAATTTGCCGCTCGTTTCCGCATGGCTAAAACATGCCGAGACGACGCGCCGGATCATGGTCGAAAACTACAAACAGCTCAGCGGTGTCGCTCAGTTGGAAGTCGCGATCCAAGAGCATGTGCTGGTCCAGATCGAAAACATTCAGACACATCCCGCCGTCGCCGTGAAGCTGCAACGGGGCGAACTGACTTTGCACGCCTGGATTTACCGCTTGGAAACCGGCGAGATGCTGGCCTATTCCAGCCAAGACGGTTTTGCTCCGCTCACCGAGCAAGACCACGCGGCCGGCCACCAGCGAGTCATCGACAACCCGATGCAACGGCCGCAATGAGCGTTCGCCCAATTCGTTTCAGTTTTGTGTTTTCCAGATTGGCAGACTTGCCGCCTTGTTTTCTTGGCAACATTGTGGTTGGAGACTCCGCATCGAACTTCACAACTTGTAGCGTCATGCCTCGCTATTTCTTGGCTGGCTTCAAATACTCGTCGTTCAGCTTGCCGCACGACCACAGCAATCCGCGAGTTACTAAGTCGAGATAACGCGGGTCGCCAACGGTGTCGTTGTTGTGGCCCAGCGTGGTGCTGAAGACTCGCGACTTACCGTACTCGTTGGTCCAAGCTACGACGTAATCCTCCACCTTGCTGCCGACATCCTGCTTGCCACGAGCCAGTGGCTTCGTCGTCTCGAACAGCTTGATGTTGTTGTACAGCTCTTCGTTCACCGTGGTCCAATTCTCGAAGCCTTTCGTGATGACGTGTTCGCGATCCACGAAGATCACGTCAATCGGTTTTTGCGGCCCGTGGCCCGTCGAGTGAATGCCGACAAACTTAAACCATTCGTCGGTGCCAATGCGGTAGCAGTGCATCGCGCAGTGCAGATTGACCGCTGGAACGCCGCTCTTGTGAGCGTTCAAAATGTTCTCGACATACGGCATCTCCTTCACGTCGGAAGTGCATTCGTCGTGAATGACGACGTCATATCCTTTCGCCCAATCCGCCTTTTCATAGATTGCAAAGCGAGCTTTCGTGGTCTTGTCTTCCGTGTGAACTTGTTCGACAACGACGTGCGCCCGCGCTTCGATGCCCGCCTTGAGTAAGTCCTTCTGCTTTGCGTAGTCGTGACAGCAGCCCCCCGCGATCAGCAACGCCTTCAACGGCTTCGGCGGTTCCGCCTGAGCCAATCCGGCAACGGACAACACTCCCACAAACGCCACGGCCAAAGTCATAACTGTTCGCATGTTGTTTCCCCAAAGTCGATAGAGTTGATTGATTCAGCGATTCGCCGCGCCGTCCACATCCAGCACTTGCGAGTTCGAGACATTGTTGCCGAAGTCGCCGAAGCGGTCGAATGTCCAGACAACCTTTTTCGACTTCGGCTCAATTTCAATCAACAGCGGCTGGCCTTCGCCTGCATGGCAATTTCCGATCACAAAATTCCCATTCGGCAGCACTTCCAGCGTCGTGACCCAAGCCAGCGTGATCATTGGCAAGTCGCGCTGCCCGATCTTCCAAACAATCTCTTTCGCCGGAGTAACCTCAATCACGCTGTGCCCGTTCCCCGTGGAGATCAGCGTGTTGCCGCTGGTAAGTCGCAATGCGGAAAAACACTTATTACCAAACGCCTCCGGCCCATGACCTCCTTTTGGAGTCTGCCCGAACAGCGGTACTTCGTATTCCCACACGATCTCGCTCGTCCGGCCATCGTATTCGCGAACGCAACCGTCACCCTCGTGGCAAACCAGATAATTTCCACTCGCCAGTTTTCGAACCAACCGCGTATCGGTGTGCGGATGCGGACGACTGACCTTCAGCTTCACTTCCTTGAGCAACTTGCCGTCACGATCCACCTCAATAATCCGAGCCGCACCTGATTCCGCGATCATCAGCCCCCCGTCGCTCAGCGGCTGAAACGCATGAACCTCGACCTGCTTGCCGGCATTCCCATTCTGCCTGGCCGAGTCATATGACCCGACGACCTGCTTCGTGGCCGGATCAATCTCCGCCACGGTCGCGGCCCCTTGCTGAACCAGGATGTGCCCGTTCTTCAAAACATGGATGTCATGAATCCCGCCCCAGTTCATCTCCCACTCAGCCGAGCCATCCGCCTTCACGAGGGCCAGTTTCCCGTTCCCTTGGACGATCACACGATGCCCCGCCTCGACAGGCAAGCACAACATCCAATCCACAAGGAACAACAACCATAGATATCCGCGAAACATGAATCGTCTCCTCATTTCCGTCCGTTTGACAACGGCCAAAAAATAGGGGCATCGTCGAAAAAAAAGTAGCCTGACTCTGAGAGTCAAGCGACATCCTTGGCGTGAACGATGACTGACCAGAACGTCACGACAAGTTCTCCGGCCCGATTCTCAGATGTCCCCCCTGTCAATTACGTTGCTGATGTACGGAATTCGTCGCGGCTTTCGACGATTCTCCACCGTGGTGATGGTTGATACGCTTCTGACGTCAGCCGATTGTGGAGATCAGCTCGTCAAAACAGAGGTCTGGGAATGTCCGAACGTTGCTGGATCCAGCGTGTGGTTTACGATGCGGCAGCACGCTGGCTGGTGTGTGGCGGGCTTTTCTGCGGCTGCGGCGAAACGACTCCGCCGGCTCCGATGAAACAAACGCCGGTCGCTGACGTCGCACCGGTTGAGCCGGTGCGAAAAACCCTGGCGATGAAATCGGAAAGCGATGCGACCCCCAACGCGGAGTTGAGTGCCGCCACCGAAGCCACGGCGGCGAAGACGTTGGAAGATTTTGGGGCAGCGTTGGAGCTCGACGGGGCCGGGCATGTCGTGCAGGTCAACCTGCTGAATCATCCGCGCTGTGACGATGCGGGGATCATGCCGTTGGCGGCGCTCAAGCATTTGACGACGGTCGATCTGCGCGGGACGCGGATCACAGACGCGGGGGTCGGGGCGCTGAAGGGGCTGACAACGCTTGAAGAAGTGTTTCTCGGCGACACGACTTTGACCGATGACGGATTGGAATCGCTGCGGTTGCTGAGTAAGTTGCGGTTGCTGAATTTGGTCGGCACGAATGTGACTGATGCCGGAATCACGAAGTTGGCACAGTCGGCCAAGTCATTGCAAGCGTTGAATCTGCTGAAGACACGCGTCACCGACATTGGCTTGAAAAGTTTGGAAGACCTGGCCGATCTGGAAGTGTTGGTGTTGCCTCCGAACGCGACCGATTTAGCGATCAAACTTGTCGCAGAGTTACCGAAGTTGCGGGTGTTGTGGTGTGTCGAAACGAAGATTACGGATGATGGGCTGAGCGGCTTGTCTCGCGCGGCGGAGTTGCGGGAATTGGATGTGTCGCGCACGAGCGTCTCGCTGGCAGGGGTACTGAATTCGTTTCTGGACCGGTCGGAGATCGCGGTCACCTTTTCGAAAGGTGTTTGGGCGAACGGGGCGCTAACGTTGAATCCGACGGCATCGGATGGCGACATGGCAGAGCTAGGGAAACATCCACGGTTGAAGGCGCTCAGTTTGGCCGCGACTCCGGTGACCGATACTGGACTGGAGTCGCTGCGGCCGCTGGTCGAATTGGAATCGGTGGCCTTTCCGCCGACGGCGACCGATGCGTCGCTGTCGGTTTTGAAGGAGATGACTCGGTTGCGCGATCTGACTTTGGCCGGCGCGACGATCACGGATGCCGGGATCAAGCAACTGGAGGCTCATGCGAGTTTGCAGTCGCTAAGTTTGATTCGGACTCGTGTGACAGATGCGGCGACGGGATCAATCAGCAAGTTGACGAAATTGCAATCACTATGGCTGGATCAAACGGGGGTCGATGACGCGAGTCTTACGGCACTTTCTGAATTGAAGCAGTTGGAGTTACTGAGTCTGCGTGAGACGCCGGTTGGTGACGATGGGCTAGCGGCGATCGGACGGTTGTCGAATCTCAAACGCTTGTCATTGGCGTGGAGTCGTGTCAGCGGCTCGAAGTTGGGAGTGCTCAAGTCGCTGACAAGTTTGGAAGAACTGGACCTGAGCGGGACACAGGTGAGCGCGGCTCAAGCGGCCGAACTGCGGAGATCGTTGCCCAAGTGCGAGATCCTGTTTCCGACCGATCCGCTGGTGATCGCGTTGGCGGAATCGCGTGGCAATTTGAAGGAGGCGATTGAGACCGTCGGCAACGTGACACTCGATGAACGACAGCAAATTCGGGCACTGAGCCTTCGTGACTTGCGTTTCGAGGATGCCGGGCTGGAGCAACTCACGCCGTTGAAGACGTTGCAGCGGCTAAGTCTGCGCGGGACAAAAGTGACCGATGCCGGGTTGCGGGTTATGAATGATCTGCCGGAGTTGGATGAGTTATGGCTGGAAGGAACCGCTGTCACCGATGCCGGTTTGGAAGTGATCGCGAATTGGAAGCGGCTGAAGTTGTTGTACCTGCGAGGGACTCGAGTCACGGCGGCGGGAGTGTTAAGGTTGATGTCGGCTTTGCCACAGTTGGAGGTGTCGTTTTCGTTTGGCTCGCGCGATGCTTCCGGGATTTTTTTGACGGGCAATGTGGTGGATGGCGACTTGGTGTTCCTCGCCAATCTGAAAGGAGTGACGTCGCTGCGGCTGATCGATTGCCCGATCACGGATGCCGGCCTGGCGCATCTCGCGGCCCTCAGCGACTTGGAACGGCTGACGCTCAACGGCAATCAATTCACGGGAGCCGGACTCAAGCCGTTAGCCGGGTTGAAGAAACTCAAGGTGCTGGACCTGACTCGGTCGCACATCGGCGATGATGCAGTTCGGCCGATCGCAGAATTGACATCGCTGACCGAGCTGTATTTGGGACAAACCGGTCTCACGAACGACGGGCTATCGCATCTGAAGTCGCTGACGAACTTGATGATTCTGGGGTTAAGCGACACCAAAATTTCGGGATCGGGGGTGTTGAGCCTGGCCGGACTGAAAAAGTTGATCGTTTTGAACTTGTCGAACACAGTCATGACTGACGCTCAACTGGCGAAGCTGGTGCCTCAGATAAGACAGCTCAAACGATTGGGGCTGCGTGGGACGCAGGTGTCGGGGGCGGGACTTAAGTCGCTACACGAATTGCCGCAGCTGGAAGTGCTGTGGTTGGACAACACGTCGGTCGGTGGAGCCGCGCTAGCGCAGTTGAAGCCGCTGAAGAATTTGGTTGAACTCGATTTGAGCGATTGTCGGCAGATCGCGTCGGGCCTGGAACATCTCGCCGAGTTGAAGAGGTTGAAGCAGCTTCGTTTGAACGGGATTCATCTGCCACAAAAAGAATTGGATGCCCTGCGCACCGCGTTGCCGAGCTGCGAGATCACGCACTCACCGGACCCGCTGGTGCAGGCACTGGCCGAGCAGTCAGACGATTTACCAAAAGCACTGTCGGCCATTGCGGAAGTCGAAACGAATTCATCGGGTGAGATTGTCGGGATCAACTTTGAGAACTCGCGAATCACGAACGCTGGGCTGGAGAAGTTGAAGACGTTGAAATCGTTACGGCAGTTGGACCTATCGGGCTGCAACATCACCGATGCGGGGATCGAAGCGTTTCAGCCGCTGTCGAATTTGCGACGACTGAATTTGAGTGCCACCAGGATCAGTGACAAAGCACTGGCCACGCTCGGTGGGCTGACGCAACTCGAAGACCTGTTTTTGAGCCAGACAGCGATCAGCGATCGCGGCCTGGAGTATCTCAAGCGTTCGTCAAATCTGCGTCGGCTGGGTTTGAGCGGCACGCCGATCACCGACTCTGGCCTGACGTTGGTCATCAACTGGCCGCAACTGCAGACACTCGATCTGACAAAAACCGCGATCACGAGCCGCGGTCTGCAAGAGCTTTCGGCATTGTCGTCGTTGCGAAGTCTGGCCCTGCGGGAGACTCAGATAACCGACAAAGCGATTGATTCGATCATCAAGCTGTCGTCAGTCGAAACCGTGTGGTTGGATCAAACCTGGATCACAAAAGCTGGCGTACAGCGACTGCAAGAGTCATTGCCGAAATGCCGCATCTATGGTCCGTGATCGAATTTCCTTTGTGGAAGGAATTCGAGACGCCCAATGATTTTCAGCAATCAACGATTTCGTGCGCTCGGCGTTACTTCGCGGCGGTTGGCGGTGCGTAGCCGGGGGCGGCAACGAACATCTTGGTTTCTTTGCCGTCTTCGACGTTCCAGATGCGGACTTCGCCGGTATAGCTGCCGGCGGCGACTCGCTTACTCGCGGCGTTGAAACCGACGGAATAGACCCAGTCGGTGTGGCCGGCTAGCGAGAAGACTTGGGCACCGTCCGCGAACTTGTGAATACGAGCGGTCTTGTCTGCACTGCTCGAATAGATCATTCCTTCTTTCGTGGTCGCGATGCGAAACACGTCGCCGCCAAAGCCACCGATCGCGCGGACGGCGGCGGCATCGGTGACGTTCCAAATGCGGATTTGTTTGTCGCCGCCGCTGCTTATGACTTGAGCGCCATCGGGCGAAAAGCCGACGCCGAACACCGGCTGAGCGTGAGCGTTGAATGTCACCAGCGAATCGCCGGTTTTGACATCAAAGACTTTGGCGGTCTTGTCTCGGCTAGCCGAAGCCAACTTAGTACCGTCGGGCGACCACGCCACATCCATGACCCAGTCGGCGTGATCTTCGATCGACAACAGTTCTTTGCCGGTCGTGACCTCGAATACGCGAATCGCGCGATCCGCGCCGCCGCTGGCCAGCTTCGTGCCGTCTGGGCTGAGCGCGATCGCGAAGACCGCGTCATCCGTCGAAACCCAATCACCCAGCAATTGGCCGTTCTCGACGTTGAAGGCTTTCACTTCGCCAAGCTGAGCCGGCGTGCCGGCCGCCACGAACAATTGCTTGCCGTCGGCGCTGAACTCCAAGTCGTAGACTCGCTCGGCTACATTCGTGATCCGGCGAACGAGTGCTCCGTCCGCAGGATTCCACAAGTTGATCTCGTGGTATCCCGACGTTGCCAGCAGCGACCCGTCTGCATTGAACGCGACCGCCGTAACAGGCACCGGAACCGGATACTTTTCCGGTGCCAGCGGCTGAATTTCCTTTGGAATGATACGGATCAGCGGAGCGTTCAGTTCAATGCCCGCGTTCAAGGTTGCTCCGGTGGCGATCCACTTTTCAATGATTGCGATCTGCTCTTTCGTGAGCGGATCAGCGTCCTTCGGCATCGAGCCGTCTTTGAGCAACGCCAATATGTTCGATGCGGCATCACCCGCCTTAACTGCTTCGCCGCTCTCGCCACCTTTCAGGATTGCGGCGAAGTTTTCCATGTTGTAGCGCCCCTTCGCTGTGCGCGCGTTGTGGCAGGCGAGACATCGCTTGGCGAAAATCGGAGCCACGCTGTGCGAGAACGAAACCATTCTACCCAGCGAAATCAAACCCCCTTCGACGGTCCGCTGTTTCGTGACCCATTCCGTGTTCACGACCGCGAAGGCATCAGCCGTTTTCTGCACTTCCGGCTGAAACGCCTTCACGTCCGCATCGAGCTTCGTGAGGCTGGCCGTCGCCTCGCCAATCGTCTTCTTCGCTCCTTCGATGGCTTGCGTCGTGGCCGTGACTGCCGCGACGGCATCCGCGGCCACCTTCTGAGCAGCCAGAGCTTTTGCCTCTTCGTCCTTGGTCTTTTTTGCCGCCTCTTCGGCCGCCTTTTGAGCGGCATCGGACACGGCCTTGAGATCAGTGAAGATTTTTGTTGCCGCGACCTTTGCCGCTTCCGCCTTCGTCGCCGCTTCTTGAGCCGGCTTGATTTTTTCTTCGCCCGACTTGAGCTGCGTCTGAGCCATCGTCAATGCGGTCTTTAGCTTCGCGATCTCGTCAGACAGCAACTTGGCCTTGTCCTGCACTCCCTTGAGTTGCTGCGACGCAGCATCTTTCCGAGCTTTCGCCTCGTCGGCTTGCTGCTTCAGTTGAGTCAGTTTTTCTTCCGTCACCGGCTCGTCGGCGGCCAATCGGTTCAACCCGCTGGCTCCAAGGCTCAATGCGGCCACGAACAACATCAGCGACAAACGAAAGGGAGCGCGGATCATGGCAAGTCCTTTGGAAAGGCGACTACCGCATGACGCGGCAGCGAATCATCAAAGTTCGGACGGCAAGTCTCGTCGGGCGAGAAGTCAATTGGCGGGATGTAACCAAGGAGGGTCGGGAACAGCATCCCGTGATAAATATGGAGTGTCAAGCGGCGGCAATCGAGAAAGTGGCCGCTTGAGAAATTCGGCGGCCACCGTAATCGTCAAGCGGGGAGGAATGATGTCTTTTCGAGAACAGTCAGTGCGTGCTTGAATTTGCGAGACAAGGCCGAAGAGCAATCCGCCCTGCACATGGAACGCTTGGGACATCCGCATGTGCAGCAGCCGGTGGAGGTTTCGTAGCTCGTCTACCAACGATTGGTCTTCGCGAAGGTCGCACACTTGGGCGGGGTTCTTGAGGCAAATGTGGACCGTTTTGATTCATACCGACGATCAAGTGTCGTCCGTTGTCGAAGTGGTCGCTTCGATCGGAGTCTGGCCGCGTCGCCAAGCCAGCAAGAACTCAAACACAATCGGCAACACCGACACGAACACGATCCCCAGCACGACTGCTGAGAAATTGTTCTTGACCCACCGAAACTTTCCAAACTGGTAACCGGCTGTCGTACAGATCACTACCCAGGCGATCCCACCAACAACATTGTACATCCCGAACTTCCGATAGCTCATGCGGCCGATCCCCGCCACGAAAGGTGCGAACGTCCGCACGATCGGTACGAACCGGGCGATCACGATCGTCTTGTTGCCGTATCGCTCGAAGAAGGCATGCGTCTTTTCGAGATGCGCCGGCTTGATCCAGGAGATTTTCTGAGCGGCCAAAATCCGCTCACCGAATTTCTCGCCGATCAGGTAGTTAACCGCATCGCCCAAAATCGCCGCTACGGCCAAAGACACCAGTACGATCGGAAACGACAGCGAATCATTCGTCGCCGCCAGCGCTCCCGCCGCGAACAGCAACGAATCACCCGGTAAAAACGGAGTCACCACCAAGCCGGTTTCGCAGAACACGATCACGAACAAAAACACGTAGGTCCACGGCCCTACCGATTCCAGCATGTCTAGCAAATGTTGATCAAATTTCAGGAGGAACTCGATCAGATATCGGATCAATTGCATTGAGGGCTTTCTTGTGTTTCGATCATTCGACAGCACGGGGTTGGTTCGGACTGATGGGACTGATGATTTCAACGGCCCCGTCCGTCCCATTCTTCAAAGACAACTCGGTCGATGATTTGGCAAGCCAATCATTCGGCAATTGATCGGGAACTGGCTGACCATCGGCGGTCTTGAGCATCGGCTTTCGTTTAGCACCGAAACCGATCCAACCAATCAAGCCCAGTGCCACCGCCAGCACCAGCGCGGTCAGCACGCCCGATTCCCAACCCCCGGCCTCGCGTGCCAGTACCGTCGCGCGAGTGACTGGCCGAGCTCTGCCGACCAGCAGCGGCGAGTTTTTCTTTTTGTCGAAGGCTTCGTAATTCATCCACTTCAAAAAATACCCAACAAAAACGATGTCGGCGTCCACATCTGTGCCGATCGGCAAACCGGCTGGCCGCTCCGGAAACACGACCACGAACGGAAACGAACGCGACTCGTCCGTCCAGCCCCACGCCTCGAAGAGCTCGGTCAGACCCAGCGGATTTTCTTTCGGCTCAAACTTCAGCACACGACGGACATGCAGTTTCAAACGGATCGACTGACCGCGGTACAAGTCCGGCTGTTCCCAAAGTTGCGTGTAAGGCAAATCGCGGCGAGCCGTCTTTTCCAACTCCGCAAACGACCGCGTACGACTCCATTTCAGGAACTGCCAATACGCTGGCATCTCATAAGGTTCCAGCGGTCGGCGATCCGTCACGGCCTTTAAATTGGATCGCAGCTTGATCAGTTCGTCGGGATCCATTTCATTCGGACCCGGAATAATTGTCTCGCTGGCCGCGACGAGCTTCTCGTTGGACGCGTCAGTTTTTGATGCCGGCTTTTCGGAAACATCCGCCGTCGTGTCCGCTCGTCCTTCAGTCGCCAGCCAACCCCAAAAGCTTGGGTCTTTGACTCGTTGATACAGCATCCCCAGCACGCCAATCGCCATGATCAGCGACATCAGCCGCATCGTCGTCAACGATGCTCCATAAGGTCGAGCCAAGCGGCGACGCATCGAAAAAACTCCACTCAGCCAACGTATTACTTCTTACTTCAAATCCGCGATCTTCTTAGCCGCCTCGGCGCGGGCTTTCTCCATGACGCTGGTCAAGGTCACGCTGGCTCCATTTTGGCGTTTGCTTTCGTCGGCCGCTTCCATAAAGGCGTAAATTTCGAGCGTCTCGGCTTCGCTGACCGGAGACTCGCCGGTCTTGAAAAACGTCAGCATCGCGAACAGTAGCGGATCGTAGCCATCGTAGCTGCCGACAGGGGCTTCTCCCTTTTCACCAACGGCCTTCCCTTCGTATTTGCCCCCTTCGCGATAGGTGCCGACACGGTCTCCCGCCCACTGGCCGACCACTTCAATCTTGCCTTCCGGTGTCGTGCCTCGTTTGACCGAAACGCAGCCGGTTCCCATGACCGTGAACAACGACTCAACGCCGTGAATGCCGTACCAGAATAAATCGGGATGCGTCGCCTCCAAGCTGGCAGGGCTTGATGTCTCAGCGCGAGTGACCTTGCCCATTGTACCGGCTCGCACGGCGAGCGTGTTCTTGCCGAACCGCAACGAAGACGACGAGAAAACCGGGACTTTGTACTTCTTCGACGCCTCGAAGATCGCGATCGCGTCGGACAGCGAGCCGGCGATCGGCTTGTCGATGAAGCACGGCTTACCCGCCTTGAGCACCGGAATCAGTTGCTCAAAGTGCGGCCGGCCGTCGTTCGTTTCGAGCATCACGAAATCGACACGCTTCACGAGTTCGTCAATCGAATCAACGATCTCGACCCCCAGCTTCGTGATCTTTTCAATATACTCCGGAACGCGCTCGACGCTCGATTTGATATCTGGGCTGCCCTTCGGATACGCCGCGACCATGCGCCAGCCGACCGCTTCGGGCTTCTGCTTTTCAGCATTCAACGTTGCCGCAAACGCGATCGCATGCGATGTGTCCAAGCCGATAATCCCCGCCTTGAGCACCTTTGGCTCCAAGCCGGCTGCATTCTTCGGATCGTTGTTGTCAGCGGCCGCCAAGGCGGTGTCAGCGGATTTCGTCTGATTTGGCTTCGTCCCATCCACCAACAGGGCCGTCGTAACTGCGTCAGATGTCGTTGAATTCAGGAAGCCGACATCCCACAGTCGGACGCAATTGTCGTAGCCAGTTGTCGCGACCGCCTGGCCATCTGGCGACAGCGCGACCGCCACGATTTTGGCACCGTGTTCATCACCGACTCCCAAAACTTTGCCGCTCTCGATTTGCCAGACAATCAGTTCATTCTTGCCTTTGGCCCGTCCGCCACTGCCGCTGATTGCCAATTGACCGTCGCGGCTGATCGCCACGCTGTTAATCGGTCGGCTGTGACCATTGAACAACGCCAGCGGATTGCCCGATTCAATGTCGATCCGATATGCCTTTTCGTCCAAGCTGGTCACAAGCAATTGCTTGCCGTTCGCCACGAACGCGATGGTCAGCGCGGCTTTGCTGATTCCATCAAATGTCGCCACGAGCTTGCCAGTTTCGACGTTGAACAGCCGAGCGGTCCCCGGCTTTGTGACTCGCGTGTCATCTCCGGCGGCGGTCGCAATCAATTTTCCGTCGGGCGAAAACGCGATCCCCAGAACTGGCTGACCGTCGTGCTCGAATGTATGCAGCAGCGCACCGTCGTCGATGCGGATCACTCGCGCGATCTCATCATCACACGCCGTCCCGAGCAACTTGCCGTCGGGTGACACCGCCATCGATGTGACGAACCCTCGATGCTTCGGTAAGTCACGCTCCTTCGAGCCGCTCGCCACATCCCACACGCTGGCCGATTGATATCCGCCAACCGCGAGTTTCGATCCGCCCGGCAGGAATGCCAGCGACCGCACATAGCCAGTTCCGGTTGGCCAAGCAGCCGTCTGTTTTTTCTCGGCCAGATCAAACCACAGCACTTCATTGTGCGTGCCGATCGCCAGCCGCTTGCCATCTGGCGAAAAGGCTACGCTCGTGACCCAATGGCTTAGCGTTTCCAATTGTATGGAGCTCTTCAACTCGCTCGCCTTATCCGATTTCGCTTCGGCTTTCGACCGTGGCTCGTCCGCGCCAATTGATCGCCAACTGGATGCCGCCATCAGCATCGCTGCAGCGAATCCACAAACTCCCAGCAACCACAATCGACGCGACGCGAACCGAGAAACCAGCATGAGCATTCTCCCTTTGGGGACAAGTCAGATTATTACCGTCTGCTTATTACCGTCTGCGATTATCAACTCTCGCCCGCGAAACGCAAACAACCAGTCGGTCGCATTCGTCGACTTAGTCATCTGGGTGTTACGCGGCGCGGATCGTTCGCAACACGTCGTTGTGCAGTCGGCCATTGGTGACCACGACGCCACGATTGGCTGAAAGCTCTCGGCCGTGAGTGAAATCAAGCGGCAGACCGTCGATGTCGGTGACTTGGCCGCCGGCCTCTTCGACGACAAGGACTCCGCCAGCATGGTCCCAGATTTTTTCTCGGTAATCGGCGCGAGTCGGCAAACGGAGGTACACATCCGCCTCGCCACGAGCCACGACGGCGTACTTGGCTTGGCTGTCGAGCCGCACCGCTGGCTGAATGATTCCCAGCGATTGAGCAATCACGGCCGAACGGTCGTGCGCACTGTGTCCCGATTCGACCGACTCGCATAGTTGGACATCGGCCCAATTCGTAGTGGATGTTGTTCGGACAGGTGTCGCCCCCACCAGCGAACTGAAATCGCCAGAACCGACAAAGCACGGCATGACGTTCGCGCCTTGACCACGCACTGCAATGAAGAGCGATCCGCTCGCCGGATCGCCGTTCGGCACCAGCGACAAGTTGGGGCAGCCGAGAATCGCGACGGTGATCTGACCGTCGATGATCAGCGCCAGCGAGATCGCGTATTGTTCACCGCGCAGAAAGCCTTTCGTGCCGTCGATCGGATCGAGCGTCCAGAATCGGGGACCGAACGATGTCGCGCCGCCGCGATCGATCCAGCGGCAGATGTCGTCGGGCGAACCGTTCAGGCCGATGCCGCTTAGTTCCGATTGCACTCGGTCGAGAAACGGCTTTTGTTCCGGCTGACGCAGCTCGCCGGAGTCTTCTTCGCCGATGATCGGATCGTTCGGAAACGACTCGCCGAGAGCTTGGCAAATCGCCGCTTGACTGGCGAAGTCGGCGATCGTGACCGGGCTTTTGTCTTGCTTGGCCAGCGCGGAAGGGATCGCTCGTTGAACATTGCGGCAAACGATCGTCGCGCGACGAACGGCGGCAACGGCGATTTGAAGTTCGTGGTCGTAGGGCATGTTGTGGGATGATGTCTTTTAGGATGGGCACTCATGCCCGTCGAATTGGGTGAAAATAGGTTGGGCAAGAGTGTTCAACTTACGCGGCTTTGGCAGCGGGGACGGTCTGGTCATGCACAAGTCGTTGCAAGAGTATGTCCGCCGCACGGCTGGTCGCGCCAGTTTGGGCGAAGCGGGATCGCAGGTCGAGCATTTCGTAGCGAGCGGCCTGCATCCGATCATCGACACTGAGCCAACCGTGGATCGCTTCGACCAACTTCGGGAGCAGCTTGCGAGAGTTGCCGGCGAAGATCGCTTCGGGCATCACTTCGCGATCCACGAACAAGTTGGGCAACGAGCCATATTTAACGGTGAGAATCACTTTGGCGATCAAGAACGTTGGCCAACTGGACCAATACAACATTGCCGCCGGCTTGCCGCGAGCCAAGACTTCGAGGCTGACGGAGCCCGACACCATTAGGCAGCACTCGCCCGTTTGAATGACCTCCGACGTCTTGCCGACAAACAGATGCACCGGTAGCCGCGACGCATTTGTCAGTAAAAATGAACTGCAAAATCGCCGATGCGACTCTTTGTAACAGGCGACCAAGAATCGAACATCAGGATGCCGCTCATGCAACTGCCGCATGGCGTCGACCATGATCGGGAAGCAATGCCGCACTTCGCGGTCTCGCGAGCCGGGCAGGATCGCGACGTTGCGATGTTTCTTCGTCGTCCAGCCTTCGACGAAATCGGCATCGAGTTGATGTTCGGCTACTTCGTCGAAGAACGGATGCCCAACATACTCGACCTTCACGCCGCGCTCGGCGTACCAATCCCGTTCAAACGGTAAGACGCTGATCACGTCATCAATGAATCGCCGAACCCATTTGATTCGCCAGCCGGCCCAAGCCCACATCTGCGGCGGCAGGTAATAAATGACTCGCACACCGGATCGCTTGGCATACTTCGCGATCCACCAATTGAAGCCGGGGAAATCAATGAGCACCACGGCGTCCGGTCGCTCGGTTTCAAAGTACTGCCGCGCCTGCTGAGCCAACTTCCAGAATTTCCAAATCAACGGGATGGCCACGAAGAAGCCCAAAACGGCCATGTCAGTGAGCCGAAAGTGCAGATCGCAGCCAGCCGCCCGCATCGCCTCGCCGCCGTAGCCGACGCACTTCACATCGGACCGCCGACGTTTCAACTCGCGAATCAAATGTGCGGCATGTTGATCGCCGCTCGCTTCGCCAACGGAAAAGAACAAGTGCATGGCCGAATCCCTTCGAGTAGCTGATCCCATCCTGGGTCAATTGACGCTGTCGGTGAGACGTTAGGTCGACACGGATTTCTCGGTCAAGACGCACTTCCTCGCATATGAAAGGCGCATGCAGCAGCGAACTAACCCGAAACGTTAGCGAGGGCGAACGCTCCACAAGACTTGGAATTGCAGACCCGTAGAGCGTTCGCCCTCGCTAACGTTTCGGGTTAGTCCTGCGGCCAGTGGTTTGAAGATTCCGCGTGCGGCTTCCACAATCCACCTGGGCATCACGTTCTGAGGCGACCAATCAACCAAGGAGTGCTCCATGACTTTTGATCGAATCCGATTGTTAATCCAGATTTTGGTGAGCGCGATATTGAGCAGTGCGATTCCGTCAGCCAATGCCGACGCTCCGGTCGTGTTGATCTCGGCCTTTGCGGCGGGCGAGCAAGGGGCCATTCACGCCTTTCAATTGGAGCCCAAAAGCGGCACCATGAAACCGATCAATCGCACGAGCGGTGTCGAGCATCCGTTCTTCCTGGCTGTGTCGCGAGACCGCAAGTTTTTGTATTCGATTCATGCGAAAACCTTCGGCGGGAAAGATCACGAAGAGGTCGCGGCGTACCAAATCCTGGGTCGCAGCGGTGAACTGAAGCTGCTGAATCGTCAATCGGCAAAAGGAACGGCGGCCTGTTATCTGGATATCGACGCGACCGGGAAGTCGGTGCTCGTCGCCAATTACTCGTCGGGCAGTGTCGCCTCGTTGCCAGTGCAGGCCGACGGTTCGCTCGGCGAAGCGGCGTCGTTCGTTCAGCATGCGGGGTCGAGTGTGGATTCCGCTCGGCAAAAGGAACCGCATGCGCATTGCTTTGTGGTCAGCCCGGATGGCCGATTCGCCCTTGCCGCCGATCTGGGACTGGACCAAGTGTTGAGCTATCGGCTGGATGCGACGAAGTCCAAGCTCACGCCAAACACCCCACCATTCGTGAAAGCGCCGCCGGGAGCCGGACCGCGACATCTGACCTTTCATCCGAATGGCAAACATGTGTACGTCATCAATGAACTCGCCAATTCGGTCACGATGTTCGATTACGTCATCGAAGCGGGAACACTGACGGAACAGCAAACGATCTCGACCGTGCCGAAGGACTTCAAGGGGACGAGTCATTGTGCGGACTTGAAGATCACCGCGAATGGCCGATTTTTGTACGGCACGAATCGCGGGCACGACAGCCTCGCCGCCTATCGGCTGGGAGATGACGGCCGTCTGACGCTGATCGGTATTGAACCGAGCCTCGGCAAGGGCCCACAAAATCTGGCGATCGTCGGCGAACTGTTGCTGTGCGCGAACATGCCGGGCAACAACGTCGCAGTGTTTCGGATCAATGGGGAATCCGGTGGATTGACCTCCGTCGGCAAGCCGGTCGAAATGCCGAGTCCGTCGTGCATCATGGTGTTGCCGTGATCTTTCTTCACGCTCTTCGTTTCTCTGCGGTGTAACAAAAAGGTTTGCACCACAGAGGTGCGAAAAACGCAGAGAAGACGGCAAGCGAAGAGCGCACTTGAGTTTCAATAGCCGTTACGCCTGGAAACAAACATCATGAATTTCGTGTGGTTCGTTTTGATCGGGATCGCTGCTGGTTGGTTGGCCGGTCGAATCATGAAAGGTGGCTCGTTCGGCGGGCTGGGGAATTTGATCCTGGGCATCATCGGAGCCGTCCTGGGAGGATTCGTGTTTGGGCTGCTCGGCCTTTCCGCTGGCGGCCTCATCGGTGAATTGGTCACAGCGACTGTCGGAGCGGTCGGGTTGATCGCCGGCCTGCGAGCCATCAAAAAGTAGATTTGAATTACGAGGAAGATCAGTTATGCGACGTGCAATTGTGTTGTTTCTGTTGAGCGTGCTCGTGGTGTTCGAATCGCCGATGAGGGCGGACGAGGCTCAGTCGTTGGTCGAAGAAGCGGTCAAAGTGGCCGGCGGACGCGATAAGTTGCCGCGGATGTTTCGCTGGAAGGAAACTTGGTTTCTTGGGGACAGCGACACGCCGAATCCGCGTGAAGCGATTCTGGACCCGCCGACCGCTTGGTATCAGAACGGCACGAACATCGCCGCCGGCAACGCCGATCGGACCGAAAAGACTTATCTTGTGTGGGTGTGGACTTTGGTTCCGCTGCTCGATGAGAAATCAAAGCTCATGCTGTTGCCCGATTCGACGATTGGCGACAAACCGATTCGCGGTGTGCGGTTGACTCGCGAGCCGCAAAAAGACATCGACGTCTATTTCGACAAAAAGTCCTTGCGGCTGGCTCGGATCGACTGGCGGACGTATCAAATTGACTTCGACGACTGGCGAGAACTGGATGGTTTTCGTTATCCCGCAAAGTCGTTCGTGCGTCACAAAAACGGCAAGCTGCATTTGCGAACCGAATTCGTGGTCTTGGAACGGCTGAGCGAATTGCCCGCCGGATTGAAGCCATAACAAAAACAACCCGAAGCGTCAGCGAGGGAGGATGCTCCAAGAACCGTTGAACTCCAAGTCATGTGGAGCGTTCGCCCTCGCTGACGCTTCGGGATATCGAGGACATCATGCTGGCGAAGCGAATCATTCCGTGCCTGGACGTTCACGGTGGGCGAGTCGTGAAGGGAGTGAACTTCGTCAACCTGCGCGACGCCGGTGACCCGGTGCAAGTGGCTGCAGGCTACGAAGAGCAGGGGGCGGACGAACTCGTGTTTCTAGACATCACCGCCTCGCACGAAGGTCGCGACATCATGATCGACATGGTCCGCCGCGTGTCGGACACAATCTTCATGCCGTTCACGGTCGGTGGCGGCATTCGGACGATCGACGATGTCACGCGGTTGATTCAGGCCGGAGCCGAAAAGGTCAGCATCAATTCGGCCGCCGTGCGCACGCCGGAACTCATCACGGAAACGGCGCGGCGATTCGGCCGTTGCGCGACGGTCGTGAACATTGATCCCAAGCGAGTTCAAAAAGATGGCCGCGAAATTTGGGATGTGCATATCAACGGCGGTCGCATCGCGACCGGATTGGAAGCGGTCGCCTGGGCGCGACGAGTCGAAGAACTCGGAGCTGGCGAAATCGTGCTGACCTGTATGGATGCCGATGGCACGAAAGACGGCTACGACATCGAGATCACGGCAGCCGTGGCCGAAGCGGTCAATATCCCCGTCGTGGCCAGCGGCGGCGCGGGTTC
>JANMIF010000266.1:0-30456 GCA_031375695.1 Planctomyces sp.
TGCGAGCTTCCTGTCGCATGACCGTGTACTGGTACGGCACTTCCTGTTGCTCTTGCACCATCTTGTTGACGGTGACCTTTCGCGTCCGCGGCTCCTGTCGCATGACCGTGTACTGGTACGGCACTTCCTGTTGCTCTTGCACCATCTTGTTGACGGTGACCTTTCGCGTCCGAGTTTCCTGTCGCATGACGGTGTACTCGTAAGGCACTTCTGTTTTCTCTTCGACCATGCGGTTGACGGTGAATTTGCGAGTCCGGGTTTCCGGACGGCATTCCGTCACCATGATCTTCCGCGTCTCAGTCGCTTGTTGCGGAACCATAATGGTCCGCTCGACCATGCACGTCGCCGGCGCTGGCGCGCACGACTGGCACGTTGAACATCCTGTCGAACAGCCCGACCCACATTGGGCGGCCATCGACGCTCCGGCGGAGACTGCCAGCAGTCCCAAAGCCGCGAGGCTGACCCACAAACGGTTTCTCATTGTTGCACTTTCCTTTCAAATCTCGATCAGGGTTGAAACATGAAACACACAAAATAGGAGAGGAGTAGTCAATTTTCAGGCTGCTCATCCACTAAAGTCGCGGCAAGATATCTGTCACTTTGGGCAAAATAAACAGACTTTACTAAATCGCATCACGATTTGTTCAAAATCAGGCCACTTGGCCATCGACCTTGAACAACTGCCAAACGAACACTCTATTCGACATTGCAGAGTGAATCGCAGACTCAACATACCCAATCCGCAGGGTTTTCCTCTGCCGCCCACATAGATCAACAAGCCGAGTCCGTAAGGTCAAGACATCACTTGGGAATCTTGTGAGTCTGCCGGTGCAATCGTACCGAAGATGCGGGTCGCAATGCCCAATGACTTGCAGGTAAGTGGGTCAGCTTAGCCCAACCACCTCAAATCCTTTGCGATACGGTTTGTTCACAAACTCATCACCCTTCGGACAATTACGGGCCTTCAGATTGGCCGCATCCCAATCGAGTGATTGGCCAGCACGATACGCTACGGTTCCGAGCAGCACGGTTTCCGTCAGCGCACCGGAGTAATCGAAGTTGCAAGTCGTCGCGCTGCCAGTTCGGATCGCATCGGTCCATTCTTTCCAGTGGCCAATGGAATTTGGAATCGACGGAGCCGGCGCTTTGAAGTCAGAGAACTTGTCTTGAGGCAATAACAAATAGCGACCGTAATCTGCCGCGAGCATTCCCTTGTCGCCGACAAACAGCACGCCCAAGCCCCATTCGCTCAACGGCTGGCCGTTGTTGATTTTGGTCTGCTTGACCAAGTCATGATGTGCGCCACCATCGGACCAATAGAACTTAAGAGTCGGTTGATCGTCTCGCGCGGGAAAATCGAAGGCGCATTTGACCCACTTCGGCGCACCGTCGGGATGCAAATCTGGTCCCTCGGCAGATGCTGACGTCGGATACCGCAGCTTCAACGCCCAAAACGGCAGGTCCATGACGTGGCAAGCCATGTCGCCGAACGTCCCTGATCCATACGCCCAGAACTTCCGCCAGTTCCCCGGATGAATGCCGTCGCAATAATCGCGTTTCATGGCCGGACCGAGCCAAGCGTCCCAATTCAAATGCGCCGGAGCGGGTTTCGCTGTTCCGAAGCGACCATCGGACCAACCCTTGTTGCACCAGTTGTAAACTTCACGCACTGGTCCGATCGCCCCGCTCTGAATCAGTTCGACCACGCGACGATAATTGTCTCCCGCGTGAATCTGAGTCCCCATTTGTGTGACGACTTTGTACTTCTTGCTCAACTCCGCGATGACTCTCGCTTCGCGCACCGTGTGAGTCAGCGGCTTCTCGCAGTACACGTGTTTGCCCAACGAGATCGCAATCGACGTCGGCGGAGCGTGCGTGTGATCTGAGGTCGAGACAACAACCGCGTCAATTTTCCCCGTCATTTTGTCGAACAGTTCGCGGTAGTCTTCAAACTTCTCCGCAGAGGGAAACCGTTCCTTCGCCTTGCCGAGATAATTTCGATCGACGTCACACACTGCGACGATATTTTCGTGAGTCAACTGATCGACGTTGTGTCCCCCTTTGTTGGCGGTGCCGATGATCGCCAAATTCAATTTCTCGTTCGGTGACTTCGATTGAGCGACGGCTCGGTCGGACATCCCGACCCACCATGCGGAGGCGACGGCGGCACTGGTCCCAACGAACTGACGACGATTCATACGGCGCGACATGGTGGAAACTCCTGTGATTTGCGGCGAAGCCGGGAAGACCGACTCCCAACCACGGGGAGTTTGCTGTCGCCCGGCCGAGAATTCAAACCGGAACAACTCGTGAGTTCGCAACAAATTTCCGATGGACCGGTCACAGCCGTTCGGCAAGCCGCTAATTGACTGTCAGAGTTGACTGTTTACAATCTCGGCCTGTTATTTTGGGACCCGATTTCGTGTGTCGTTTGGGAGAATCATCGCCGGCAAGCATCGATACCCCCGACGACACGCTCTCGCTCCCACCGCTCTTCGGAGTCGGTGGGAGTTTTTTTGTGTTTATACGTTGCTGCAACCGAGCCGAGTACTTCACGAATCTTGGCGTCAACTATGTTCGCCGCGTCGCTCGGCTCATCACACGCAGCAATGACGGCGAATCATGTGCGATCAAACGTTACGACGGCGGCATCCAAATTCGTGACGGTTCTTGCATGGTCGATGTTCGTGCCAGTCGACGCGCCTTCAGGCGGACGTAGGGCGGAACGAAGCGACCGCGATGTCCGAAGTGACCAGGAGCCGCTTTGATGTCCGCGCGATACGGCTCGCGCAGGTCTTCGAGCACAAAGCCGCTACGACACAGCTCGCCGACCAGTTGATCCCAACGGTGCATAAATTCGGTTGCTCCGTGTTCGCGATACGAGTCGTCTGCCACGCGAGGCAGCGGGCCGGAGCCATAGTATTCAATGCCGATCACGTACCGGTCCTGCTCATCACGCCGCGAAATCTGCAAGCTGGTCGGCTGCTTGTGTTGACTGACGTAAAGCCCGCCTTCTCGCAACACGCGTGCCACCTCGCGATACACACGACCGATGTCGGGAACGTAGCAGGTACTGACCGGTTGGTGTGCGATATCGAAACTCGCATCGGCCAGCTTCGACATTTCGTCCATCGAGGCTTCAACCGTGCGAACCATAACTCCTCGCCGAGCCGCTTCACGCCGATCCAATTCCAGCATATCCGGGCTGAGGTCCACCACCGTCACATTGGCACCGGCAACGGCATACAGAATCGACTGCCACCCCCCTGCCCCAGCCAAACACAGAACGTTTAGTCCCGCCACGCTGGCTGGCAACCAACCACGAGTGTCCAACGTAGCCAGCGGTGATCGGCACTCTTCGTCCGTCGCCACCACAGCAAACGGGCTGCCTCCGGCCAGACGATTCCAGGCCACTCGATTCGATTCCAAGTGGGACATTACTCACCTCGCAACCGACTTGCTTAACTGCAACGCCATCCGCACGCTCGCGAAGGTGGAATCACAGGCCAATGACAACTTGCGTTCGCACGCTCGCCGATGGCGTTGCGGTTAAACAATCTTTCGCGCAAACGCTTGCCACCAACGAAACGAGCCAACTCTGTCACGCCAAGCGAAACAGAGTTGGCTCGATTGATCGAGCGATCTTGTGAAAGACCACTTACTTCTTGGTCACCTTGAAACCTTTATCGAACGCCTTTTCGGCAAAGGTCAGTTCCAGCTTCTCGTCATCCTTGGCGTTCTCGACCTTGCCTTGGCACTTCTCACAGCAGAACGTGACTTTCACGCCGCTGACATCGGCCGTCTTGTCTTTGTTCAGATCGCCGCCACTCAGCGGGCACTTCTCTTGCTTGGCTTGTCCGGTCTGCACCAGTTGATGATTCGACTTGGTGGCGAACTTGGCTTTGTCCTTATTGAAGGCATCGGGGCAACCACCGCAACAGAGATAAACTTTGGCGCCGCGATAATCGACGGCGTGATCTTCCTTTGCGGCCTTGCCGGAAACCGGGCACTTGGCACCGTTCAGTTTGTCCTTTTCATCGGCAGTCAAATTCGGCAAGAGAACGGCGGCCGAGAGTGCGAGAGCCAACCAACTCAATCTGGTTTTCATGGTTCGATCCTTTCGAGGGACAAGAGATTCTTGGGGGAACATCGGCACACCGGCACGCGCACGGGCGACGGATGAACGGCGACAAGGTATCGTTCAAACAGCAATCTGTCAGCGTCAAAAGCATTCGTCCGAAACGATTCTGAAGAATCACAATTTAGCTGGCGATGACGGTCGTGCTCGTTGCTGCTTCCCGTTGGTGTTCGATCCAAAACGAATATGCAACCAACATGCCGGTGCCGGTGACCAAAAACACGTCGGCGAAGTTGAAAACTGGCCACGGATAGCTCCCGATCGTGAAGAACAAAAAATCACGCACGGCTTGAATCGACTCTCCGGTTTCAGGATCTTTGTATTTGTACAAACCGAGGCGGTCGTACAAGTTTCCGAGTGTCCCAGACAAAACCAAACTCAGCGCCACTCGCAGCCAAAGACTGCGGTTGGCCGATGTCGCAAACAAGCAATACACAATCACGCCGACGGCAATCACGCTCAGGGCCGAGAACAGCCACGTCAACTCTTGGCCGACACCCCACAACGCCCCTTTATTGAAGCTAGTGTAAAACCGAAAGGTCGAGAGCGAACCGAGCCAGCGATACGTTTCACTGCTGCGACCCGGATAGCCCAGCTGTTCGAAAACGCGCGACTTCGACACGAGGTCCGTCAACAAACCAAAGAATGTCAACGGCGCAGTCCACCACACTCGGCGAATCCGTTCACTGAACGTGAACTCCGGCAATTCCTCCGCTCGTAATTCCGATCGCGCCTCAGCCATGCCCAACCTCCGACTCTCGCCAATGGGTTTGTCGGGGACAGTAAACTCTGTTCCCGTTTAACCGCCAGAGAAGTTGGCTTGCTGATTTCGTTAGCCCCGTTTCGCCAGAACGCGGGGGTGTTAGGCCAATCACCTACGTTCTGGGAAACGCAGCCACCGACCACCGTCGGTTTAGCTGCTGACCGCAACCGGGGTCACCGCACGCTCCATCTTGGCACCGGTGGCATCAAGGTAGTCTTTGTAGCCGTAGGTGTAGCCGTAGCCGTAGTGAGTTCCCGGCTGTGGCTTGAGTCCGTTGGTGACAATTCCCAGCATTTTGATGCCGTGTTGCACGATCATATGGTTCGTGTGACGCACGACCGCGCGAGTGTTCTTTTCGGCGCGGACGACCAGTAACAGTCCGTCCGTTCGGGGAGCCACTATGCACGGATCGCTGACGGCCAGGAACGGCGGAGTATCGACCAGAACATAATCGAAGTCCGCGCGAGCGATCGCCAGAAGCTTGTCGAAATCTTCGGACGCCAGCGATTCGGCTGGATTGGGTGGCGTCTCGCCGGCTGTCACTAGCCACAGATTCGCAACCTTCGACGGTTGCAGGGCTTCCGCGAACGACGTTTTTCGAGCCAGAATATCCGCGGTCCCCAATTCTTTGCGAGCTCCGAACAGGCGATGAATCATCGGTCGCCGCAGATCGGCATCGATCAGTACCACGCGTTTGCCCGATTGAGCCAGCGCCAGCGCCAGGTTTCCGGCCAGCGTCGATTTGCCGTCGCCTGGCTCGGGGCTGCTGACTTGAATCACTTTCTGTTTGATGCCATCCAAACCGACTGCCAGCGCCGTCCGAATCGTGCGATACGCTTCCGCTTCTCCCGAACCTGGCCGGTGGAAGTAACACAGCGCCGGCAGGATGCCTAGTTCCGGGCTGTAATCCGCTGCGTTCGCCGTGAACCAAGGTACGGTGCCGATCACCGAAATTCCTGGCATTAGGCGGCGGATATCGTCGGTTGTCTTGACGGTTGTGTCACGTAGTTCCCTCAAGAAAATCAATCCAGCGGTCAGCCCCATCACACCAATCAGGACCGCGCCCACCACTTTCAGATACCGTTTCATGCTCCATAATTCTTGCACAGGAGACAACAGCTTCATCGTGTAGCCTTTGTTGTCCTTGTTCATATCCAACTGGCTGAGGTTATTGGCCAGAGCGTTCCATTGCGCCTTGAGCCGATCCAACTCTTCGCCGCGCCCCTGATCTTCGACCATGTACTTGACGACGTCTTTGACTTTCTGCGATTCCCGCTCATAGACGGCATCCAACTCCTTGTCTTTGTAGCCGATCTCCTCCAATTGCTGATCCAAAAAGGCCGTATAGGCCGCGACAAAATCGAGCTTCTTGCCCTTCGCCGCGAGGGGATCAAATTCCGGCAGCGCGATACCTCGAGCTTCATAAAACTCCCGCACCCGCGAAATGCTTTTGCGAATGTTCGACACGTCAGGATGATCATCGCCAAAGTCCCGCAACAACTTCTGTTCTTCCAACAAAAGCGGCAGCAACTGGGTGCTGGCTTGCTCCGGCGTGCTTGTTCCCGGAATAAGAACTGGCGAGCCACTCACTGCTCCAGTTGTCGCCTGGCTCGTACCGGGCTGAGTTGAAGCGATCAACATCCGCGCCAGACTTTCCATGTCTTCCGGTGATTTGCCGTTCGCCTTCGCATTGTTTAACGACTTGATCTTGCCGTTGATCTCAGCACGTTTCAGGAGGTTGGCCCGGCGATCCCGCTCGATTTCCAGCAACCGCTCCTGATGCACGTTGGTCACATCTCCTGGCTGACGGCCCGCTCCCGGAGCGTTCTTCCACATCAGCGGCGCGTTCTTCCGAAACTCGACCAACTCATGTTGCCTCCTGTCGATCACTTGGGCCAAGTCCGTATTCATCCCCTCGACATGTTTGACCAGCTTGCCGGTAACTTCTTCCTGCGAGGCTTTCAAGTAATCGTGATATGCCAAAATGATTGCGTTGACCGTGGCTCGCGCATCGGTCGCGACCTTGCTGCGGTACTTCAACTCAAAGACGTTCAAGAACGATGTGTCCTGTCCAGCAGTTCGTCGCACCTCCAGCGCCGAAATGATGTCATCCACCGGATCGGCTGACTTTTGCAGGGTGACCAGCTTTTCTAGGCTCCCTTTCTCAATCGCTTTACCAACGATCATCGGGCTCTTGATGATGGCCACATGTTCGGTTCGCTGCTCCCAGACGGACGGCAAATCGCGATTCGGAACTTGAGCCTGCTGTGACACCAGAATCGAAGCCACCGCGTTGAACTCTGGCCCCAGCTTGATGAACGCCAGATTCCCCAGCGCCAGCCCAGTCAGCATCGCAATCACAAGCACCCATTTGTATTTGAATACAATCTGATAAATATCAAACTCGCGCGGTGGCTCGTCATACGAACCGGAAGGAGTGGCGGTCACCGCCATCGGATTGCTCATGAACTCAAACGGTTTGTCTTCAGACACACGTTTCATGGTCCCGCACCTTGGTCTCGTTCAATCTCAAATCTCATCCGCCATCGCGGATCAAATCGCCGCTAAAATCACGGACAACTACTTTCGATACACCCCAACGTAGTAGTCGATCGTGCGACGCAACCCGTCGGTCAGGCTGACCTGCGGGCGATATCCAAGTTTCTGCTCGGTCAGCGAAATGTCCGCCCAGGAATCCTTAACATCACCTGTTCGCGGCGGAGCGAACTCCGGGGTGAACGGGACTTGCAGCCGCTCGCAGATCAGGCGGAGCAATTCCAAAACGCTCAGCGATTGTCCGCAGGCGACGTTAAAAACTTGACCGCTGACGCCAGCCGCTTTCGAGGCCAGCCAATTGGCATGCACGACATTGCCGACATAGGTGAAGTCGCGTGATTGCGAGCCATCGCCAAAAATCGTGGCCCGCTTTCCTTGCAACAGTGCCGAGACGAACAACGGTATCACCGCCGAATACGGACTGGCCGGGTCTTGCCGCTCGCCAAAGATGTTGAAGTATCGCAGTCGCACAGTTTCCAACGAATAACACGCCGCGAAAGCTTCGCAATACAGTTCCCCCGCCAGTTTTGCTGCGGCATACGGCGACAGCATCTGCGGCAATTGCGATTCCCGTTTCGGCATCGTCGGCTCATTTCCGTAAGCGCTGCTCGACCCGGCATAGACCACGCGCCGTACTCCGGCTTGTCGAGCTTCGTCGAGCACCGTCACCGTCCCCGTCGCGCAAGCCGAATGAACGCTGATTGGATCCTTCACCGACAGTGGCACCGAAGCTAGCGCCGCTTGATGAAACACGACCTCGACTCCCGCCACCGCGCGTCGCACGGCCTTCGCATCCGCCACGTTCCCGTGAATGAATTCAAACCGCCCACCGATATGTTCTAAATTGCTCAGCGATCCAGCGCACAAATTATCCAGCACACGCACGGCGTGACCTTCCTCGACTAATCGCGTCACCAAATGTGAGCCAATGAATCCTGCACCACCCGTCACCAAATACTGCGTCACGAATTAACACTCCTCAGCATCACTGGATTCCGACCCACAATGGGTCGAGCGACAGTCGAAAATAACTTCGGTCTCCTTCTCAGTTCGGAAATCAGCCGTATGCAGCGATAGTCAACTCGCGACGATTCCCAGCCTTACGGCATCTCGTCGTGCTGCCCCAAGCCATCTTTCACGCTCGACACAACCTGCCCCAGCGCAATCGACATAACCGCGCAGGTCACAGCGAGTCAAAGAGGATCAAACGCTGCGGTTCATCCGACTTCAGACCACCTCTACGGACAGTCGATGCCGTTCAATCCCGGATTAGGGGTTCGGATTCACCCGCCGAACACGCCGACTTGGCACAGATCATCAAACTCGCGGATCAGCCGAGGGGGCGGGTCGGCCGGCGGCCAGAAATCGCAAGCAGCGATTTGTCGCGCGACGTTCGCCGCTGTGTCATCCGCTGAGGCCAAATCCGCAGCGGACCAATTGGCAAATCGAACTCCGACCTCAGTCAATTCCTTTGGCAAGTTGATGTACCCCAGCTTCGGCTCGCGCGGCAAAGCCAACTCGCGAACCAGATGACGATACAACGGCAGCTGCAAGTCAACCCACTCGCCATTCCGCTTGCGATGCGTCTTCTCCGGCTCGTCGCCACGATCGCCCGACTTGTAATCGAACAAAGCCCACTCGCCCGTCTGCTCGTTGCGGTCCAACCGATCGACTCGCCCGTGCAACCAGACCGAAATCCGAAACTCGTCGCCGCCGATCGAGTCAGTTAGCGACATCGTCGGTTGCGTGCGTGATCCGCTGGCCGGGTCGATGATTTGATCTTCCGGCCGAATCGCTCGCTCCACATGTTCGATTACCCAACCCTCACAACGCCACTTCGCTTGCCATACCGCAAACGCATCCAGCCGCGATTCCAATTGCTTGAGCTGTACGCTTACCACTGCTCGCCGCCGCGTGCCAAACTGCTCGTCCGCCACTTCCGCCAACGTCTTCCGCAGCACTCTTTGCAACTTGTCCGAATCCGACAAATCCTTTTTGGTCGACATGCCAAATCGCCGCAACACTTCATGCAACACGTTTCCAAACGCCAGTCCATCCAACTCAACCGCGTCATCGTCAATCGACCGCAGCTTCACAACATGCTTCAAGAAGTACCGATAACGACAGGCCAAAAACGTGCGAAACTCGGTGACGTTCAACGTCAACTCGCGAGTCGGCTGCGACAGTTCCGTGCCACCGATCATTTCCACGATTCGTGCCGGTCTCGGAACTTCCCCAGGTGAGCCGGAGGACGATCGAGCCCGGACGAGTTCGATTGTCCGGGCTCGAACGCCCTCCGGCTCGCAAGAGTTTGCCTCTTTCCGCTCCGGTTCCATCAATCGCAGTACGCGTCCCGGCAAGTCATCCGGAGCCGTCGCGAACAACAACCGACTGGGCACCAACGGTCGCCCAGTCGGATCGCGCCGAGCCACCAGCCAGCGCACATCGCGACGGCTATGCCGCAGCACTGTCACTGCATACGCATCGCGAGCGAATCTCCGTGCATTGTCGGTCAGCCCCAGTCGCCGACGCAGTTCATTCGGTAAAAATAAATCCGAGTTCAGTGATGTCGGTACAAACCCTTCATTGAACGACGTCACAATCGCCGCCGGACTGTCATCCAGCGCCAATTCCAACCACCCCAACAATTCAATCGCGCTCGCATCGGTATCCGGCGGAACAAACTTTTTCGACAACTGTTGAACCACACAGCGAATCGCATCCGCCGCTGAAACAACCGGCGCGATCGACTCTGGAATCGTCGCCAACTCCTGCGCTGCGGCGTTCAATTCCGACAACGCCAGCGGCCAACTCCGACCTTCCGAAGTCAATTCCTCCAGCACCCGATCGCCATAAACCGCGCGTAACCAAACGATCAACGGCTCGCCCCATTCGTTGATTCGCTTCGCCGAGCAACGCCACGGAGCCAGCAGTTCTCGCACCGCCTGCAACCCGCGACGCACTGGCTCGGCGTATGTCCTTCGGCTCGTCCGCACCAGCGACTCCAACTCATCAAGTCCCAAAGGCAAGTGCTCACGAAACGCCGCGTCGAACGCGGACAAATCGACGCTCGCCAGATCCACATGCCGCACGAACGCCGCGAAGTCTTCAAACCGACTCGCTTCCAACACATCGGCCAATGCCAGTAACAAACGACTCGGCCCGGAATCGGCCAAGCGAATTCCTTCGATCCAGCGAGTCGGCACTTCGTGCGACTGTAACTCTCGTTCGACAAACGGTCCCAACCGCTCATCCGACAAGCCGACAACGATCTCATCCGCCCGATACCGTCCGCCAAACCCGGCCAACTCTTGAGCCACCTGCTCGGCCTGTTCGGCTGGTCCTTCACAAACTCGAATGTCCGCTTCCAGCACGTCCATAACGGCGATGCTCCAAGCCGCCGACAACAAACAACCGTGCGAGTCAAACAGAGCCGCTTGTTCTGCGGGAGCACCGATCAATGCGGTGACACGACCCGACGGTCCGACAGCGCCCCGCAATTCCACTTGGTGGGGATGGAGTCCCAACCTGCTCCGTTCCGCCACAAGGTCCAGCATCTGCCGAGTCACTTGATTGATGTCAACAGTCCCAACTAACACGAGGTCGCGATCGGACTGCGGTTCGTGTTTCCGTACCGCGACCAGCCGAGCCGTCTGAACGTCCCACAATCCCAAGCCATCCAACATTCGCAAGTAAGCCTGTTGAATCTCACTCATCGCCGTCCATCGAGCGGCTTCCCCAAACCGGGGCACCTCATTCCCACGCGTCACGACGTCAGCAAAGTCCAACCCGTCGGCAGCCAACTCTCGATGCTGCGCCTGCAGCAATTTCGCCAGACCCCACCAAGCCGCCACATCATCATCCGCCGGAGGTCGCGGCGCGATCCGCTCCAACACCGACCGCTCAATCGTCCGCAACGCACGAGTCCAAGTCAGTTGCTGCACGAGGTCATTCGCCAGCGGACGCTGCAACAGATACAGACGCTCCGGCAACACTCCCAGCGTCTCAATCGCTGGCGGAATCAAACGCCGGCCTGCCGCTTCGGCCCGCAGCACCAACAACTCCAACAACCGCCGTCCCGCGCGGCGACCGGGCACGACCACGACGACTCGGCCCAAGTCCCATTCGTCTTCACTAACCCGAAGAGCAAACGAGGGGGAGTGCTCCGCCAAACCGAAACGGCGAAACAGCCACTCCGCCGCCGTTTCCAGCAGCGGCTGATCCCAGCCCAGAAACTCTCTTTGAATCGCAGTCGTCATGACCATCAGATTGTGGACCGCCGACCCCAAAATCCCAAGCCTCCCTGTCCCTTAATTCAGGTCTTCTGGTTTCATCC
The DNA here is from genome assembly GCA_031375695.1 of Planctomyces sp. Lineage (GTDB taxonomy): Bacteria > Planctomycetota > Planctomycetia > Planctomycetales > Planctomycetaceae > SXKJ01. The sequence goes on from JANMIF010000266.1 coordinate 11,794, forward strand.
TTGGGCCGTAGCACAACCCACATTACGGGTCCAGGTAGCGCCAAGTCTTGGCGACTCAACCGTCTTTCCGGTCGCAGCGATTCGTCCGGTTGTTGGCGACGACAAGCCAAGGAAATTGTGTGTCTCATCGCGCCAGCACCTGTCCGTGACCTAGAGTAATCGCGGCTGGATTGAATGAAGTGGGTCGACTCCCACTCCTCAGCCGTATTCACGTATTCACGAACAAACAAGAGGGCCGAAGCATGACAAGCGATCCTTGGAGCCGACCGACACTGCAAGATTTGCGATCGGTTTTGGAAAGCATTGAGCGAGTTGATGCGACTCACGATCGGACGGCAGAACGTTTGGAACTTTCAGTACCAGCGGAGATTATCACCAGCCGAGGTTCGGTCGTGCCGGCGATGACTCGCGAGATCAGCCGATTTGGAATTGGAATGTTGCATCGCGGTTCGATTTCGCCTGGGGAAGTGACTGTCACGATGGCCAGCGATACACGCGAATACCGCTATCGAGTTCAACTCGAATGGTGCCGTCCTGCGGAAAACGGGATGTTCATGAGCGGCGGTCGATTCCTCGGAAAAATCTCCGATGATGATCGAAACGAGTAATGTTCCGTTCGAAACAACACTGTGTCACGAATCGGCGACGAGGCCGGCTCAGACCGTCGTCACGCTGACAACTTCCACAACGCAGAATCCGAACAATCCGCACTGTTTCCCACAGTCCGATCGGGCTGTCGTTGGGATTTTCGGTAAATCGACGACCTTCGTTGCGAACGGAAAAACTGTCACGGTTGGTGGAGTTGCCAAGAGTCTGCCGGTTGAGGAAGTCGGTCAGGTGATCAAGAAATCCTTCCGGGCGAATGGGGGTCGCAGACCGAAAGTTGGTTGTGAAATCCAATAAGTAGCGTAAAATCTGCGGTTGGCGGTTGGCTGCTCAGAATGAACGGTCCAACGGGTAGGGATGGAGTTGTCCCTCCACCAATGTCTTTCATCTCTCTCTCCACCCCGAAAAGACCACCTATGAGCTACCATGTTCTGCTGACTGGAGCGACCGGACTTCTGGGACGTTATCTGCTTCGTGATTTGTTGCTGGCCGATGTGCCAGTGGCGACTGTCGTGCGGAGTAGCCGCCGACAATCGGCCGAAGATCGCGTGGAAGCGTTGATGCGATCTTGGGAAGACATGCTCTGCCGCGAACTGCCGCGACCGCATGTCCTCGAAGGGGACATTTGCGAACCGGACTTCGGTCTGGACTTTTCCGGGAAACTTTGGATCGAGCGTCACTGCGACGCCGTGCTGCATAATGCCGCCAGCTTGAGCTTCGTGGCCACCAGCGAAGACGGCGAGCCATATCGCTCCAACATTGGCGGCACGCAAAACGCGCTCAACCTATGCCGCGATACAGGCATTCACGATTTTTATCACGTCTCGACTGCCTATATCGCCGGGTTGCGGACCGGCCGCGTCTTTGAAAACGAATTGGATGTCGGCCACAAGCTCAGCAACCCGTATGAAGAAAGCAAAGTTGCTGCGGAGAAGTTGGTACGCAGCGCGGATTTCCTCAGCCCGCCAACCGTGTTTCGCCCGGCCATCATCATTGGTGATTCGGAGACCGGGTTCACCACGACTTTTCATGGGTTCTATGCCTGTTTGGAATTGGCACACCGCTTGACCAATTCGTTGGGGGTCGTGGGAACCAACGCCATCAGCGAAGAAAAAAATCGTATCTCGCTGGATGGCACCGAAACGAAGAACCTGATTCCGGTCAATTGGGTCTCAGAAGTGATCACACACATCGTGACCCACCCGCAATTCCACGGCCAGACGTACCACCTCACTCCGCGACAATCCGTCACGACAAAAATGATTCGTGACGTCATGGAAGAGGCCTACGGTTTTTACCAAGCTGAGTTCGTCGGACACGGCACGGTGATTGAAAATCAAACGGAAATCGAAAGATTGTTCTACGAGCATATTCGCGTTTACGACTCGTACTGGCGCGACGATCCAACTTTCGACACGACAAATCTTGAGGCCGCTTGCCCGCATCTGCCGTGCCCGACAGTGGACCGCGCCCTGCTCGGCCGCCTGTCGGCCAAAGCGATGGAGATGGACTTCAAGTGGCGTGACAAGCCGATACGACGAGAACGAGTTGCCGTTTCGTAGTCAATCTCGACGGGCTTTTACCTCGATCACTTCTCGATCGTGAGCTTTTTACCTCACTGCGATTGCGGAATTAGATCGCTTGCGCCGTCTGACATTTCTAAACCTTCAGCATTCATGCGATCCAGCGACGCTGATACGCCCACCATTCCAGACCCAGCAACAGCCAAGACAGGGCAATCAGCCAAACCCAAATCGGTCGCTGGCCAAACGAACTGGCTGCGACAAACGGCTCCGTACGGCCTTCCGGTTCCAAGCACCGAATGTCCGACTCGTCGCGGTTCGCGAGATTGCATGCACGTTCCGACAGCGTGATCTCGCCTTTCTGCAAGTCGACAACTCTCCACACGCCGCATTGATCAAATGGCCCCAGCGAGATTCGATCGACACGCGACGGCAGTTCGGTCCGTCGGCCATCCGGTGCCACCAGCGTTAACTGTTGTTCAGAAGTCGGGTTCAAAGAAGCCAAGTCAATTTCGGTGATCGCGCCCGTCGGCAGCGATTCGGACAGCTCGCCCCGATTCTCGGTGAACCAACTCAAGGCGTTCGACACTAAGATCGGAAACGCGGTTCGCAGCGGCAGATCACCTTCCGCCAGATTTACCGTCAGAAGCAGCACCTTTTGGCCCGGTCGTTCGATCACCGCCAACAACGGTTCACCGCCGATCGCTCGAACTAAAACGCGTGCGGCCGCATCGTCCACGAACGTCACCTGCCGAGCTTCCGGCAGCAAAACGTTGTTCAACTGCACATGAGTCAGCAGCGACATCGACGCGGCGGCTCGTTGATCTTGCTGGCCGACTAACGGATTCGGCACTGGTTCGCCGACGGTCCACAGATCACAGTCGTTTCGCGGATCAATAACCAGCACCGAACCAGTCGGCAATTGTGGTGGTGTCTGCCGATGAAAGACCGTGATGCTACGGTCGGGACGGAGTCCCAACCGACTTGGCTCGACGCAATCGAGTTGCACGAGCGGATTCGACTCGAACACTTTTTGCAGAAACAAATTCGGCTCGGAAACTAACATCACCGGGATCGAGTCGCGTTTCGGCAACACGGCCCATGCCTGATTGTCAGCCATGAAGGAGTCCGCGTGATCCAGCTTTGCCGTTAAATGTCCACCACTGGCCGATGTCTTTTCAAACGCCTGCCACCAACGTTGCCCCGCCGTCAGTTTCAGCGGCACGACATCAATCACGTCGTCGTTCAAATCCATTTCAAGCCGGGCCTCAACCGCTTTGTCCGACGCATTCGTCACTTCGACAAGAATCTCATAGCCCAACGGATCAATCAAACTTCGCCGCGTCTGAAATTGTGTGATTCCGATATTGCCCGTCATCGCGCCAAACCGTCGCACGTCGATGGCCACAAGAGACTCGCCCTCACGGATCGGATCCAAATCGCGATCAGTGAGCACAACGATTTCACTTTGACGCTCGTCGGCCGGTTCATCGAGTAGTCGTCGAGCCAACTCAATTGCCTCTGTGACGCGAGTTGGATTGTCGGTCGGTGAGATGTCATTGGCGGTCGCGGTTAACGTGCGGGAATGACTCGAAAAACCGCAGACGACTCGCGGCCGTCCGCCCGCTGAAACAATCGCCAGTTCGTCGCGAAATCGCAGTCCACGAATCATCGACACCGCCTGCGACTTCGCGGCGATCAAACGGCTCGGAGCCACATCCGTCGCGTTCATGCTCGCCGAATTATCGACGACCAACACCACGCGCCGCAGTTGCCGAGTTTCCCAAGGAAAAAACGGATCGGCCAACGCCGCCGCGATCAACAACGCCAGAGCCGCTTGAATCAATAGCGACACCCAATGCCGCAACCGTTGCCAAACGGATCGCGGCTTTTGTTGGTCGTACAGCCGGTTCCAAAACAACATCGTCGGCACAGCCACACGTCGCAGCCGAACTTTCAAAATGTACAAGCCGACGATCGGAATGATCGCCCCCAGCCAGTACAGCGCCAACGGGTTTGCGAGGCTCATGTGCGAACCTCGCCAATGAGGGCCAATGATTGACATTTGCAATCGACATCCTGCACTCGAAGCGACAACCTCATGCCACCACTCCCGCCGAACGCATCATGCCCAGAATCAATTCCTCGAACGGTACATCGCACAGTGTCTGAGTGCAGCCCAGTCCGTAGCGGCGGCTGTAGCGACTTAGATTGTCGCCAAACTCGACGAATAACTTCTCATACTTCTTCAACGCCTCTTCCGTGATCGTCACTTTCTGCCCGACTCCCGATTCGATATCCATCAATTCGAGTTCACCCAACAACGACGGTTCGGCTTCCTGGCGATCGAACAACCGGACGATGTGCGGTTCGTAATTCCGGTATCGCAGCAAGTCGAGTCCACGTTCGTAACCGCGCGGGTCGTACAAGTCGCTGACCACAACCGCCAGACCGCGTTGCTGCGGGCGCTGAGTGAACCCGGTAATCACGCGAACCAAGTCTGTATCCGCACAGCTCGGTTCGAGGGCCTCGAGGAATTTCATCAGCGACAGAATCCGGTCCTTCCCGCGAGTCAGCGGGAAGTCGGCGACAATGTCGTTCGCAAATGCCACGACCGCGATCCGATCCAGGTCCGCCAGCGCGATGTATGCCAAGGCCGCGACCACTTGCCGAGCCAGATCGAACTTCGGCGGCGACCCAAACCCCATACTCCGCGAACAATCCAGCAGCAAATACACATGCAGATCGGCCTCTTCCTGAAACCGTTTCAACAGCAATTGGCCATGCCGTGCGAAGACATTCCAGTCCAGATGCCGAAAGTCATCGCCGTGCGAGTATTCGCGATGGTCGGCGAACTCAATCCCGCCCCCCATCTGTTTCGTCCGCCGCTGAGCCAACAACGACCCACGAAACAGCCGCTTCGACACTAGCGACAAGTAATCAAGTTTGGTCAGAAAATCGGAGTCAAAAAGCGGCATCGTTAATAACCCGAAGCGTCAGCAAGGGTGAGCGCTCCGCGAAACACGGATTTGTCATTTTCCGGAGCGTCCGCCCTCGCAAACGCTTCGAGTTAGTACGTCATCATTCCGCTGGCCAATCGCTCTTGCCCCAATCAAAAAACTTGGGCTAGAACCCGCCGCCCGGACGGCTTGGCTCAGCTTATCGGGAGCGCGAAAACTCAGCTATCGAACGACCGCACACGGCAGGGAGGCCGCATGACGATCTCGCTTCAAGAATTAGCAAGACAGCTCGGCGGAGAAATCATGGGTGATCGCGACCGGGAATTCTCCGACGTCGCCGGATTACTGAAAGCGACCGTCGAACAAATCACCTTCGTGGCCGACGACATCAATCTTCGAAAGCTCGACAAATGTCGCGCTGGCTGTGTCATCGTTGATCCGCCGCGACTAGAAACCGCCCGGCAACTGACATCTCTGAACAACATCGCATTGATCGTCGTCGATGATCCGCAAACTGCGTTCATTCAAGCCATGCGGCTGTTTCGACCGGAACGGCAACGCCCCACAATCGGCATTTCGTTGGCGGCCCACGTCGATCCGACAGCGCAGATCGGCGAGAATACAAACATCTTTCCCGGAGCCTTCGTTGGCTCAGACGCGGTCATCGGCCGCCACTGCGACATTCATCCCGGAGCAGTCATCGGAGCCGGCTGTCGCATCGGTGACGATTCGACGATTCATCCGCAAGCGGTGTTGTATCCCGATGTCGAACTCGGTTCGCGAGTCATCATTCACGCAAATGCCGTGATCGGTGCGGACGGTTTTGGATATCGCTTTCATCACGGACGCTTTGAGAAGATTCCACAACTTGGCACGGTGCGAATCGAAGATGACGTCGAGATCGGGGCCTGCACGACGGTCGATCGCGGCATGATCGGCGCGACGATCATCGGCGAAGGAACCAAGCTAGATAATCTCGTGATGATCGCCCACAACTGCGAACTGGGAAAACACAACGCCATCGTGTCGCAGGTCGGCCTTGCCGGTTCTGTCACGACGGGCGACTATGTCCGTTGCGCCGGGCAAGTCGGCATTGCCGATCATTTGCATCTTGGCACCGGTTGTACCGTCGCCGCCAAAGCGGGAGTCCACAAAGACATCCCTGCCGGCCAGACTCACGTCGGCGCACCCGCCGGCCCGATCGACGAACAATTCAAAATCATGATGGCCGTTCAAAAGACTCCCGAAATGCGACATCAAATCCGACAACTCGAACGCCAAGTCGCCGAGCTGACCCGACACCTGACCGAACTCCAAGACCACCTCCGCCAATCCACCGATCAATCCAAAGCCGCGTAAACCGACTGCACTAAACCTTGGAGGGCTCCATCGAGTCGTAGTACTCCAAGGTTCGCGGCAGTACTCCAAGGCTCAGCGTCATTCGCTCGACGAATTCACATGTCTCAACTTCGTCTTCACAACATCGACGATTCGTCTAACGGCCAGCGCATTGGATTGCTGGCGGGTTCGGGCCGTTTTCCGATCGCGTTCGCCGAAGGAGCCAAACGCGCCGGGCATTTGGTGTATGGTGTGGGAGTCGACGGTTTGGCGTCGCAGGATTTGCCGAATTTGTGCGACGGTTTTGAATACGTCCCGCTCGCCAAAATCGGCCGAGCCATCCGGTTGTTCAAACGAGCGAACATCGAGCGAGTGGTGATGGCCGGCAAGATCGAGAAGGTGGCGCTATTTCAAAAATGGCGTTGGTTGAAGCTGATGCCCGACTGGCGCACGGTCCATTTGGCAGTCAAGTACATGGCCAACAAACGTGATGACACCGTGTTACTCGCAGTCATCCGAGAATTTGAGCGTGACGACATTCACTTTGAACCAGCCCTGAAGTATTGCCCGGAGTTGATCGTGAAACACGGATTTCTAACTCGACGCAAACCGACTCAAGACCAATGGAACGACATCCATTTCGGCTGGGCGATGGCGAAAGAAATGGGACGTCTCGACATTGGCCAATCGGTCGTGGTCAGCGACGGGACCGTGTTGGCCGTCGAAGCCATCGAAGGGACAGACGCCTGCATCCGCCGCGCCGGAGAACTCTGCAAGCGTGGCGGCTTCGTGATGGTCAAAGTCGCCAAGCCGCACCAAGACGCTCGTTTCGACATGCCCACGATCGGGCTGCAAACTATTCAAACCCTACACGAAGCAGGGGGCCGAGTCCTCGCCGTCGAATCCGGCATGACGATCATGCTCGACCAGCAAGAAGTCATCGACGTCGCCGATAACCTGGGTCTCGCCATCGTCAGCCTCAAAGCCGAAGAAATGGCACTGCGCATGGCCGGATAAGCCTTCGTTCTTGGCTATTGGTCGCGTTCCGCAAGCGATATCCTGTCGTCTCTCAATGACGGCATTTCGCAGCACGCGGAGAACGACGATGGCCGAACGAATCCTTATTCAGTGCCCCGGATGCTCGACTAAGCTGGGGTTGTCGGATTCCAGCAAGCTGGGCAAAAAGATTCGCTGCTCAAAGTGCAAGGAAGTTTTCGTCGCTCAGGCGTTGAAAGCGGCCACGACAAAATCGGCTGGAGCGAAACCTACGAAGCCCGCCGCCAAATCGGCTCCCGCGAAGAAGCCAGCCAAGAAGTCGGACGACGACGAATTCAACTTCGACGACACGGAGATGGAAGACCAGCCGGACGCCGAAGGCGACGACGAACAACAAGACGAGGCCCCACCAGTTCGTTCAATAGCGGGGGGCAAGAAAGTCGCATCCAAAGGAAAAGGTAAGGGTAAAAAGAAATCGGGCGGGCTGCCGCTGCCGTTGATTATTGGCGGTTCGGTGGCCGCCGTGCTGCTGCTCGGTGTGTTGGGATATTTTCTATTCAGCGGCAAGAAGGAAGAGCCGGTTGCGGTTCAGCCAGCGGCAACGGTCGCGGCAGCGCAGCCAATTCAAGATTTTCCGAACGATCGCCTCTTGGCCCTGAAATGGATGCCCGCCGAGACCGAGTTGATCCTGCATCTGAAAGTCGCGGAAGTTTGGAACGCTCCATTGCTGAAGGGGCTGTTGTCCGGGCCACTAGTTCAAGAACAAGTTCAGAAGATGCAGTTGGCCACGGGGCTCGCTCCAACCGACATCGACAGTGTGACGATCGGCGTCAAGGATTTGCAGAAGGCTCAACAAGCTGGCCCGATGATGGCACTGGGAGGTCCGCCGCCAACCGACTCGCTCTCGTTGGTCGTTATTCGGTCGAAGAAGCCGGTTGATCCGGCGAAGTTGCTCAGCCAATTGGCCGCGCTCGATCCCACTAAATCGAAGATCGCCGACCACGGTGGCAAACAGTATCTCGAAGCGGTCACGAGTCCGTCGGCACCGGCGTTCGGAGCGTGGCTCGCCGATTCGAGCACGTTGATTTCCGGCACGACAACGGAGTTGTTCGCGGCGATGGATCGAGGCGAAACGAACACGCCACGAGCCGGCTTTCGCGGGATTGATGCGACGTCGCACCTCGTTTTCGCAATGTGTCCGATAAACCCGCAATCGCTGTCGCAATCGAGTCCGCCGCTGCCGCCAGGAACATCTCCGGCGATCGCCGAGATGCAAAAGGCGATTCAAGAATCGATGACCGCGTTCGGTTTAGGAATCGGCGTGACGGGCGGTGTTGATCTACGGACGTCGATCGTCAGCAAAGATTCGGCAGGCTCCGCCAACATCAAAGTCGGGCTGGAAGCCGCAGTCTCTGAAGGCAAATCCATGCTGACGGCAAAGCAATCCACAACGCCGCCGCTGCTGTTCGAACTCGGCGAGATGTTGCTCAACAACGTCAAAGTCAGTGATCAGAATCAAGTCGCTCTGGTGAGCACAAACATTCCCGATTCGGCTCAACAGAAGTTGGAGCAACTGCCAACCGTCGCGATGGGCATGATGCTGACCGGGGGACTGGCGGGCGGTGGAATCAATCCCCCAGCGGCGGCCAACAATGCGGTTGACGAAGCACAAGCGAAAAACAATCTCAAACAAATTCTGCTAGCGCTTCACAACTCTCACGATATCAACAGCACATTTCCGGCGACCTGCAACAGGGATTCGGAAGGCAAGCCGCTGTTGAGTTGGCGTGTCCACATTCTGCCGTTCATCGAACAGAACGACCTTTACAAACAGTTTCACCTAAACGAACCGTGGGACAGTGAACACAATCGTCAATTGGTTCCACAGATGCCGGCGACTTACGCATCGCCCGACGATGAGGAACTCAAAAACCAAGGACTAACGCGGTATGTCGTACCGGTCGGAACCGGAATGGCGTTTGACGGCCAGGCGGGAATCAAGCTCACCGATTTTCAGGACGGTACCAGCAACACGATCATGGCTCTGGAAGTCGCGGCGGCCGCGGCGGTCGAATGGACCAAGCCCGACGATTTGACGATCGACCTCAGCGAACCGTTTCGCAACCTGGGTGGCTCGCGTGGCGATCATTTCCTCGTGGCCTTTGCGGACGGCACCGTCCGAGTGATCAAGGACTCGATTGTCGCGGAGACGTTGAAAGCAATCTTCACTCGCAAGGGAGGCGAAAAGGTGTTGCCCGACAGTTTTTAAGACAGCAACGAAAAAGACTCACAACCGCGTCGAAGCTAGCGGATTGTTTCACCCTCGTCCGCTTTGTTAGCATCTGAGCGCATTGCTGTGTTAGTTTGGTTCGGTCAACGATTTGACGACACATCATCCCACCACGAATGCCCACCGCATGACTCCTGCCTTCCGAACTGCCTGCCATTCGATCGTCGATCTCCGTCACACGACATACAGGATCGCGATCGGACTGCTCGTTTCCGTGTTGATCGCTGTTCCGGCTTGCGCTGCCGACGGCGCGAAGACTCGTCCGTTTCACTTTGAAACGGACGTCACGCCGATCTTGTCTCGATTTGGGTGCAATGCTTCGGGATGTCACGGCAAGGCGGAAGGCCAGAACGGGTTCAAACTGTCGGTGTTTGGGTTCGATCCGCAGGCCGATCATGTGACACTCGTCAGCGAGAGTCGCGGTAGGCGGACGAATACGGTCGCGCCGGAAAAGAGTTTGCTTTTGCAAAAGGCCGCGGGCGACGTGCCGCACGGTGGCGGAGTGCGGATCAAACGCGATTCGGAGGAATATCGGACGCTGTTGAATTGGATCGCGAACGGGGCACCGTTTGGCGAGACGACGGCTCCGCGAGTGGCTTCGATCACCGTGTCACCGCGCGAACAGTTGATGACGTTCAAGACCGAGCAGCCGTTGAAAGTCATCGCCAAGTTCGACAATGGCGCGGAAGAGGATGTGACTCGGCATGCGAAGTTTCAATCGAATAACGACGGCCTCGCGTCGGTCAGCGAACACGGACTGGTGACGACTCACGAAACGCCCGGCGATGTGGCGATCATGGCCAACTACCTCGGCGCGGTCGATGTTTTTCGAGTGCTCGTGCCGCGCCCCGTGGGGCAGGTTTCCAACCAGCCCACGAATTCAGGGCAGGTTGGAAACCTGCCCCACGAGATCATCGACTCACTCGTCGATGCAAAACTCGTGAAACTCAACATCGCGCCGAGTGAACTCTGTTCCGATTCCGACTTCCTGCGGCGAGCGTATCTCGACGTGATCGGCACTTTGCCGAAGCCGGCCGAAACCAGAAAGTTTCTCGAAGACAAACGCCCCGATCGGCGTGCGAAGCTGATTGATGATTTGCTCATGCGGTCGGAGTACGCCGATTTCTGGGGACTCAAATGGTCCGATTGGTTGCGTGTTGAACGGCAAACGCTGGGACATGCCGGAGCACATGCTTATTATCGCTGGGTCCGAGACAGCTTCGAGACAAACAAGCCGTTCGACAAATTTGCTCGCGAGCTGCTGACGGCCGAGGGCTTGTTGCGAGACGCGCCGGCCGGGCACTTGTTCAAAAGCGTAAAGCAGCCAGGCGAGCAGGCGGCCACGATCTCGCAAGTGCTGCTTGGTATCCGGATCGACTGTGCGAAGTGTCATCATCATCCATTCGACCGCTGGAGCCAGACGGATTACTTCGGCATGGAGGGTCTCTTCACGCAAATCAATTTCAAGCCAACGCCGCAGGGCGAGATGTTGCTGGTTCGCGACTCCGGCCCGACCAAACATTCCCGAACCGGTGAGACTGTCTTCGCGCATCCGCTGGGCGAGCCGCTGCCCGACAAATCACCCGACGGAGACCGCCGCAAGCTGCTCGCCGATTGGATGACCGCGCCGCAGAATCCGTGGTTTGCGAAGAACATGGCGAATCGGATGTGGGCACATTTTCTCGGCCGAGGTCTGATCGAACCGGTCGATGACGTGCGGCTCACGAACCCGCCGACGAATCCCGAATTGCTCGACGCGCTGGCCAAGCAGTTTGTCGAATCGGGATTCGACGTGCGACAGTTGATCCGCACGATCACTGCCTCGCGGGCCTATCAGCGATCGTCGCGGCCGAACGAAACAAACGAAGTGGACGAACAAAATTATTCGCGCGCGTTACTGAAGCGGCTTGATGCGGAAGTTCTGTTCGACGCGGTCTGCGATGCGACCGGCGTCCCGGACAAATTTGCCGGCACTCCCGACGGCTCGCGGGCGATTCAACTTTGGGACAGCCAGGTGAATCACTACTTTCTGAAACTCTTCGGCCGCCCGGTCCGCGCGACCGCCTGCGAATGCGAACGGGCGACCGAGCCGAGTGTCTCGCAAGTCCTGCACGTTCTGAATTCGCCGGAACTGCAAAGTAAGCTTTCTCACGAAGCAGGTTCGATCGCGCGACTGGTGCGACAATACCCGTCGGATGACGCGGCACTCATCGACGAACTATTCGTGATTTTCGTGAGCCGCCTACCGTCCGATTCCGAAAAGACCGCCGCCTCGAAGTATCTGCAAGAGCACTCATCCGCCCGCCGCCAAGCGGCTGAAGACCTCGCCTGGAGTCTGCTCAATTCGCTGGAGTTCGTGTTCAACCACTAACAACCGACCCAGGTCTGAGACGCAGCCTCGCTTCGCTTGCCCTGGCGACTTGTTGCGGCCCCTTCTGGCCAAACCACAAAAAATGCCACTTCAATAGGCGTGAACGAAGCCCGGTGCTTCACGCTCGCTTGGAAGTCAATATCCTGTGAAACGTTCACCCTCACTTACGATTCAGGCTATTTCGTTACGAAAGCGGTGCTTGTTTACCTTGATCCCTGTAACGGTGCTGCTCCTGCTTGCCGAAATCGTCACGCGGTGCTGCGTCTCCGAAGAGGGCCTGTCACGACGGTTTGAACAGATCGAGCGGATCGTGGTTTTTCTCGGCAGCCAGCCGGACGAGAACCTCTTCGAGCCCGACCCCGATTGCTTTTGGCGACTGAAGCCAGACATGGCGACTCCGGTGGAACGTGGCATTTGGTGGGGCGGCCAGATGTCAAACAGTCACGGAATGCGGAGCCGTGAGGTATCCGTCGCGGAAGCTCACGATCGTTTTCGAGTCCTCTGTTTCGGCGACAGCACAACGTTCGCGTTCGGCGTTGATTTCTCCGAGGCATGGCCAAATCAGTTGCAAGAATTGCTCGATGCCGAACAGCCCGGAGCTGTCGAGGTACTGAATGCCGGAATCCCCGGACACACGAGTTTTCAGGGCCGACAACGCTTGGCTCGCGATCTGATCAAGTGGCAGCCGCATCTCGCCGTGATCACCTTCGGCAACAACGACGGCTGGCGGTGGGACAATCGAGCCGACAAGGATCACGCACCGGCGTTCTTGAAATCGGGATTGGCCTGGCTGAATCACAGCCGGGCCGTGAGCTGGCTGAAATCGGCATCACTGCGAGCCGCAAGTCGCTCGTCAGTTCCAGACGAATCGGATTGGGCGAGGCAAGCAAGTTGGAACTATTTCGATCCGAACTTGAATTGGACTCCGCGAGTCAGCCTGCCCGACTTCGCCGCAAATCTGCACGCGATGATTGACGCCTGCCGCCAACAGGAATGCGATGTCGCGCTAATCGTCTGGCCCGACCGGCGACAACTGCTCGGCGAAACAACTTGGCGTATTCCTTATCAAGAAGCCATGCGGCAAGTCGCCGCCGAGGCCAAGGTGACTTGCGTGGATTTGGTGCCGCTCTTTGAAGAGGCCGGATCATGGGGCGTCGAACGCTTCCTGCCTCGCGACGTGATCCACGTCGATCGCGCGGGCAATCAAATGGTGGTGAGGGTCGTCGCGCCAGTCGTGCAATCGTCCCTACAAAGGCACAAATCACTCGCCACGAATGCCCGATGACGGCACCGTAACCGTGTTCAAATCAATTGCGAACCGTCATCTTTCGCGACAAACGCTGTTCGCGTCAGTCTCGACAACATTCGAGGGGCATTCCATGGGACTGCTGATTGGCATGGATGAAGCCGGATACGGTCCCAACTTAGGACCGTTGATAGTGACGGTCACGAAATGGGAAGTGCCGGGGTCGCCGCGTGAGTTTAATCTGTGGGAGGCGATGGCCGAGGTCGCTCGGCAGACGCCCACCAAAGAGCCGTTGATGTTGCAGGTGGCCGACTCGAAGCAGGTCTATTCGCCGGGAAAGGGACTTGCAGCGCTTGAGAAATCCGTGCTGAGCGCGCTGCGGATGTTGGGGCATCGACCGGAGTCGCTGGCAGATTTGACGACGGTGTTGCGACCCGATGTGGCGCACGCCGCAACACTGACACGAAGCGTGAGCGAGGGCGCGTGCTCCACAAACTCTCCGATTCCAAGTCAAGTCGCTCCAAGTCTTGTGGAGCGCTCCTCCTCGCTCACGTTTCGGGTTAGTGTGCCTGCCCCGTGGCTCGGTCGCAAGTTGTCACTGCCGACGGAAGTCGATACGGCGTTGATTGCCGATATCGCGACTCGCTGGCAACAGTGTTGCCGGCGAGCGGGCGTGACGTTGTTGGCGATGCACAGCGCGATCGTACAGCCGGCCGAGTTCAACGACTTGGTGCGCTCGGCGAACAACAAAGCGTTGGCGTTGTCGCGAATCAGTTTGAATCTGCTCCGTTCCGTTTGGAACCCGGACGACGAGCAACCGACGCTCGTGATCTGCGACAAGCATGGGGGCCGCAACCGCTACGACGATCTGCTGGCCGAAGTGCTCGACGACCGGATGATCTTTGCCGCGACCGAGTCGAAAGAGCGGAGCGTGTACCGTGTCGGAGCGACGGAATTGCGATTCCAGATGAAAGCCGAAGCGAACTTCCCGGTGGCGTTGGCATCGCTGGTCTGCAAGTACGCGAGAGAATTGTCGATGCACGTCTTCAATGACTTTTGGGCGGAGCAGATTCCCGGCTTAAAGCCGACCGCCGGATATCCCTTGGATGCCGTACGATTCCGTGCCGACATCGCGACCACGCAGCAGCAGCTCGGCATTTCCGATGAGGTCTTGTGGCGCGAACGGTGAAGCTGTTGAGACAGACCACGTCCGATTACATTTCGCTCGACTGCGAGAACGATTTGGTGAGCGGGGCGGTGTTAGCCCCCGGTTGAATCGGGAGATATCGACGATTCCGAATCACCGGGGGGCTTACGCCGCCCAGCTCGCCAGCGCAATAAACGACGGAGTTGCGGCTTCGCCGCGTTAGGAAATGAGAGCGGATGACGTCCTTCACTTATGAATCGGCCGGGGTCAACCTGGGTTTGTACGACCAAGCAATGCAGCGATTGCCCGCATTGATGAAGCGGACGCACACTTCACGAGTAATCGACTTGCCGGATGGCTTCGCCGGACTGTTGCGGCTCGATGCCGGCCGTTATTCCGATCCAGTTCTGGCATCGGGAACGGACGGAGTCGGCACGAAACTGAAGGTTGCCATCGCTGCGAAGAAGTTCGATTCGGTCGGAATTGACCTCGTGGCGATGTGCGTCAATGACGTGCTGTGCGTCGGGGCCGAACCGCTGTTCTTTCTCGATTACCTCGCCCTCGGCAAAGACGATCCCGATTTGATCGCGACCCTCGTGGCGGGCGTATCGGCCGGCTGTGTTGAAGCGAAATCGGCCCTGCTCGGTGGTGAGACGGCAATCATGCCGGACATTTATCAGCCGGGCGATTTCGACATGGCGGGATTCAGCGTCGGCGTGGTTGATCGGCCAAAAATCATCGACGGCAAAGCGGTCCGAGCAGGCGATGTCGTGATCGGCCTGGCCTCGACCGGGTTTCATTCCAACGGCTACAGCCTCGTTCGCAAAGTCGTCTTCGAGCACGCGAAGCTGACCGTTGACCAACACATCCCCGAACTCGGCCGCACTGTCGGCGAGGCGTTGCTCGAACCCACCCGCATCTACGTTCGCCCCGTTCAAGACGTGTTGTCCTCGGCGCCAGCCGGTTCGATTCACGGCCTCTGTCACATCACTGGCGGCGGCCTGAAGGACAACATCGAACGCATCCTCCCCGACAACGTGACTGTGCGAATCAACACCGCGACGTGGACTCGCTCGCCGGTCTTCGATTGGCTGCAACGCCTGGGCAACATCGACCGAGCCGAAATGTTCCACGTCTTCAACATGGGCATCGGCTTCACGCTGATCGTGTCGCCGGAAGCCGTCGATGCAACGCTGCGTCGAATGGCCGAACACGACCTCGTTGCCACAATCATCGGCGATGTGGTGACCGGGGAGCGTGGCGTACAGGTTCTGTAAAACGATCAGGTGCCTGACCCCGGCTGATGACGTTCGCTGATCGCCGTCACTTCAACATCCCAAATTCCATTCGTTGCCAGCGATACCGAGCAATCGCCAGGTGCGCGCATGCCGGCAGCAAGAATCCCACGAAAGCATAAGCCAACCCCGGCAGCGTCAGTCGTTCGTCCTGCAGGCCAGCCACCATGCCGGCTGGTGCGAAACTCGTGAAGTACGCGAGACCAGCGACGACGAAAAGTCGCCTGTTGACGACGGAGTTACTTGCTGCTTGAAGTCGGTAACAAGCGGACGTAATCGACGCCAACCATGAAGCCAGGGACGGAATCTGGGTGTTTGCCGACGATCTCGAACGACAGCGTATGATGGCCTTTGCTGATCTTGCGAGCGTCAAAGTTCAGCACGCCGGTCGTGATGACGTCGGGGACGTTGAAACAGTCGATCGGGCCGCCGAGCTTTTCGCCATCGAGCAGAAGTTGCACGACGCCGTAGTCGCGAGCTTTCGTCAGCGCGACTTCGATGACGAACTCTCCGTCGTTCGCAACTGGCAATTCGAAGTCCAGCCGCGCTCCCGGTTTGCCGCCGGTCCACCACACCTGATCGTTGCCGCTCCACTTGTCGGCCGAGAACTCCCCCATCTTCTGGCTGGCCGCATTGCCGGACGTGACCTTCAGAATCTTGAGCGATTCGGCTTCGAACGCGTTTGGCACTTTGCCGGTCTGGGCATCAATCGGAGCTTTCGGCCCGCGCAGAGTGACTTGTGTCGGGCTGCCGAGATACGCCACCAGATCGCGCACCTCCTCCGGAGTCAACGTGTTGAGTTGCCCTTCCGGCATGATCGACAACTCGGAGAGTTTCCGATCTTCGATGTCGGACTTCGCGATGACGAGCGTGTCGTTAATCGTCCGAAGCGTGATTGCGCTGTCGGTTTCCTTCTGGATTAACCCGCTGACGACTCGGCCGTCTTTGGTTTCGATGTTTGTCGCGCGATAGTCCTTGCCGACGATGGCGGACGGATCGAGCATGTTCTCCAGGATGTAATCGAGGTTCGCGCGGTTCGAGCCGGTAATGTCTGGGCCGACGTTTTGCCCCTCGCCGAACAGCGTGTGACATGACTGGCAGGTCTTCGAATACAGCCGCCGGCCGTTGCTCAAGTCTCCGTTCTTCACACGCGCAGGTGTGAGATTCGCCTTGTGCTTGGCGATCAGTTCTTGCTTGTCCTTCGCAGTCGGCCGGAACTCGCCCCAGACCGACTTGATTCGAGTTTGCAGCTTCTCGTCATTGAACCGCAGCAGCGCTTGCACGTTGTAGGCATGCAAATCAGTTCGCGGCAGTTTTTCTTTCTCGATCGCGTCGAGCAGCGTCGCCGCATAACTCGGCCGCGAGCAGAGCGTGTTGATCGCGTCCCGCTTTTCGGCCTCGGTCAGCTTCGCGTACTGAGTCAGCAGGACGGCCGGAGTCCGTTCGTGGTCGTAAGCCGAGAGTGCTCGGATCGCCGCGCCGCGCAACGCGGGATCAGCCACCGCTGCCTGAAACGCCGGAGCCGCGTCCTTGTCTCGACCGCGCAGCAAGATGTCCAACGCCTGCTGCCGCTTCTCCAGCGGAGCTTTGTCGTTGACGAGCAACTCGCGGATCTTCGGCAGCACTCGCTGGTCTCCGAAGATCACGGCAATCTGATCCGCCTTGTCCCGAATCGCAGCGTTGTCGCTCTTCGACAACGCCTCGTAAGCCACCGTCCAAGCCTCCGGCTGCGGAATGTTGACTCGCCCTTCAAACGCGGCGAGCGATTCTTCGATCAACATCTCACGCCATTCCGCCGGTTTCCAGGCGACGTATTTGGCATCGACTGTTTCCGAAGGCTGGGTGATGGCCGAAAACACAATGCCGAGTGATTTCTCTTCGGACGCCAATCGCCTGACGATGAATCGAGCGACCTTCGGAAGGCGACTCACGTAAGCCAGGTTCAATCCCAGCCGCGGATCGGAAGCGACGAGAGGTTCGACGCCGTACCAATACATGAGTGGCAGGTTGTGGTCGTCTGCGTCTGCGGTGTGAGTCATCAACAGCAGCGACGCAACGTTGTATCTCATTTCGTTCGGCATGCGTTGCAAGGCGCTGGCCAAGTACAGTCGCACTAGCGGTGACGTGGAGGTCTCCGCAAGATACGGAATGCGCTCGTACAACTGCCGGATGTGACGGGATTCGTCGGTGAGCCACTCTCGATTCTCAAACAAAAACTGAATCGCCCAGGCTTGAACATTCTCGTCCTGCCGACCCTGCAAGAACGTATTGAGCATATAAACCTCGAAGGCCTTGAGGCTCTCTTTCGAGCTAGGCCGATTTGGTTCCGCTCCGTTCCCGGCTGGTCCATTGGCGATCGATTGTGCCAAGACGTGCAACGTCCAAAACGCACGCAGTTTGTTCCTGACTTCGTTGCTGCCAAGTGATTCGAATGCTTTCAGGAACGGTCTTGGCTGGTCGGGTTTCCTTTCCGTCAAAAACCTGAGTGAACCGTTCGCCGCCCGCTCCTGAAGCAGACGGCGCGACATGCGAGCTTGCCACTCGTTCGGATGCGTTTGAAGCGCGAGCAGTTCGCCATCGCCAAGCTTCGCAAGGTCCGTTACCTTCCCCTGACCTCTGACCTCTGACCCCTGACCACTCCCGACATACTTCACGTTGTAAATCCGCCCGTTTGTGCGGTCCCAAATCTCCGAGTTCGTGCGGTGGCAGGCGTTTTTGTCGTACCAATCGATGACGTAGACGCTGCCGTCGGGGCCGGTCTTCAGGTTGATGCCTCGGAACCAGCGGTCGTTGGCGATCAGCAAATCCTTGCCGTGCTTGCCGACGTAGCCGGAGCCTTTGCGAACCAGCAGATCCTGATTCACGCGGTTGCCGTGGATGTTGCTCATGAA